>SVLZ01000021.1 GCA_015067665.1 Oscillospiraceae bacterium | reverse complement strand
TAACCTTCAGGACGATCTTCTCAGCAGAGGGAGCCTCGAACTTGGGAGTCTGATAGTTGAAGGAAACAGTAGCAGTGTTGCCTTCAGCATCGGAGATGGTAGCGGTCAGGGTGAACTTGACATCTACCTCGGGCTTCTCGGTCAGGTCGACCTTCTTGAAGGCATCGGAGGAACCGTCAACGATCTTAACAGCGTCAGCGGGGCCCTCGGTGACCTCTACGGTCCAAGCCACGGGGAAGCTTTCGCCCTCAACCAGAACAGCGGTCATAACCTCAAAGTCGGTGGACTTGAAGGGAACCTCGTCCTTGTTAGCGGGCTTGTAGGTGTTGAACACCAGGCTCTTTGCGTTCTCCAGGTTGCTGGTGGGGATTACGGGCTCGACACCGGGCGTACAGCCGGCGAACAGGCCCAGACACAGGGACAGCAGGAGAACCAGGGAAATGATTTTCTTCATAATCTTACTCCTTTATATTAATTTTTATTGGATCTCAATATTCTTCGCGGAGAAAACTTTGATTTGATAATCGCCACTAAAGTAATCGACAATGCCGGTTACGCTAATGGTTTTGTTAATGAAATCGTCTTTTGTATAAAGGGTTTTGTCAGCCTTCCGCAATACAGTGGTGCGAACATCTACAGTCTTACCGTCTGCAGTGGTGCAGGTGAAAGTCATAGCGCCGTCATTGTCGCCGCCATTGTTGGTGGTGTAGATGCTCTTGACATAGAGATCTTCCATACGGATGGAGGTGCTCAGTGCCAGCTCTGCATACTTGAAGGTCTTTTCCTCAGTTTCAGTACCCTCGATATTCTTGGGAACATCGACAGTTACTGTGCCATTCAGGAAGGTATCGGGGTCGGTCAGACGGTTGGAAGCCGTGTGGCCGGTACCCAAAAGCTTGAGGTTTTCGGGGTCGTCGGGATCGAATGCGCTATAGTGGACGTCGGTGACCTGCCACGTGCCGCCACCTTCCCAATACTGCACATTGCCAACGAAGCGAACTTCGTTGCCGACCTTGAGAATGTTATCAATTTCGCCGCTGGTGTAGCCGTAGTAGACGTTCATACCGTAGTACATATCTGTCTCTTCGTCATACTGCTCTACATAAACGGTCTGGCTGTTGTTACGGACGATAATGCCGGTAAAGGCAACGTCCTTGTTTTCAAACAGCTTTGTATTGGTGCGGAGGGTCTTAAGATCGGTCTGAATCTGACCGCCGTAGTAGAAATCGGGGTCAGGCTCACCGCAAAATGCGTTGAGCTTGTACTGCTTTGCCTGGGTATAGGCGCGCTGGGTCAGGTTGCCGTAAAGGTCAGTGGTGCTGCCACTGGCCAAAGACAGACCGTTCTGCACCAACTCCAGATTCAGGTTACGGTATTCGGTTTCGCCCTTGGGCTTATACCAAACCCAAGCCATATGGCGCCCACCGCTGGAATCCCGCTCCCACTGATCGGTGTTTGACTCAATAATAATGGATTCCGCATTAGAGAGCTTTTCACGGGTAAAGTTGGAGGCCTTTTTGCCCCATTCTTCGATCTGACCGGTGGACTCAGGGGTGTTGACAGCGATATACCGGGCCTTCAGGGTACGGTCAGCACTGATGCTTTCCGGTACGTTGAAGTGGGTGGTATCACCGTCAATAAACAGCTTAACTGTAACTTCCAGCTTTGCAGTGGAGCTGTTCATATCCAGCTTCGCCTGCTCCACAAAGTCGATCCACGCAGGAAGCTCGACGGTGGGGGGCTCCGTTGCCTGAGGCTCCGTGGGAGCCTCAGGGAGGAGATTACAACCGCTAAAATAGCTAACCGTCAGACACAGCAGTAAAAAGAGACTAAGAAATCTTTTTACATTTTTCATAAGCAGATAAAATTAGCCGGCTTGGAAGACACACTCGTCGATGGCATCGGTGAAAGCAGAGTTGATCAGGCTCTCAACGGTCATGCCGCCGGTCAGCTCGGTAGAAACGATCTTGTTAAGCATAGCGCCAACCTGTACACGGGCAACGGAGGAACCGTTGAATGCATCGGAAACGAAGTAGGTGTCGCGCTCTTCGATACCAACCTTAACAGCCAGAGCGTTCAGCTTGTCGAAGCCGTTAGCAGCATCCAGCCATGCCTTGTAGGTAGCGTTTTCGGTAACGGAGTTCAGAACGGGCATATAGCCGGAGTCCATGGAGAACTCAGCCTGGAATGCAACATCGGTAACCAGGAACTTAACGAACAGCCAGGAAGCCATGATCTGCTGATCAGTGGTGTCGTTGCCCTTCAGGATGCAAACGGAGGGACCCTGAGAGATAGCCTTCTTGTTGTTAGCGTCGTACTGGGGAATGGGAGCAATGCCGACCTCGAAAGCGTAAGTGGTGTTACCCTCTTCGTCCTCGGTCTTGGGGGTCTGGTGACGGGTACCGCCGGAGGAGCCGATGCAGAGGTAGCAACGAGCCTTGGAGGGATCCTGGTTGGTGAACAGGCCGGAGGTGTAGTTACCGTACAGATCCTTAGTGGTGAACAGACCCTTTTCGTAGTAGCCGCGCAGCTCCTCAACGAAAGCCTTGTTAGCGTCGTTGTTGAAGGTGAAGCGGTCGCCACCGGTCTTGGAAGCGTCGGTGTAGCCGGACTTCATCTGCTCGGTCATTGTGATGAACCAGTTGTCAGCGGAGTCATAGCCCAGAGGGATGCAAGTGGGGTCGATAGTCTTGATCTGCTCGCAGACATCCCACATCTCTTCCCAAGTGGTGGGAACCTTCAGCTCGTGCTCCTTGAAGAAGTCTACATCGTAGAACAGGATCTCGGTGGACTTGGAGAAGGGCATGGTGTACATCAGACCGTCACCGAAAGCGGTGCCTTCGTTGTAGTAGGAAGAAATGATGTCGTTCTTCTGTGCCTCGGTCAGACCCAGAATCTCGCCGGTTTCGCCTACGGGCAGCTGGCTTGCGATCAGGTTGTCCAGAGTGACAACGGCCTTAGCCAGGTTGTACATAGCAACGTGGTCGGGGTAGCAGTAAACGATGTTGGGCTGAGTGCCGCCGTTGATCTCGGTGGTAACGGTGCCGTTAATATCGGACCAGCCGCCCTTGTTTACATGCTCAACCTTGATGTTGGGGTAGATCTTGTTGAATTCCTTGATATACTTGTCAACAATGGCCATGGAAGCCTGGCCCATGGTGTGACCAAAGGTGATGGTCACTTCCTGCGTGGGGTCGAAGCCGCCTTCAGGAACGACAAAGTTGGGGGTTGCGGTGGACACACTCGGCTGGCAGCCGACCATGCCCAGCATGCCCAGCAGCAGAGCTGCCAGCATGCAGATTGCGACGATTCTCTTGTTCATGCTTGTTGTCTCCTTTGTTTTTTGATTTTTTATGTTACAGGCATTTGCCTATTAACCGGGATTAACCCTTGATACCGCTGCGGCTGACGCCTGCCATAATATACTTACGCAGGAACAGGAACACCATAAACAGAGGGGCAGATACAATTACAACAGCCGCCATCTGTACAGGGTAGTTCACATCGCCGGTGGAATCAGAGAAGGCATTACGCAGACCGTTGGTGATCAGTCGTGTTGCGTCAGACTTTGTGACCAGGTTGGGCCACACATAAGAGTTCCATGCGCCCATCATCTTGAGAATGGTGATGGAGATCAGGGTGGGCATTGCCAGAGGAATCATAACCTTCCAAAGATACTTCAGATCCTTACAGCCGTCTACCTTGGCAGCCAGATACAGCTCATTGGGGATCTGCATAAAGTTCTGCCGCAGCAGGTAGATATAGAACACACTGACGAGGAAGGGAACGATCAGCGCCTCAAAGGTGTCCATCCAACCTAAATTCTTAACAGTCAGATAGTTGGTGATGGTGAACAGCTCACCGGGGATCATCATGGTTGCCAGCAGCAGACCGAACAGGGTCTCCTTGCCCTTGAACTCCAGACGGGCAAAGGCAAAAGCAGAGAGAACTGTAATTACCAAGCTCAGCAGGGTAGAAACGATACCGACATAGGCAGTGTTCATAAAGAGCTGACCTAAGTTTGCGGTGGAGAAAGCCATAGGATAGTTGTCCCACACGACTTTATTGGGCCAGAAGGTGGGAGTAGGTGCCCGGTATTCCGACAGATCCTTCAGGGAGGAGATGATCATCCAGTAGAAGGGGAACAGGACGATCAGCGCCATAATGATCAGAAATGCATAAACACCGAACTTTACCAAAACCTGCGTTACTTTGGAGGCGGTAGAGACTTTTTGAAGGTCTTTTGCCTGCATAACATTATCTTTTTGAGACATATGAGGCACCTCCTTAATAGTGGGTAAATCTCTTGATGACATGGTTATTAAACAGGGTCACCAAGAGAATAATGCCGAACAAAATCAGTGCAGCAGCAGAGGCTCTGCCCTGAAAGTCGCGCTCCAATGCGTCGTAAACGAAGCCAACCATGGTGTTAAGTCTGCCGGCATCGTGCGCAGGACCCATATTCTCGCCGAAAATACCGATGATGCTGGAGTATTCCTTAAAGCCGCCGATAAATCCGGTGATAATAACGTAAGCCAGCATGGGGGACAGCAGCGGTACGGTGATCCGGGCAAATACACGGGTACGGGAGGTGCTGTCGACCTTGGCTGCGTCATAATACTGCTTGTTGATGCTCTGCAGACCGCCCAGCAGGACCAAGATCTTAAAGGGCAGGGCATTCCAAACAATATAGACGATCATAACGATAATGTTGGGACCGTAGTTGGAGCCGGCATTGATCCAGTTGATGGGTTCGCCACCAAAGGCCTGAATTGCCAGGTTAATAATGCCCCAAGTATCTGCGTAACCGCCGCCGGGACGCAGGCCGATGATGTTAAACATGGCAGCAAAGACCATGCCGATAGCAATGGAGTTGGTCACATAGGGCAGGAAGAAGATGGTCTGCAGAATTTTCTGCAGGGGCTTTATGGAGTTGAGTGCAACAGCGATCAACAGTGCCAGAATGGTGGAGATGGGCACAGTTGTGATACAGAGACCTACGGTGTTGGATAAGCACTGCAGGAACTTCTTGTACTTGATAACCGTCAGGAAGTTGCCGATACCGAAATTAAAGGTCGCACCGCCAATTTCCTGCAGACCGCTGTAGTTTTCCAAAAATGCCATGCGAAGGGTGTTAATAATGGGCCAGGCGGTAAATACCAGCAGCAAAACGATCGCTGGCGAAAGGTACAGCCAGGCTTTCCACTGTTGTTTACTATCGACCATATTACTTCACCTCGAAATAAATTCTCTCCTCGGTCTCCTTGTGGAAAAGGAATACCTTATGGGGCTTCAGAGAGAAGCGGACAGTCTTAGCACCTTCTTCTACCTTATTATCTGCATCGATGATGGAACGGACAACAGGATTCTGAGAGGCATCGTGGGTGGAAACAACGCTGGAGTCGCGACCCATAACTTCGATACTGTTCAGATTGCAGATCATAGGACCGTTGGGATCCAGCTCAAAGCCCTCAGGACGAATACCTACATGTACTTCCTGATCGGCAACACCGGGAACATTCAAAACGGCATCCTTACCTAAGTACAGCTTGCCGCCCTTGACGGAACCTGCAAATACGTTAATGGGAGGTGTACCGAGGAACTTGGCAACGAAGAGGTTAGTGGGGTTGTCGTAAACCTCCTGCGGCTTACCGGTCTGCTGAACTACGCCCAGCTTCATAACCACGATCATATCGGAGATGGACATGGCCTCTTCCTGGTCGTGGGTAACGAAAATGGTGGTAATGCCGGTCTCTCTCTGGATACGGCGGATCTCTTCGCGGGTCTGCAGTCTCAGACGTGCATCCAAATTGGAAAGGGGCTCGTCCAAAAGCAGAACGCGGGGCATCTTAACCAGTGCACGGGCGATGGCAACACGCTGCTGCTGACCGCCGGACATTTCGCTGGGTTTGCGGTCCATCAGATCGTCGATCTGGACCAGCTTTGCTGCCCAGTGCGCACGCTCCAGCATTTCGGCCTTGGACATCTTGTCTTCGCCCTTCAGGTTCTGCAGAGGGAAGAGAATGTTCTGCTTTACCGTCATGTGGGGGTAGAGCGCATAGTTCTGGAACACCAGACCGATACCTCTGTTCTCAGTGGTCAGCTCGGTAACATCATCTTCGCCAAAGAAGATCTTACCGCCGGTGGGCTTCTGCAGACCGCTGATCATATACAGCGTGGTACTTTTGCCGCAACCGGAGGGTCCCAGAAGGCCGATCAGTTTTCCGTCCGGAATTTCAAAGGTAAAGTCGTTGACAGCAACAACTTCCTTTCCGGACTTCTTGTCACGGCTGGGAAAGACTTTTGTGAGATTTTGCAATACTACTTTCATACAAATACCCTTCCATTTTCTTATTTTTGTTTTTCTTTATTAATAGCCAGAACGGTCAGCCCGTTCCGCATGGATTTTTTTGGTATATTCCAAAAGCTCTTCCGAACTGCGGAAAATCTGTTGGCTGGAGATGTCGATAACCGCAGTGCCAGCCAACAGGTCATGGATAGCAGAATTGGTCCGGGTAGCAGCCACGCAGGCAATTTGGGCGATCAAAAGAACAGCCAAAATGGCGAGGTGGATAATGTTGGCGGCATTGAAGAACAGCAGGATCACAATGCATGTGGGGATCATCAGCGCAATGACGAACTTTCCCAAAAAGGTGCGCACAAACAGTTGTAGGGTAGTGATCTGCACACCGTCGATCCGCACAAGGCCAATTGCGAAGACTTTTTTTCCAAGGGTTTGACCGTTTTTAAGGAACAGGGGAATGACGAAATCCACAACCAAAACACCCAAAAGGATGCTTGCCGAGAGAATCACCATAATAAGGCTGATCATACTGTTATAAGCACGGAGAAAAGCCTTATCTTTGCGAAGAGCCTGATAGGCATCGTTATATACCTGCTGCTTTTCCTCGGAAAGGGCAAGGAATTCTTCTTCCGTAATGTCAAAGCGGACATTGTATTCTGCTTCGAAATGCTTCTGCCGTTCATCAGCGGTTGCCAAATGGACATCATAATCCGTAAGCGCGGTAAAAACAGTGGCGGCACCGGTGATCAGGATCGTCAGTAGAATAAAATCCAATAAAAGGGCGGCAATTCGTTTGGAAAGGCTGGCTTTCTGCAAATCAGCGGTCATAAAAAGTACTCCTTGGGAACAGTAAAATCATTTGAGATGCAGCTTCTCACAAATTTGCGCCACTGCGTTTTCACAGCTGTCAAAATTGACAGTATAATCGCAAATGTGTGCGTTCTTTGTCTCTGCCTCGATGGCCAGAATGCGGTTGACCTTGTCAGGTGTGGGCGCATCCTTTTCCAGAAGGGCAGTGAGAAGATCTTTTTTGTCCCGCTTGACGTAGATGGTCACCACGTTGGGGAAATGGGTTTTCATAGCCATCGCACCGCAGATGTCCATAACAGTCAAAACGTGCTTGCCACTGCCTAAAATCTTTTCAACGTCGGATTTTCGGGAGCCATAGGCGTGACGACCGTAGGTGGTGGATTCGAAAATGTCTCCGTCGTCGCACATTTTGCGGAATTCCTCCAAACTGACGTGACGGTAGCTTTGCTCCGGACGGGATACGGCGCCTTCGTCTGTGGTGTAGCTTACAAGCTTTTCAAAACAGTCGCGCTTTTCCAAAAGTCCCTTGGCAATGTCGTTTTTGCCACTGCCGGAAGGACCGACCAGTACAATAATGCTGGGTTGGTTCAAGGAAAGCTCCTCGGGCTTTACGTTGTAGCTGCCGGAAATGACTTCCACCAGCTTGAGAAACTCATCGTAGTTGTTGACAGCGAGCATACCCGTTGCTTCCTGATTCCAAGGACGGCGCATCAAAATAGGGTAAGCGGCATTGGAACGGAATACATTATGCATACCGTCGTCAAAGAGAATGTCTACGTCGATTTTATCTTTCCGTGCGCCCAGCAGGATATGATCCTGAGGGATCTCGGGAAATTCCTCTAAAATGCGCTGGAAGCGAAGCGTCAAATACGCAGGCCATACGGCGGTAGAAATAAAGACCTCGGTCATTTGGGAAAGCTTTTGGACAAACTCCCGTGCCCCCTGAATGACGGGCTGGGTACGGAAAAATGCCGGGTCATCCATAAATTCGAAGATCACGTCCGCCCGGGTCCCTAATTTGCCCCAGCGATCTACTTCATAGATCGTCAGCGGAGGGTCGAACTTATACTTTTCGTTGGCGAGACGGACAGCGTAGGGTACGCACTCCATCAAAAGGTCGTCCACATCCAAAGCGGTGGACAGCCGATAGCTTCTTTTCATAGGGAGCTCTCTTTCTGATAGGGGAATCAGGGGTTTGCGCCCTGAAATAATTATATATTATAATAAGGTATAAATGGGACAGATTGGCAGTCCAAGACAAGGGTATCTAAAATACAAACAATACCCCTGTCTAATATAGCACAAAGTGTGTTTTAAGGCAAGTTATTTTTGCTTTAACAGCAGAAAAACATCTACAGCTTTTTTAGGGTATTTTCATCACATTGCCGAATAAGAGGTGAGAAAATGAATCAGTTGACCGACAGCGTTTTTTGCTATATAATATTAAATTAGTGAAAAACAGAGGAGGTATACGCATATGAAGAGAATATTTGCTTTAATGCTGGTGCTTGTGCTTTTGCTGAGCGGCTGCGGTCCTGCGATCCAGCCGAACCCCACAAATCCCACTCGCCCTATTGTTCCTACAAATCCCAGTGAGCCCACAAATCCCGGTGAGCCCAGCACACCTACAAATCCGGAGGACCCCACAGAGCCTGGTGACCCGACGGAGCCTACAAACCCGCCTGCTCCCATCGATCCATCTGCACATAAGGATGCAGATGATAACGGCTATTGTGATGACTGCGGAATCTTACTGCTCATCTACGTTGATCTTTATTCCGTTAACGACCTCCACGGCAAATTTGTGGATGGCGAAAATCACCCCGGTGTAGACGAACTCACCACTTACTTAAAAAATGCCCGCAAAACAGACGATTATGCGATTTTACTGTCAGCTGGTGATATGTGGCAGGGTGGCGCGGAATCCAATATGACAAAGGGAAATATCATTACCGATTGGATGAACGAGCTGGATTTTGCTGCAATGACGATCGGCAACCACGAATATGACTGGGGCAGCGAATTTATCCGAAATAATAGGGCAATTGCACAGTTCCCGTTCCTTGCGATCAATATCTACGATCGTGCAACGGATAAAAGAGTGGACTACTGTGATGCGTCTGTGGTTGTGGAGGTTGGCGGCCTGCAGATCGGCATCATCGGTGCTATGGGCAACCATTATAGCTCCATTGCAGTGGATAAGTGCCAGGATGTGTATTTCAAAACCGGCAGCGAGCTGACAAATCTGGTAAAAGCGGAAAGCACCCGTCTGCAAAACGAGGGCGCGGACTTTATTGTGTATGTGATCCACAGTGACCAAAGTGATTACGACAGCTCGCTGTCCAGCGGTGGCTATGTAGATTTGGTGTTTGAAGGTCACACCCATCAGGGCTATACCACGCAGGATAGCTACGGTGTTTACCACCTGCAAAACAGAGGCGACAATCAGGATGGCATTTCTCACGTGGAGGTGGCGATCAACTCCGTGACCAATTCCTTCTCGGTGGAGGAGGCAGGGCAAATTTCTAAGTCTAAGTATCAGAGCCTTGCCGATGATCCCATTGTTGAGACACTGCTTCAGAAATATGATGACATCCTCTCCAATGCCTATGAGGTCCTGGGCTATAACCGAACCTACAGAAGCAGCACGGCCTTGGGCAATATCGTTGCGAAGCTTTATTATGAAGCCGGTGTAGAAAAATGGGGCGATAAATATAATATCGTACTGGGCGGCGGCTCGCTGAACACCAGAAGCCCCTACAATTTGCAGGTAGGCGATGTTACCTACGCGGATCTGCAGGCACTGTTTACCTTTGATAATGATATTATGCTTTGCGCAATCAAGGGAAAAGAGCTCAAGAGCAGATTTTTCAATAACAGCGATTACCGGATCGCTTACGGTGAATACGGCCAGAGCGTGAAAAACAGTATTGATGTCAACGCTACCTATTATGTGGTGGTAGATAGCTGGTCCGGCTTGTATGCGCCCAATAAGATGACAGTCGTAGAGTATTACGATGCCGGTGTCTTTGCCCGCGACCTGCTGGCAGACTATGTCCGCGCCGGCGGTCTTGCGTAATAGAAAAATCCTCCGAAGCAGTTTGTGCTTCGGAGGATTTTTGCATCTCTGTGCCGCAACCACCTGCTGCTGATGCGGTTTGCATCTTTTTTTGCGTTTTTGCATATTATACCAAGAAGGAGGTCTGCGCTTTACATTATATATAATATATATACCAATGAGCGCCTGCAAAACAGAAGGACATAAAAAATAATAAAGTCGAAAAAACTGTAACATATGACGAAGGGAAAACAGAGCAAAAAACGATAGTCCGCCAATTATGGCCATTATCCGCGAGAAATAACCCACTGGTGGACACAGGATTTGCCGGCTTGGTCAAAACGACGAAAACCCATATAAAAGACACATAAAAAACAAAAGTTTTTGCCTTTTTGTATAATAATCCAAGTTTGCTCGATTTTTGTTATTTTGATGTTGACAAATGTCTTTCTACGGTGGTATAATACGGACATGTTTACAGCCCCTGCGGTGTTGTAGGACCACCGGGCAGGCGTAAATAAATAATTAATTCCGTTAAGGAAAAAATTTAGGAGGAAACAAAAATGAAAAAGCTGTTAGCAATGCTGCTGGCCATCGCAATGGTCCTGAGCTTGACCGCTTGCTTCGGTGGTACTGAAGATCCCACTGAACCCACCGGTCCTAGCGCAGAAGAACTGTATCTGGAGGAATCCCGTGCAGTTTACAACAAGGTTCTTGGTGAGTTCTACTCTTACTACCAGGAAGCTCTGAAGGAAACTGACGTTCCCACCCGTTATGCCAAGATGGCTGTTGCCGAGGCTAAGATGCTGGCTGCAGGTATTTTCCTGCCCACCACTTCTCAGGGCGGCAACTACGCAATGACCAAGATCGCTCCCTACACCAACACCCCCATCCTGTTCGGTAATGATACTTACCGTTTCCACGATCGTATCGTCACCAAGGAAGCCATCAAGGCTGAAGATGTTGCTCATCTGAAGGCTAAGTGGGCTGAAGTCCTGGGCACCGGTACCTACGAGCAGTACGTAAAGGATTACCTGACTCAGAAGGGTTACACCATCGAAGACACCGCAACCTTCTACTTCGACGCTGATGTCACTTACTGGGACGTTCTGGCAACTTCCTACGCTGCCGACTCCGAGATTCTGGTCAACACCTACGACGGTCTGATGGAATACGACATGGAGAACACTGCTCAGTTCGCTCTGGCAACCGAGTACACCATCTCCGAGGACGGCCTGAAGTACACCTTCAAGATCCGTGAGGGCGTGAAGTGGGTTGACAGCCAGAAGCGTGAAGTTGCTACTCTGACTGCTAACGACTTCGTATTTGGTATGAAGCACATGATGCGTGCTGGCGGCGGCCTGGAATACCTGGTCTGCGCTGGTTGCGCTAACATCGTTAATGCTGATGCATATGTCAACGAAGAAATCAACGACTTCTCTCAGGTTGGCGTTAAGGCTCTTGACGACTACACCCTGGAGTACACCCTGTCCGAGCCCACTCCTTACTTCCTGACCATGCTGGGCTACGGCGTATTCGCTCCCCTGAACCAGTCCTTCTACGAGTCCATGGGTGGCAACTACGGCACCAGCTTCGACACCATCGCTTACTGCGGTCCCTACGTTATCACTTCCTACACCTCCAACAACTCCATCACTCTGGAGTCCAACCCCACCTACTGGAACAAGGACGGCAACAACCTGAAGTCCTTCAACTACATGTACACTGACGGCACCGACCATCAGAAGATGTACGACGACTTCTTCAACGGCGTTGTTGACACTCTGGGCATGACCACTCAGCGTGTTGAGATCGCAAAGGCAAAGGGCACTTTCGATACCTACGCATATGTCTCCGACACCGACGCTACTACCTACTGCGGCTTCCTGAACCTGAACCGTAATGCTTACGCTTCTGCTACTGATGCTGCTAAGGGCGTATCCCCCAAGACCGACGCACAGAAGGCTAACGCTGAGGCTGCTATGCTGAACCAGCACTTCCGTCTGGCTGTCGTAATGTCCATCGACCGTGCTACCTACAATGCACAGTCCGTTGGCGAAGAGCTGAAGCTGAACTCCCTGGTTAACTCCTACACCCCCGGCACCTACGTGAAGCTGGATAAGGATGTTACCATTAAGATCAACGGCGAAGACAAGACCTTCAAGGCTGGCACCCAGTACGGTGAGATCGTACAGGCTCAGCTGGATGCTGACGGCGTTGCTCTGAAGGTTTGGAACGGCAGTTCCAGCTCCGGCTTCGACGGCTGGTACAATGTTGAGGCTGCACAGGCTGAGCTGGCAAAGGCTATCGAGGATCTGAAGGCTGAGGGCATTGAGATCTCTGCTGAGAATCCCATCTACTTGGACTTCTGCGTACGCGCTGACTCCGAAGTTTCCAAGGCTCAGAAGCAGGTTATGAAGCAGTCCATCGAGGCAGCTTCCAACGGCTGCATCAAGGTCAACCTGGTTGAGTACGCAACTCGCGACGACTATCTGGCTGATACCTACCGCTTCAATGTTGGCTCCGACGCTAACTACGACCTGTCCGACGGTTCCGGTTGGGGTCCCGACTACGGTGATCCTTCCACCTACCTGGGCACCATGCTGCCTGACTACGCTGGCTACATGACCAAGTCTCTGGGTATCTTCTAATTAAAACTTAGAAGCTGATATTTCTCAAAGCATTAGGAGGGTGGGCGATTTCGCCCATCCTCCCAAATGACTGTTTTGGCAAAAATAAAATTATGTAGGAAATGCTGCCCTAAGTATTCCTTGTGGTTTATTGCGCCAAGGAGTATTTAGGGCAGTGTTCTCTACTGCCGGGATATTTCGCAGTTTCTGCGTTATCCTAATAGACAAGACAAAGGAGACGGATTATGACAAAGTATCTGATAAAAAGAATCCTGCGGGCCCTTCTGTCTGTTGTCCTTGTTATTGCGGTGATCATGGTAATGATTTATGCATTTTTGGACAGAGAGGCCATTTTCTCTAGTGATCCCACTTATCCGAAGAAGCTGAACAACGATAAACAAGTTTATAAAATGGAGCAATGGGAGCGCTTCGGCTATGTGGACTATATTCCCTACGCAGAGTATCTGCAGGAGGAGTTAGACGCTGGCAATATTACGCAATCTGAGAGAGATGCTGCTGTGTCCATTGGTGCAAAGGAAGACAATGACAGCAAGACTGTGGCAAAGCACGTCGAAGCCTTTACCCAAAAGTACAGAAGTCAGGGTTATAAGGTGATTCGCCTTCCCGGCATTAAGCAGGGTCCTACTAAGTATGTTGATGGCGGCAGACCCTACCTGTTTGCCTATAGGGATGTACCGCTTTTGAATCGTATGGTGACCTACTTTACCGGTCTTATCCAGGTGGATAACATCCATAATGTGGAGGAAATCGAGGGCGAGCGCGGCTTGACCTTTACTTGGTTTGACCCTGTTTACGGAGGGGAGAAGTTCTCGCCTGCCATCATGGGCAACGGTACAACGCATAAATATTTGCTGTATTTCACCGATCAGTTCCCCTATATTCACCAAAACTTAGTGAAAATTAAACTGGGCGAATCCTATTCTGTCAATAAAGGTGTTGATGTGTTTAACACGATGACTGATGCACAGGGTCCCCAGAAATATAGCGTTATTACCTACCCTTCCGGTATTAAGGAGGAAACTGCGGACGATCTGCATACGCTGGTTCATGTTGCTGGGAGTCGCGAAAAGAGCGAACTGAATATGCGTTATTATGTGGATGACTACACGAGAACCACGACTGTAAAGTCCGGTATGTCCCAGATGGGCTATTCCTTTGTGATCGGTATTATCTCCGTCATTTTGGCTTACCTGCTGGCAGTGCCGCTGGGCGTCATTATGGCGCTGAATAAGGATAAGTTCATTGATAAGCTGGGTACGCTGTATATCATCTTCATTATGGCTGTGCCGTCGCTGGGTTATATCTTCATCTTCCGGGCTATCGGCAGCAGTATGAAGTTGCCCACTACCTTTAATATGCATACGCCGACTTGGCTGATGTATATTCTGCCCATCATTTCTCTGTCCCTGCCCTCCATTGCAAACCTGATGAAGTGGCTGCGCCGGTATATGATCGACCAGATGAACTCCGATTACGTTAAGTTTGCCCGCAGCGGCGGTCTGTCCGAAGGCGAGATCTTCCGTAAGCACATCCTGAAGAACGCTATCATCCCTGTCGTACACGGTATCCCCGGCAGCGTGCTGGGCGCATTGACCGGCGCGATCATTACCGAGCGTGTGTACTTGGTGCCCGGTATCGGTAACGTTCTGACTGAAGCGATCAATAAGTATGACAACGGTGTTATTGTGGGCGTGGCGCTCTTCTATGCGCTGCTGTCCGTAACATCCTTTATCCTTGGTGACGTTCTGATGTCCGTCATGGATCCCAGAATTTCCTTCACATCGAAAGCGAGGTGACACACGATGACAGATAAGTTAATTGATCTGAAGGATCTCAATATCCCCGAAGAAGAGCTGTTCTCTCCCGCTGAGCAGGACGAACTGGCCTCCGAGCGCATTACTGCTCCCAGATACTCTTACTGGCGCAGTGTGTTCCGCGTTTTCTTCCGTAAGAAGCTGAATACCGTCGTATTGTGTCTGCTTGCAGTATTGATTATCTTCTCCTATGTATACCCGATGGTGATTGGCTATGATCCCACGGTAGACCCCTATATTAACCTCTTTGACAAGAACGCACCCCACCTGAAGCCGGACGAAGCCATCGATAAGTTTGGCTTTGACATCAAGTGGATCCTGGGTTCCGGCGAAGCAGGTAAGTCCACCTTTGATGCGATTTGGTACGGTTCCAGTATCTCCATTTCCTTGGCACTGGTTTGCGCAGCCATCAATATGCTCATTGGTGTCGCTGTTGGCGCCGTTTGGGGCTTCAGCCGCAAATTTGACATCATTATGACAGAAGTCTATAACGTTGTGGCAAACGTGCCCTACGTTTTGCTGATCTCTGTTATCGTGCTGATTATGTCTGCATCCTTCTGGTCCATGGTCTTTGCCTTGACCATCACCGGCTGGATCGGCATTGCCTACTTTATCCGTACGCAGGTTATCATTATCCGTGACCGCGAGTATAATTTGGCTTCCCGCTGCTTGGGTACGCCCATCACCCGGATCGCCACCAAGAACATTTTGCCCTTTATGACCTCTGTCATCGTGACGCTGGTCGCTACCGAAATTCCCTCCTACATCTCCTACGAGGTGTTCCTGAGCTACATCGGCATGGGCCTTTCCGATATGTCCCTTGGTAAACTGATCGAAGCAGCAAAGAGCGCAATGATCACGCCCGGTTGGGAATTCGAATTCTGGAGCCCCGTTGCGGTCGCTTCCATCATCGCAGTGGTTCTGTATGTTGTCGGTCAGAATTTGGGCGACGCATCGGATCCCAGAACCCATATGTAAGAGGTGCAGGCTATGGAAAATAAAAAGGTTTTATTGTCCGTCAAGGACCTGCACGTGAAATTCCGTGTCCGCGGCAGAATTCTGACTGCGATCCGCGGTATTTCTCTGGATTTCTATGAAAACGAATCCGTGGCCATCGTCGGTGAGTCCGGTTCCGGTAAGTCCGTCTTCACCAAGACCTTTGCCGGTATGCTGGATGGCAATGGCTATATTGACCAGGGTTCTATCATTTTTAACGATCCTGATCTGGCAGATACCAGCGTTGCGTATACAAATCACGCAAAGCAGGTGGTCGCTGACTACACCAAGAAGCTGAACGACTACGCAAAGTATGAGCTTGGCGCTGCAACCTACAGAGAAATGGAAGCTTTGAAGGCGGAACGCAAGGCACGCAGCGGTCTGACCACTGAGGAGCGTGAAGCCCTCACTGTAAAGATCGAGGATCTGTCCTTCCGCCGTACTGAGCTCTTTAATCAGCGCCAGACTGTGGATAGCAAGCAGGAGAAGGACCGCTATAAGGAAATGGGCGCACAGATCGCCCAGATGGATGCCGAGATCAAAGAACTGCGCAAGCAGGAAGCGGCTGCCATCGCTGCCCACAAGGCATCTGCCAATGCAGACACCGCATATGCTGCGGAATATGAAAAGAAGATGTCTGCCCTGAAAGAACAGTACGCAAAAGAAATTGCAGGGAAGGTCACTGAGGCAACGAAAACGCGCAATGAGCGGATCGCCAAGGAAATCTACCTGTCTGTTGGTCGCTACAGCTATGTAAAGCGTATGCGTCTGCTCAGCAAGCTCCTTGCTGCTGTGAAGGAAGCGATGATGATCGGTGTGGATCTTGACGATGAGGACCAGATCAATGCCGTCTTTGATAAGGTTGCATTCCGCGTCCGCTATTTGGATGAGACCGAGGAGAAGCTCCACGGCGTTTGTGTCCTGAATTTGGCTAAGATTAAGTACGGTAAAGACTGGAACCAGATCCGCGGCGGCAAGATCGCTACCGTTTTCCAGGATCCTATGACCAGCCTTAACCCCATTATCACCATCGGCAAGCAGATCACCTCCGTTATTTTGAAGCATCAGAACTGTACTGAGGCAGAGGCCCGTGAGCGTGCACTGGTGCTGATGAAGAAGGTCGGTATCCCCAATGCGGAGAGCCGCTTTGACGATTATCCCTTCCAGTACTCCGGCGGTATGCGCCAAAGAATCGTTATCGCGATCGCATTGAGCTGTCAGCCTAAGATCCTGATCTGTGACGAGCCTACCACCGCGTTGGACGTTACCATTCAGGCGCAGATTTTGAAGCTCATTAAAGATCTGCAGAAGGAATTTGGCTATACGATCGTTTTCATTACCCACGACTTGGGTGTTGTTGCAAACGTTGCTGACCGTGTTGCCGTTCTGTACGCAGGTCAGGTTGTAGAGCTGGGTACTGCAGAGGAAGTGTTCTACGATCCTCGCCACCCCTACACTTGGGCGCTGCTTTCCAGTCTCCCGCAGCTGGCACAGCGTAACACCAAGCTGTATTCCATCACCGGCACACCGCCTTCTCTGTATAACAAGATCGTTGGCGATGCCTTTGCACCCAGAAATCCCCACGCGCTGAAGCTGGACACATTGAAGGAGCCTCCTATGTTCCAGATTACTGAGACCCACTTTGCCAAGACCTGGCTATTGGACCCCAGAGCGCCTAAGATCGAGAAACCCGAAGTTATTCAGAACATTCACGAGAAATTGATGAATGCTTGCAATCTGTAAAGGAGGTGTCCCTATGCCTAAAGAAATGAATACTGTTTCCCATTTGCCGGAACACGGTCCTGTTGACGAAAACGGCAGAGAGATCCTCCTGAGCCTGAAGAATGTGGACATCACATTCGGCAAGGGCGATACTGCTGTAAGAGCGGTCAAAAACGCCAGCTTTGATGTTTTCAAGGGTGAGACCTTTTCTTTGGTAGGCGAGTCCGGCTCCGGTAAGACCACCATTGGCCGTGCGGTTATCCGCGTCAATCCTTGCGCTGCCGGTGAAATTCAGTATAAGGGTGTCCGTATCTCCGGCAAGACCACCAAGTCCTTGGACCGGGAGGTTATCCGTAACATCCAGATGGTTTTCCAGGATCCTGCCGCGTCTCTTAACGAGCGCGCTACTGTTGACTATATCGTCTCCGAAGGCCTTTACAACTTTAAGCTGTTTGAGACGGAGGCAGAAAGAGTTGCCAAGGTCGAGAAGATCATTGAGGAAGTTGGTCTGCTGCCCGAGCACCTGACCCGTTATCCTCACGAGTTCTCCGGCGGTCAGCGTCAGCGTATCGGCATTGCCCGTGCTATGGTTATGGAACCGGAGCTGGTTATTGCTGACGAGCCCATCTCTGCATTGGACGTTTCTATTCGTGCGCAGGTTCTGAACCTGATGAAGAAGTTCCAGAAGGAACGCGGTATTACCTACCTGTTCATCGCACACGATCTGTCCGTTGTTCGTTTTATCTCAGACCGCATCGGTGTTATCTACAAGGGTGACATCGTGGAAATTGCAGAAGCAGAAGAGCTCTTCAATTTCCCCATGCATCCCTATACCCGCAGCTTGATCTCCGCAATTCCCATTCCTGATCCTCAGTTGGAGAAGAACAAGGTGCTCTTTACCTACGATCCCTCTGTCCACGATTACAGTGAGGATAAGCCTGAACTGGTGGACATCGGCCATAATCACTTTGTTTACGGCAATAAGAAGGAGATCGAGGAGTATAAGTCTCTGCGTGCAAAAAATGAGAAGATCAAGTCTGTCATCATTCGCGACCCCAATGCGCCTGAAGAGGTAAAGATGACAGAAGAAGAGGAACTCAACGAAAACGCAAAGTATATTTTGGATGCACCTATCCATGATACCGGCAGTAAGTGGCTCACATTCCTGTCCTTCCTGCTGCCGCCCCTTGGCTTGATCGCGGCGCCTATTTTCCGTCGCTTCAACTATATCCGTAACTACAAGGCTTGTAAAAAGGGTGCAATTGTGGGCTTCAGCGTGCTCGGTGCCATTATCGGCCTGTTCCTGTTGTTCCTGCTGTTGGCAGTCATTTGAGTAGCCGAATATGAGTAGTGGCGATAAAAGACCGCGCGGCCTTCCGCCAATCACACGGATCGAACTGACAAATGATAAGACAAGAATGCGGCTCATCTTGCTGGTGGGCTGCATCCTTGTTGCTATTGTTGCAATGGTTGTCGGTTTATCTTCCGCGCTGAATACGGAGCCAGGCTGGCAGATCATCGATCCCTCGACAACGGGCTTAAGCTGTAGTGATGACTTTACCCTGAACTATTACCTTGGTGCGGGGGAGATCTCTGCGACAGAGGAGCAAAAAAGGCTCCGGGTATTGTACGGGGAGGCAACGATCAAAGCTTACCAGCTGTTTCATCCATCGCTTATGGTAGAGCAGTGCAATAACTTAGCATATATCAATGCCCATCCCAATGAGACCATCGCAGTGGATCCGGCGCTCTATCAGGCTTTTGCACAGATTCAGACGGCAAAAAATCGCTGTCTGTATTTGGGTCCTGTGTATGTCGAGTATGAGCAGGTATTTGGAAGCGAAGCGGATTCCATTGCCGCGTCTTTTGATCCTGCCAAGAATGCTGCGCAGGCAGCCTATGTAGGCGAAATCGCAGCATTTGCCAATGATGAGAAGCATATCGATTTGGAGCTGCTTGAAAACAATCAGGTACGGCTGAAGGTGTCTGAAGAGTATTTGGCCTATATTCAGCAAAACGAGCTTACCCGTCTTTTGGATTTTAGCTGGATGAAAAATGCCTTTATTGTGGATTATTTGGCAAAAACACTGCTGAATAACGGCTTTTCCAATGGCTATTTGGCAAGCTTTGACGGCTTTACCCGAAACTTGGATACCCGCGGCGAGCAGTATAGCTTCAACCTCTTTAACCGTGAGGAGAAGAACATTGACCTGCCTGCGGTATTCCGTTACAAAAAGCCTACCAGTATTGTTTTCCTGCGGGACTATCCCATAAGCGCGCAGGATGAAGAGCTGTATTATGTGTATGCCAGCGGGGAATCGGTTACCACCTTTATAGATCCGGCAGACGGCATGCAGAAAAATGCGTTGCACAATTTGGTATCTTATTCGGAAAAAGGCGGCTGTGCCCAGCTTTTGCTGCAGATTTGTTCCGTCTATTTGCGCGATAGCGTTTCCGCAGGGGAGCTGAATGAACTGACTGCGTCGGGCATCTACAGTATTTGGTTCGAAGAGCGGGTTCTTTGCTATAATGATAAGAACCTTGACCTGCAGGTTTTTCAGTCTGAGGACGTAATCTATACAGCGTCCTACGCAGGCTGAGTATTAAAATGTGAAAATCCGGTGCGAATGCACCGGATTTTTTATGCCTTTTATCACCGTTTAATGTACGAATTAAGGCAAATAACGGTCAGAAAAAAGCACTTGCTTTTTCGCTGGAAAGGTATTATGATAGTACTGTCAAACAAAATGGGAAAATAGATCACGCTTAATAGGGGGGGTATATCCTTTCCTGTTTGTGTTTTGTTTGACGAAAATCGGGGTTGCGTTTTTACTGCGTCAGCTTCGGTTGACGCACTTTTTGTTTTTAGGAGGAGAAAGAAATGAGAAAACTACTTACAGCACTACTGACCCTTTTGCTGGCGTTGTTGCTTTGTGCCTGCGGCTCTGGCACGCAGGGCGAGGATCCCACGGAAGTACCCACAGATCCCACAGACCCGCCCGCAGCGGAGTATACCATCAATTTTGAATTAAACGGTGGTGAAGGGGACGAAGGCTTCGTACCTTCGATCAAGGTCCCCAATGGTGAGACTGCTAAGATACCCATCCCGAAGAAGGAAGGTTATGTATTTGTCGGTTGGTATCTGGATGCGGAGCTGACCGAGCGCTATTTCTTCGACTATCCGCTGACCAGCGATGCTACTTTGTATGCAAAATTCTATGACACCACCTTGGGCGAGTATATCGTCATTTCGACGGTAGACCAGCTTATGGCTATCAAGGACAACCCTGCCGCAAAATATCTCCTTGCCTGCGATATCAACTGCAAGGGCAATGTGCTTGTCCCTGTTGACGAATTTTCCGGCAAGTTGGAGGGCAATGGTTACAAGATTCATAATTTCAGAATCAATGAGCAAGCTTCGGTTATTGGCTTTGTCCGCACAAACAACGGCATCATCCGAAACACTACCTTTAGCAATTTTGTTTTTACCGCTGAAAAGAACGATGGAACGCACAAAAACTATGGTATTGTCTGTGCGGTAAATAATGGAACGATCGACAATTGCCTTGTTACAGACGGAGAAATGAAAATCGGATGCAATAAGGGAACACCGGACCCTCAACTGTATATTGGCGCAATTGCGGGAACGAACTTTGGCACAATTACCGGCTGCCAAAATTACATAAGCATCAAGGCAGATACGCAAACATCTGGAGCATGGAATGATCAAGGGCATATTTACTCACATATAGGTGGAATCGTTGGTCACAACGAAAAGGATGCCGCTGTTTCTAACTGCGCAAACTACGGAAAGCTGAATATTTCGGTTACAACAAATCATTATGGCAGGAGTTACTTCCACCTTGGCGGTATTACGGGTGAGAATTTAGGTAAAATAGAAACGAGCGTAAATCAAGGTGACATCGTATTCAACGGCACCGAAGACCTTGGCGGTGATGCAATAGGCACCGTATTGGTAGGCGGCGCAATTGGCTATAACACGGGCAACGTGATGAACTGCTATTCCCAAGAGGATATTATTATAAAAAATGTCGGAAATGACAACGGAGATTATGTTGGCGGTTTCGTCGGACACAATTACGGATCAATCTATAATTGCTTCACCACATCGAATATAGAATATGGGGCACCGAACGCACGTGCTATTGGCGGCTTTGCCGGATTTAATGAAGCATTTACGATTGACAAGTGTTTTTCCACAGGTAGTATTAAATTGGCAGATGCGCCTGCGAATATTGGTTGTTTTATTGGACAGTCTACAGGTGCAGAAAAGGATTGTTACTATCTTGATACGATGACGATCAGCAAGGTGGTCGGTGTTGACGAATTGGAGACTATCGTAGCAGTAGACCCCACCAATGATATTGGTCAGGCAAAAGCGGAAAGTGGACTGCTGTCTGTCGATTTCCTGGAAAATACTATGTACTTTGACAGAATGGTATGGCTTCTGATCGACGGTGAGCTTCCTGCGCTGAGATAAAATAGTTTCGTAGGGAATGGAATTTTTCCATTCCCTACGGTATTTTTTGACAGCGCGTTTGCATGGACCTGCATCCTCGACGGTCCTTTGTGCGAATAGGGGAATTGGAATATAGGACCGTCCGGGAGGCCGATCCCTACAAAGGATTACCGCACCACTTTTTTGTGGTGCGGATTTCTATTCCTCCTCCGGGGGAGAGGATTAGGTGGGACGATGTGGGCATCGTCCTCTACGAGGGAAAACGGAAAATTGTGCTGGAGATTGCCACGTCGCCTTCGGCTCCTCACAATAACAGGGCGGGCTTTATTCGGGTAAGGGGTAGAAAAAAACACGCAGTGGCTTGCACTGCGTGTTTTTTACATGGATTGTGATTATTTTAGACCAAGCTCGTCAGCGGAAACGATTTTAATGCCGTGAGCGGAGAGAGTGGTGGCAAGCTTTTCTTCCTCGGAGACGCGAAGCACCATATAGGCATAGCCGTCTCGGTGGGTGAAGAGGGAGTACATATATTCCACATCGATATGGCTTTCTGCCAGCACTGCCAACAGATCTGCAAGACCTGCGGGGCGGTCAGGGACTTCTACCGCCCAGACCGGAGTCATAGAGAGAATGTCACCGTGCTGCAAAAGGATATTGCTTGCCTTCGGCGCATCGTCCACGATCATACGGGCAAGACCGTAATCAGCGGTCTCTGCAATGGAGATGGCGCGGATGTCGATATGGTTCTCTGCCAGCAGCCGGGTGATCTCAGAGAGCTGACCGGTGCGGTTTTCCAAAAATACGGAGATCTGATGGATACTCATAAGCTTTCCTCCTTAAATCTTGCGCCTGTCGATCACACGAACGGCCTTGCCTTCGCTGCGGGTAATGGTCTTGGGCGCAACCAGCTTTACCTTGGCGGCAATGCCCAGCATCGCCTTCAGGGCTTCTACCAGCTTCTTTTCCGCGCTGGCGATCTTTGCCAGGGAATCGGAGAACATCTCCGGATTCATCTCCACCATTACCTCAAAGGTATCAGAGTTGTTGACCCGGTCTACGATGATCTGATAGTTGGCGGGATAGCCCTGCTGCAAAAGTACGGTCTCGATCTGCGAGGGGAAGACATTGATGCCCCGAATGATCAGCATATCGTCGCTGCGCCCCATAGGCTTGCTCATCTTAATGTGGGTACGGCCGCAGGTGCATTTTTTCCGGCTGAGGATGCAGATGTCCCGGGTGCGGTAACGCAGGAGCGGGAAGGCTTCCTTGGTGATGGCGGTAAAGACCAGCTCGCCCTTACTGCCCTCGGGCAGCACCTCGCCGGTGTCGGGGTCGATGATCTCGGCAATGAAGTGATCCTCGTTGATGTGCATACCGGTTTGCTCGCTGCACTCAAAGGCAACGCCCGGGCCGGAGGTCTCGGTAAGACCGTAAATATCATATGCCTTGATACCAAGCTTATTTTCAATATCGTGGCGCATATCCTCACTCCACGCCTCTGCGCCGAAGATACCGGCCTTCAGCTTGATCTGATCCCTGAGACCCTGCTCGTGGATAGATTCCGCAAGATAGGCGGCATAGGAGGGGGTGCAGCAGAGGATGGTGGAGCCAAGGTCTGTCATAAATTGCAGCTGCCGGTCGGTGTTGCCGGAGGACATAGGCAGCGTCAGGCAGCCGACTTTATGAGAGCCGCCGTTGAGACCTGCGCCGCCGGTGAAAAGACCGAAGCCGTAGGCAATGTGGCAGATGTCTTCCTTGGTGGCGCCGGCGGCGACCAATGCCCGGGCGCAGCAATCGTCCCAAAGGTCGATATCGTGCTGGGTGTAAAAGGCAACTACCCGCTTGCCGGTAGTGCCGGAGGTGGAGTGGATGCGGACACAGTCAGACAGGGGCGCGCCCTTCAGACCGTAGGGATAAGCCTCCCGCAGGTCGTCCTTGCAGAGGAAGGGGAGCTTATAAAGGTCGTCCACGCTCTGAATGTCCTCGGGGGTAACACCCTTTTCTTCCATTTTTTTGCGGTAATAGGGGACATTGTCCCAAACATGGCGCACTTGTTTTACGAGCCGTTCGTTTTGCAGAGCGCGAAGCTCGTCATAGGGCATAGTTTCAATTTCCGGTTGGTAATACTTGGGCATAATGACCATCTCCTTTATGCATTGGCGCCCAATTTGAATGCGATCTTGTTCATTTCTAAGAATTTCGGCGGTACGCTGGCTTCAATGGCTGCCATCCATTCTTCCTCGGGGAAGTCAAAATACTTGGAAAGACGACCCATTAGGACTAAGTTGACAGCCTTGGAAGAGCCAGCCTGCTCTGCAAGTGTCAGGGCATCCAGCGCATCGAGGTCGATGCCTGCTTCCTTCATTTTGGCTTCCAAGCTTTCGGGATATTCGGCAGCACCGATGATGACGGGCATCGGGTTAATTTTCTGGGTGTTCGTAATGATCTTTCCGCCGGGCTTTAAGTACTCCGTCCAGCGGGCGGCCTCCAAAAGCTCAAAAGAGACGATATAGTCTGCTTGTCCCTTGTCGATAACGGGGGAGTAGACCTTGTCGCCGAAGCGGACATAAGTGACCACGCTGCCGCCCCGCTGGCTCATACCGTGGACTTCAGAGACTTTGATATCGTAGCCTTTGCTCAGAAGCAGACGGCCCAGCAGCTTGGAGGCAAGTAAACTTCCCTGACCGCCAACACCGACGATCATAACATTTTGTGTTTTCATAATCATACCTCCTTGGGGCTTTGCAGCGCATCAAACTTACAAAGCTGCTCACAGACACCGCAGCCGACGCACAGGGTTTCGTCTACTTTTGCCTTGCCGTCCACAATACTGATAGCAGGACAACCGATCTTCATACAGGCTTTGCAGCCAACGCACTTATCAGGATCGACAGACAGCGGCTTATTGTGCTTGACATATTTCAGCAGCGCACAGGGGCGGCGGGAGATGATGACAGAGGGCTCATTTGCCGCCAGCTCTTCCTTAATGACGGTGTCGCACTCGGAAAGGTTATAAGGGTCAATGACCCGGACGCGGCGGATGCCCACGGCCTTACAAAGTGTCTCCAAATCGATCTTAGCGCAGGGGTCACCCTTGAGGTTAAAGCCGGTGGTGGGGTTTTGCTGATGACCGGTCATACCGGTGATGGAGTTATCCACGATGATCACCGTGGCATTCGATTCGTTGTATGCCATATTCACAAGGCCGGTGATGCCGGAGTGCATAAAGGTGGAGTCACCGATGACAGCCACGGTATTGCCGTCCATAGCGCCCTGCTGGGACTTGGAGAAGCCGTGGAGTCCCGAGACGGAGGCACCCATACAGATCACGCTGTCAACAGCAGCGAGAGGCGCAACTGCGCCGAGGGTATAGCAGCCGATGTCGCCGAGGACGGTGATCTTGTTCTTTTTCAGGGTATAGAACAGACCTCTGTGGGGACAGCCGGCACACATAACGGGCGGTCTGGGAGGAATGGCTTCGGAAAGCTTTACACCGGTTTCCCAAGGGGTAGACAGCTTGCTGGCCACGGACAGGGGCATTAGTTCGTCAATATTGGGAAAATCTGCTTTTCCGGTGCAGGAAAGACCCAAATCGCGGCAATGGCTTTCGATAAAGCCGTCCAGCTCCTCGACAACCACGAGCTTTTCTACAGAAGCGGCAAATTTGCGGATTTTTTCTTCGGGGAGCGGCCAGATCATACCTAATTTCAGCACAGGGTAAGTATCACCGCAGACCTCCTTTACATACTGGTAGGAGGTGGAGGAGGTGATAATGCCCACTTTATGATCGGCGCCTTCTTCTATGCGGTTTATATCGGCATCCTCAGCATAGGCGATCAGCGCCTTTGTCCGGGCTTCTACCACGGGGTGGCGCTTTTTGGCATTGCCGGGCATCATAACATACTTGGGAATGTCTTTCTTGTATTCCTTGACGCACTCCACTCGCTCGCCGGTCTCCACTACGCTTTGGGAGTGGGAAACGCGGGTACACATTTTAATGAGTACGGGGGTGTCAAACTGCTCGGAAAGCGCATAAGCCAGCTTTGCAAATGCCAATGCTTCTGCGGAGTCGGAGGGCTCTAACATCGGAATCTTTGCCGCCCGGGCGTAGTGCCGGGAGTCTTGCTCGTTTTGGGACGAGTGCATACCCGCATCGTCTGCCACGCCGATGACCATACCGCCGTTGACGCCGGTATAGGAGATGGTAAACAGGGGGTCAGCAGCAACGTTAAGACCTACGTGCTTCATACCGCAGAAAGAACGGCGGCCTGCTAAGGATGCGCCAAAAGCAGCTTCCATAGCTACCTTTTCGTTGGGCGCCCATTCTGCGTAAACCTCAGGATATTTGGCGACTGCTTCGGTGATCTCCGTGCTGGGGGTGCCGGGATAGCTGGAGACAAAGCTACATCCGGCTTCGTATAAGCCGCGGGCAACAGCTTCGTTACCCAAAATCAGTTTTTTCATTTTGTTTCCTCCGTGTGGATAGGTTCACCGATGGCATCTGCAGCAGATACCACCACTTTTTTGTCGTAACAGGAAAATACTTGGGAAATATGCGCTTTTTCCGGGGGGCGGGTCACAAGGCTGACCAACGGCATGATCACAAGACCGGCAATCATACAGAATACACCGGCATTGATGGGGGAGCGGAGCAGTGCGGGGAATGCTGCAGGCCAGAAGATATTCGCAAGCATTACAGTGCAGGAAAACAGGAAGCTGACCCAAACGGCAGCCTTGGTTGCCCGTTTCCAGTAAAGCCCGTAAAGGAAGGGGGCTAAGAATGCGCCTGCCAGCGCGCCCCAGCTTACGCCCATGAGCTGGGCAATGAAGGTCACATTGGATTTATATTGCACAATGGCGATCACCACAGAGATGGCAATGAAGATGGCAATAAAGACCCGCATAATGAAAAGCTGCTTTTTGGGACTCAGCTCCTTGACTACCGTTCCTTTGATAAAGTCCAGCGTCAGTGTAGAGCTGGAGGCCAAAACAAGGGAAGAGAGCGTAGACATAGAGGCGGACAGAACCAAAACGACAACTATGGCAATCAAATAGGGTGAAAGATTGGAGAGTATCGTGGGAATGATGGAATCGTAACCGCCGGTAGCAATGTCGATCTGATCGGAGTACAGCCGTCCGAAGCCACCGAGGAAATAGCAGCCACCGGCGACGATAAGGGCAAATACGGTGGAAATGATCATACCTTTATTGATGGCCTTTTCACTCTTGATGGCATAGAATTTCTGTACCATTTGCGGAAGACCCCAAGTGCCAAGACTGGTCAGCAGTACGACGCCAAGGAGATTGGCAGGATCCGGACCGAAGAAGGAGTTGAAGGCGCCAGGTGTTTCGGAAACGGTGGGGTCTGTGACCTGACCGAGTGCGTCCAGCGCTTCCTTAAGACCGCCGTGGCTGCTCAGCACCGCTGCAATTACCGCAGCGATACCCACCAGCATAATAATTCCTTGTATGAAGTCGTTGATAGCCGTTGCCATATAGCCGCCTGCGATGACATAAACTGCAGTCAGCAGTGCCATTACGATAACGCATACGGAATAGTCAATATCAAAGGCCATTCCAAACAGACGGCTCAGGCCATTGTAGAGAGAGGCGGTATAGGGAATCAGGAAAATAAAAATGATGACAGATGCGGCGATTTTCAGCGCTTTGCTGTTAAAACGTGCCGCAAAGAATTGGGGCATTGTGGCGCTGCCCAGGTGCTGGGACATAATTCGGGTGCGGCGACCCAGCACTGCCCATGCCAAAAGAGAGCCGATCAGCGCGTTGCCGATACCCGCCCAAGTGGCGGCGATACCGTATTTCCAGCCGAACTGTCCGGCATAGCCTACAAAGACCACGGCGGAAAAATAGGATGTACCGTAGGCAAAGGCTGTGAGCCACGGACCGACGCTTCTGCCGCCTAAAACGAAGCCGTCTACATCGGTAGCGTGTTTTCGGCAATAGATACCGACACCGATCATAATGCCGAAGAATACCACAAGCATTCCGATTTTGATAACCAAATCCATAAAAAGGACCTCTTTTCTTTGCGTTTTATGGAAGTTAACCTGTGATCTGCACCTCGACTAAGCGGCCGTGGCAGTACTTTTCCCGGAGCACCGGCTTTTCAATCTTACCGGTGGGATTGCGGGGTACCTTATCGAAGAAGATCTTCCGGGGGCGCTTGTAACGGGGGAGGGCAGTGCAGAATTCATCGATCTCTGCCTCGGTGCAGCTTTCGCCCTCTTTCAGCTCAATGATGGCGGCGGCAATTTCGCCAAGGCGGGCATCGGGAAGACCGATGACTGCCACATCCTTGATCTTATGGAAGGCGCGCAGGAAGTCTTCGATCTGTACGGGGTACAGGTTTTCGCCACCGGAAATGACAACGTCCTTCTTGCGGTCAACGAGGTAAATAAAGCCGTCCTCATCTTCACGGGCCATATCACCGGTAAAGAGCCAGCCGTCTTTCAGAACTTCTGCGGTGGCTTCCGGATTTTTATAATAGCAGGTCATTACACCGTCGCCACGAACGATCAGCTCGCCCACATCGCCCTTTTCTACATCGCGACCGTGCTCGTCTACGATTCTTGTTTCCCAACCGAAGCCGGGTTTGCCGATGGCGCCCACCTTATGGACATTCTCCACACCCAAGTGAACGCAGCCGGGACCGATGGACTCGGACAGACCGTAGTTGGTGTCGTACTGATGATGGGGGAAAACCTTCATCCAGCGATGAATTAAGCTGGGAGGTACGGGCTGGGCACCGATGTGCATCAGCCGCCACTGTGCGAGGCGGAACTTAGAGAGGTCTACCCGATGGTCGTCAATGGCATCCAGCAGGTCCTGTGCCCACGGCACCAAGAGCCAAACGATGGTGCAGCGCTCTTCGGTGACAGCCCGCAGGATCCACTCCGGCTTGACACCCCGGAGGAGGACTGCCTTGGAACCGGAAAGCAGAGAACCAAACCAGTGCATTTTTGCGCCGGTGTGGTATAGGGGCGGGATGCAGAGAAATACATCATCCCGGCTTTGGCTGTGGTGGCTTTGCTCAGTGAGGCAGGAGTGTACCAAAGATAAATGGTTATGTAAGATGGCCTTCGGGAAGCCGGTGGTGCCGGAGGAAAAATAGATGGCGGCATCGTCTGTCTCGCACAGTGCCACGGGAGGCGCGCTGGAGGAACAGAACCGCAGAAGAGACATGCAGTCCTCGGAGTACGCGGGACCGTTTTTGCCTACGAAGAACAGCGTTTTGACGCCGGGGATGCTCTTCTCAACAGCATCGATCCGACTGATAAACTCAGGTCCGAAAACCAAAACCTCTACATCTGCCAAATCCAGACAGTACTGAATCTCATCGCTGCTGTAGCGGAAGTTCATAGGAACCGCAATACAGCCAGCCTTCAAAATACCAAAATAAATGGGCAGCCATTCGATGCAGTTCATTAAGAGGATCGCTACTTTTGTACCTCTTTTTAAGCCGCGGCTGAGCAGTAGGTTTGCAAAGCGGTTTGCCCGACGGTCAAAATCCTTCCAAGACATTTCCCGACGGTAAGGGGCATCCTGACTGGCACTTTCGATCAGGTTAAAGTCCCACCAGGTGGCGGCTTTGTCCCGCTCCTCGGAGGGGTTGATCTCAACGAGACTGATGTCCTGCCCGTATAGTCTTGCGTTTCGTTCCAAAAAGTCTGTAATTACCATATTTTTCACCCTTTGTTTGTAAATGAAAAGTCCTCTGCAAAATGCAGAGGACAAGAAATTCCTGTGGTACCACCTCAGTTTACCGCATATGCGGCCTCATGGGATCAAATCGATCCGCAAGCTGTATCGGGCTTTCCCGTCTTCGCCTACTAAGGTTCAGCAAAGCCGCTCCGAAAGGAATTCGACACCCGGCTTCACTGCCTTGCACCGACCGACAGCTCTCTGGAGAAACGGATGGGTGTGTACTAATTTTCATCCTCGCGTTTTGTGTATATATTTTCTCACATTCTACCACTTTTGCCTTTTCAAGTCAATGCGAAATACAGAAAAAGTGCAAGAAAATACGGAGAATATGCAACAAACAGCCCGGGACGTTTTCGTCTCGGATGTTTCTGCGAATGCACCATCGAAAGAGATCGTAGGGGAGGCGTTTCGCCTCCCGCAGGACGGGGAACCCGTCCCCTACGGTAACGTCGAAAGAAATCGTAGGGGCCGACCTCCCGGACGGCCCGTTTTGCATA
>SVLZ01000020.1 GCA_015067665.1 Oscillospiraceae bacterium | reverse complement strand
GTCGAGGACGCCGACCCCTACAGAGGAATCGTTGAAAGAGGGGTAGGGAATGCATTTATGCATTCCGCGTTTCTGCGCTTCACGTTTGTGGAATGGATAAATCCATTCCCTACGGTGTTGTACGGGGCGCGGCAGGCGGGACGGGGAACCCGTCCCCTACGGTAACGTCGAAAGAAATCGTAGGGGCCGACCTCCCGGACGGCCCGTTTTGCATACTATCGAATAAAGGAAAAATGTAATAAAATCGTTGCGTCGAGCACCGATTTTATTTCGGGTCGTCGAGGACGCCGACCCCTACAGAGGAATCGTTGAAAGAGGGGTAGGGAATGCATTTATGCATTCCGCGTTTCTGCGCTTCACGTTTGTGGAATGGATAAATCCATTCCCTACGGTGTTGTACGGGGTGCGGCAGGCGGGACGGGGAACCCGTCCCCTACGAGTACATTATTAATGGGATTTGTTTATCAAAGAGAACCGTTGACAGGGTGGGGTAGGTGGAGTATACTGGATGTAGCAAATCGGGAAAGAGGGAAGTGTCGTGACCTTTTTGGAGACGGATAGGCTGCAGCTTCGCAATGTTGCGCCCAAGGATAGAGATATTATTTACGATTATCGAAATCACCCTATCTGTGCCCAATATCAGCGAGGACAGACCAAGGATCCGGAGGGAATTGCCACACTGGTGGAAAAGCGAAAAGAGGATGTACTGGGAACGGAAGAGCCCTGCTTTGTTGCGGTAGCACTGAAGGAGACAGATGAATTGGTGGGCGAAATTGTGGTAATGCCTGTGGAGAATACATTCAGCTTTGGTTATACATTTTCTTATCGCCATCACCGGAAGGGCTATGCCTTTGAGGCGTTGTCTGCACTGATGAAAGAGCTGCACGAGCGGTATTCGGATTGGGAGTTTATCTGTTTTACAGACCCTGAAAATGTGGCGAGTATGGCACTTTTGGAGAAATTGGGATATAAAGATATGGGATATTTGCCTACTAAGGATTCACAGGTTTTCGGAAAATGGATCACTGCGGTGACAGAGGCGGAAATCGCCTCGGCACGGAGCGTGGGAAAGGAGCATACTGTATGACATTAAAGAATATGATATATAAGCGTAAATCTTGCCGAAGCTTTACGGATGAGCCGGTGGAAGAGGAAATCTTGGAGAAGATCAAGGCTTTTCCTATGATGCCTCTTTATCCGGATAGAAAGGTGCATTGGGAGATCGTGGAGCGCAGTGAGGTATGGTGCATTTGCCCATGGACCACGCAGCAGCTGATCGCGGTCTATGCCGAGGAGAAGGACGGTTATTTGGAGAATGTGGGCTTTATGTTCCAGCAGATGGACCTTTACCTACAGACCTTGGGTCTTGGTGCTTGCTGGCTGGGAATGGGCAGAATGAATCCCAAAACCAAAAAGAAGGTGGAGGGGATGAAGTTTGTCATTATGCTGGCATTCGGATATCCGAAAGGAGATATTCTGCGGCACGACAGAATGGAATTCAAGCGCAAGCGGATGTCACAGATCACCGATCGGTGGGATCCCAAGCTGGAAGCGGCGCGGCTGGCCCCTTCTGCCCTTAATCTTCAGCCTTGGTATTTTACCCACGAGGGCGGTGCTATCCGGGTCTATTGCAACCAAATTGGTACGCGGCTGGATGCGGGTATTGCGTTGGCCCATCTCTACTTAGATAATCAGGACAGCTTCCGATTCCATAAAGAAAAGCTTGCCATGGAAATGCCCGGCTATGATTATATAGGCAGCGTAAGCCTGTAAAAAAGGCCCTCCGTTTTGGAGGGCCTTTGCAGGTTATTCGGGCTTTTTCTCCAATTTCAGGGGGTAGTCGCCAAGGTGCTTGACCTTGAAGCCGTTGGCTTTATACTCCTCATAATTGAAGGCTTCCAGTTCGTCGATGGCCAGTTTATGGAACTCATAGAAATTGTGCCACCATTCGTAGCCGCTGCCAAGCTCGGCACCTAAGTAGGCATCGGCAATGTCACAGGCCATTTGGGGTGCTACGTAGAATGCGCCCATGGTCAGCACATTGACACCGTTGCCGGTAATGGCACGCAGGGCGGCGGGAACGCTTTCTACAACACCTGCGTGGACATGGGGGCATTTGCTTGCAGCAATGTGGATACCCATACCGGTGCCACAGAACAGCAGCGCTCTTTCAAACTCTCGCTCTGCGATCATAGCACCTGCCCGCAGACCGATTCGGTGGAACATCAGGTCGGTATCCTTGTCGGGGTCACTGTCGGCCTGTACACCAACATCTGTGATCTCCCAACCCTTTTCCTTCAGGTGGGCAACAACGGCTTCTTTGAGGGGATAGCCTGCAAAGTCAGCACCGACTAACAGTTGCTTGTTCTTAATGGTTTTCATAGGATATATCCTCCTTGGAAGTATAAAATGTAAGCTTTACGAAAACGATCATAACATAAGATTTTTGGCTTTTCAATTGATTTTATGGTATTTTCGTGATATTCTGTAGGTGTTTGGTGATAATTGCTGTAGAAAAACACCAAACAATCGATGATAATAAAAATGGAAAGGAAGTGCTTATATGGAACAGGCGGTTTATTTGAAAAATCTTACTGCACCCCAAGGGAAAGTGGATGTAGTTTTAGATACAGATGCTTATAATGAGATTGACGATCAGTATGCCATTTCTTATTTGCTGTCCTACGGAGAGAGATTCTGCATTAAGGGGATCTGTGCTGCACCGTTTTTGAATGAAAAGGCTGCATCTGTAGCAGACGGTATGGAAAAGAGCTTCTTTGAGATCCATAAGATCCTGCGGCTTGCTCGCAGGGAAGAACTGATTCCCGTTACATACCGCGGCTCGGAGGTGTTCTTGCCCGATGAGCAGACACCGGTGGTGTCCGATGCGGCCCGTTTTATGGCAGAGCTTTCTAATGAATATTCACCGGAAAGCCCTCTGTATATTATTGCGTTAGGTGCCATTACCAATGTGGCGTCCGCACTGCTGATGAATCCTGCTATGAAGGAAAATACAGTTATTGTTTGGCTGGGCGGTCACGCACACCATATGCCCCATACGAAGGAGTTTAATATGCAGCAGGATGTGGCATCTGCAAGAGTGGTCTTTGGCAGCGGTGTGCCGGTGGTACAGCTGCCTTGCATGGGTGTTGTGGATGTGCTGCGCACCAGCCGCTATGAGCTGGAGCATTGGCTCTGCGGCAAAAATGCGCTTTGCGACTACTTGGTGGAAAATGCCATCCGTGAGGCAGAAAGCTATGCTGCCGGCAAGCCTTGGACGCGGGTAATTTGGGATGTGACACCGGTGGCTTGGCTGGTGGCAGGTGACAGACCGTTTATGACAGATGATCTGCGGCCGATTCCTATTCCGGAATATGACCACACATACCGCTTAGATGAAAGCCGCCATTTGATGCGCTATGTAACATCCATTGATCGGGATGCTGTTTTTGAAGATCTGTTCTATCGACTGGGTGAGAGGATGGGACTTTAATATGAAGATTTATAATATCGGCTCTGCCAATGTGGACTATGTATACCAGGTGCCCCATTTTGTAATGCCCGGAGAGACATTATCCGCCGCTTCTATGCAGGTTTTTCCCGGCGGAAAGGGCCTGAATCAATCCGTTGCTTTGGGAAAAGCTGGCGCGCAGGTGATCCACAGCTCTTTGGTGGGAGAAGCGGATGGATGGCTGATCGAAATGCTGCGGGAGGCCCACGTAGACACCGCGCACACCCAAACGGTTTCCGCACCCTCCGGTCACGCCATCATTCAGGTGGATGAAAAGGGGCAAAACTGCATTTTGCTTTTTGCCGGAGCAAACCACTGTTTCACTGCTGCCCTTTTTGAGCAGACGCTGGCAAACGCAGAAGCAGGGGATATTTTGCTGGTGCAAAATGAGATCAACGGACTTGCTGAGCTGTTCGAGATCGCCCACAGAAAGGGTCTGCAGATCGCCCTCAATCCCTCGCCCTTTGCGGAGAATCTGCGGGCGCTGCCGCTACAGTATGTTACATATTGGATCCTCAACGAAACAGAGGGCAAGGGCTTTACCGGCCTTGATAAGCCGGAGGAGATATTAGAAGCACTATATAGCCGCTATCCGGACAGCAATGTTATTTTGACCTTGGGCAAGGATGGTGCATATTTCCAAAATGCCAAGCAGCGGCTGTATGTTCCGGCAATGACCGTTAAAGCGGTGGATACTACCGCTGCCGGTGATACCTTTACCGGATACTTTTTGGCGATGATCGCCAAGGGCTGCAGCGTAGGCGACGCTATGCAGACTGCCACAAAGGCGGCAGCGATCACGGTGGCACGGGAGGGCGCTGCGGTGTCGATCCCCTGGCACTATGAAGTGATATAATTCTTAGAAAAGGAGGAATTGCGATGGATCAGGCATTATACCGTTTTATTGTTGATAAAAAACACCACGCTTATCGGACGGGTGTGTGCGCGGAGCTGGCACCGCAGTTTTCTGAGGAAAAACTGGATCCCAAGGAGCGAATGATTCGGCGCTTTGAAATGTTGACGTCACTGGAGCAGCCGGTGATCTTGCCGAGCGAGCAGATCTGCTTTTTGCGGACTGTTCCCAAGATCCCCGAATGCTTCACAGAGGCGGAATGGGTGGAAATGAAAAAGACGCATTTTATCCACGAGCTGGGCTATATGTCCAATATCTGCGTGGATTATGCCACAGCCCTGCAAAAGGGACTCTTGGCGCTGCGTGAGACAGCAGATTGCTACGGACAGCGCGCCATTGACGCGATCATTGCACTTTCCGACCGCTATTGCAGCAAGGCCAAGGAGGAGGGCCGGGAGGATATTGCAGCGGTACTTACCCAGGTGCCCCGTTACGGCGCCCGAAATTTCCGGGAGGCGCTGCAGATGTTCCGCATACTCCACTACGCGATGTGGCTGGAGGGTAACTACCACAATACGGTAGGACGGTTTGATTTGTATATGTATCCCTATTTCAAAAAGGATATGGATGCAGGGATCTATACCCGCGAGAGTGCCCAAGCGCTTTTGGATGATTTCTTTTTGAGCTTCAATAAGGACAGCGATCTCTATGTCGGTGTACAGCAGGGCGATAATGGCCAAAGCATGGTACTGGGCGGCATAGACCAAAATGGGGAAGAGGTATTTAATCTGCTTTCCGAAATGTGTCTGGAGGCCAGCGGCAATCTTTTGATGATCGACCCCAAGATCAATCTGCGGGTCAGTAAAAATACACCCATTCGGGTCTATGAACTGGGAAGCAAGCTTACCAAGGCCGGATTGGGTTTCCCACAGTACTCTAATGACGATTTGGTGATTCCTGCCCTTGTGGATATGGGCTATGCGCTGCAGGATGCCCGCAACTATGTGGTGGCGGCCTGCTGGGAGTTTATTGTACCCGGTGTTGGTGCAGATGTGGCAAATATCGGCGCACTGTCCTTCCCTAAGGTGGTGGACACCTGCCTGCATAGAGATCTGCTTGGCTGTGACAGCTTTGCGCAGTTTATGGACTGCATTGCAAAGGAAATTCACCGCACCTGTGATGAGATTTGCGGCGGGATTCAGAATTTGTGGTTTGTGCCGTCGCCTTTTGCCCACGTGATGATGGCATCCGGCATTTATGATGGCGGCAAGTACAACAATTTCGGTATCCATGGCACAGGTGTTGCTACGGCTGCAGACTCTTTGGCGGCCATTAAGCTGTACGTATTTGGGGATCATTCCATTTCTGCACAGCAGATGATCGAAGCGGTGGATTCAGATTTTGCCTGTCATGGCGAAATTCTTCCCAAGCTGCGGTATGAGACACCCAAGATGGGTATGAATGAGGACCTGCCTGACCTGCTGGCAAGGGAGCTTTTGGAGCGTTTTGCAGACGGGCTGGAGGGTCGTAAAAACTGCCGCGGCGGTATTTTCCGGGCAGGTACCGGCTCTGCTATGTATTATTTGTGGCATGCGGATGAGCTGGGAGCATCCCCTGACGGACGGCGTAAGGGTGAGGCCTTTGGTACCAACTATTCGCCCAGTCTGTTTGCAAAGATCGGAGGTCCTGTTTCTGTGATCCGATCTTTTACCAAGCAGAATTTCCACCGCGCGATGAACGGCGGTCCCCTGACACTGGAATTTGCGGCATCTATGTTTGCAGATGAGGAGAGTGTAGAAAAGATCGCGCGATTTGTAAAGGCATATATCGATATGGGCGGTCATCAGCTGCAGCTCAATGCAGTCAATACGCAAAAGCTGCTGGATGCCCAGCGCCATCCGGAAAAGCACCGTCAGCTGGTGGTGCGTATTTGGGGCTGGAGCGCCTATTTCGTAGAGTTGGATGAACAGTATCAGAACCATGTTTTAAGTCGGCAGCAGTACAGCGTATGATAGACGGAACAATTTTTGATATTAAAGAGTTTTCTATCCACGATGGACCCGGTGCACGGATCACGGTATTTTTGAAGGGCTGTCCGCTCAGGTGTCGATGGTGCCACAATCCCGAGGGGCTGTCCGCCGCACCGCAGCTGATGCATAAAAAGAATCTTTGTACCGGGTGCGGCGCTTGCTTGCGAGGCTGTGACCACCCGGAGTGCAAGCCATTTTCACGGTGTATCCACGCTTGCCCCAATGGCTGCCTGCGCGTGGTGGGAAAACGGATCACTGCCCAAGAACTGGCGGAGAAGCTTCGTGCCAACGGTGATTTCTTCGCAATGACCGATGGCGGCGTGACATTCTCCGGCGGTGAGCCGCTGATGCAGCCGGAATTTATCATAGAGCTTGCACGGCTTTTGCCGGGGATCCACAAAGCCATTGAGACCAGCGGTTATGCCCGCCCGGAGGTGTACCGAAAGGTCATCGGTCACTTTGACTATGTGATGCAGGATATTAAGCTGGTGGATCGGGAAGCCCATAAAAGATATACCGGCGTACCGAATGACTATATCTTAGAGAATATCGCTTGGCTGAAGCAAAGCGGAATACCCTATATTTTCCGTGTACCTATGATTCCCGGCATTACGGATACCGAGGAAAACTTGGCGGCGATCCGGAAGCTAACGGAGGGGTGCGAGGTAGAGTACCTGAAGTATAACGAGCTTGCCGGCGCAAAGTATGAGATGCTGGATATGACATTTCCTTTAAGGAGAAATAACAATGACTAATCAAATGATCCCTCGCCCGGAGCATCCCCGTCCGGATTTTATGAGAGATACCTTTTGTAACCTGAACGGAACTTGGTCGTTTGGCTTTGACGATGCCAACTGCGGTATGGATGAAGGTTGGTTTCGACCCGGATATGCCCTTGACCGGCAGATCGTTGTGCCGTTCTGCTATCAAAGCGAACGTAGCGGCATCGGACCCATGGATGAGATCCATCCTGTTATGTGGTACCGACGCAGCTTTACCGTGCCGGAGGAGATGAAGGGACGTCGTATTCTGGTGAAATTCGGCGCAGTGGACTATAAAGCGACGGTTTTTGTCAACGGCTATGCTATCGGCAGTCATACCGGCGGCTATACACCCTTCCAGCTGGATGCCACACCTTACCTGGTGGAGGGTGAGAATGATCTTTGCCTGCGGGTAGAGGATCAGCCCGATCCGGTGCAGCCCAGAGGCAAGCAGAATTGGAGCCGCGGTCTGCGCGGCTGTTGGTATACCCCAGTCAGCGGCATTTGGCAGAGTGTATATTTAGAGGCGGTTACCGATTTGCAAATCGATTATATTCACGTGACACCGGATATTGATACCGGTCTTGCCCACGTGGAAATTATGCTCAACCGTGTTCCTGACGGGAAAGTCAGTCTTTCTTTGGATATAACCGGTAATGGCGAAGAGTTTGCCTCTGTTACGGTTACTACAGTAAAGCGCAATACTGTGGTGACCGTGGATATGAACCACAATCTTTCCCACGTTCCTGTGCGGATTTGGAGACCGGAAGATCCGGCACTCTACGATCTGCGGGTGCAGGTGGTGCAGGAAGGTGTACGTAAGGATCAGGTGGATACTTATTTCGGTATGCGCAAGGTCGAGGTGCGGGACGGTGTATGCTACTTAAATAACCGCCGCCTGTATCAGCGGCTTATTCTGGATCAGGGCTACTGGCCGGACACGCTGATCACGCCGCCCAGCGATGAGGCGATCCGTGAGGATTTGGAATGGACAAAGAAGTTTGGCTTTAACGGCGCACGGAAGCACCAAAAGATCGAAGATCCCCGGTACTATTACTGGGCAGATAAGATGGGTATGCTGGTTTGGGGTGAGGTGCCCAGTCCCTATACTTATACCGATGAAACGGTGGAAAACTTAAGCGCCACAATGCTGGAGTTTATCCGTCGGGATTTTAACCATCCCAGTATTATCGCTTGGGTGCCGCTGAATGAAAGCTGGGGTGTTCCCCAGATCTCCAGCAACAAGCGTCAGCAGATGACTGCATCTATGCTCTACTATATGACAAAAGCTGCAGACGGCACCCGCCTTTGCTCTGTGAACGACGGCTGGGAGCAGGTGCATACGGATATTTGCGGTCTTCACGATTACAGCGCAAAGAAGGAGACCCTGAAAAAGCATTTTGCGGATCGGGAATTTTTGGAAAAGCAGACTTGCCAGAATTTCCGCGCCTATGCAGATGGCTTCTGTCCCAGCGGCGAGGAGCTGTTTATGGTGACCGAGTATGGCGGCATCGCTTTTGAAAACATCGGTCCTCAAGGCGAGATGGGCGGTGCCCAAACCTGGGGTTACTATGGAAAAGTTACCGATGAGGAGGCATTCTTCCATCGCTATCAGGGTGCCACAGAAGCGATTATTGAAATTCCTTTCTGTCAGGGTTATTGCTATACCCAGCTGACAGATGTCATGCAGGAAATCAATGGCTTGCTGACCCCGGATCGCAAGCCAAAAATGGATGTGGAGCGGGTGCGCAGCATTACCGTATCTCCCGACTAAACCTTTACAAGCATCCCTTGCCGCTTTGCAAGGGATGCTTGATTTCTTTGGAGACTTTGTTGAATATTGAATGTTGACAACGGTGCAACAGAATCTTATACTACAATCATAAAATATTACCCGAAAGGTGGGGATGGGATGCTTGTGTATGGGCTGAAAAACTTCCGCATCAATGATTCCTGGTATTGTAAAGAGGGAGACACCTACCACGCATTTTTCCTCCAAACGGCGGTTTCCGGCGATCCCCAAAGCTGCGGGCATATGGTATCGGATGACCTGATCCACTGGGATTATGCAGGGGTTGTGTTGCAAGGGGAAAAGGATACTTGGAATGATGTAGGGATTGCTACAGGCAGTGTTGTGAAATACAGCGGACGCTGGTATATGCTCTATACCGGTGTTGCCGGCGGTGAAAACACCGGCGGTATCGGTGTGGCTGTCAGTGATGACTTATTTGCTTGGGCGCGTGTGGGTGACGGTCCGGTTATCAAGATCGGTGTACAGGAAACACCGTATGGAATGGGATATCCCTTTCAGTGGAACGGGGAGACGATCAACTGTTATCCCTTGGCTGACCCCTATATTTACCCCGAGCCGGTAGACGGAGAATACTATATTTTTGTCAACAGTCAGGCGGCAGACCTACCCTATAACCGCCGGGCGGCAATGGCTATTTTTAAGACGAGGGATTTTAAGTCCTTTGTGCCTTATAAGCTGGCAGTACTGGATGACTGCGATCGGATCGAGACCTGTCAGGTCTGGAAGCACGGTGGAAAATACTATATGTACGGCGGTCGTGTCTATGCAAAGCAAATGGAGGATGGGACCGTAAGCGGCTGGGAAAACGGCAACTGGATCTTCACTTCTGACAGTTTTACCGGTCCTTATATGCCGATACAGAAGCTGGAGCTTATTCGGGATGCGTCCCGGCCTGAGGGCGGTCTTTACATTGCCAAGGTTTTGGAAGACCCGGCAGGGAAAGAGGTTATGCTGATAAATCACATTCCCTATGGTGCGGTTGGCCCTTACCCGGTCCATTATCTTCCGGATGATACCATCGCGCTGGAATATAAAAACAGAGTATAAAAATGAAGAAAGCAGGGTGCTTACTATGACAGTAAAAGAACTTGAAAAGCTGCTTAGCGAAATGTCCTTGGAAGAAAAGGTTGGCCAAATGGTGCAGCGAGTGGCAAGCGAAATGGTGTCCGGTGCCATTGTTACAGGTCCGGAGGGGATCGTAGAGCCTAAAAAAATGTCCCTCGGTCTGATTGGCTCGATCCTTAATACGCGCGGCGCGGCAACCATTCACGATTTACAGAAGGAATTTATCGAAAAACATCCCCACCATATCCCGCTGCTTACGATGTATGACGTCATCAACGGTATGGAGACGATCTTCCCCATTCCCTTGGCGCAGGGCTGTACATTTTCTCCCGAAACAGTGGAGGATTGTGCGGCAATGGCAAGGGACGAAGCAGCAGCGGAGGGATTGCACGTAAACTTTTCCCCGATGCTGGACTTGGTGCGAGACCCTCGGTGGGGCCGTGTGATGGAGTCGACCGGTGAAGATCCTTGGCTCAATGCACAGCTCGGAAAGGCAATGGTACGGGGCTATCAGAAGAAAGGCAATATGGCAGCTTGTCTCAAGCATTTTGCCGGATACGGTGCGCCGGAGGGCGGACGGGATTACGAAAATGTGGAGCTGTCCGAGCGGACATTCCGGGAGGATTATCTTCCCGCTTATGCTGCAGCGGTAAAGGAAGGCTGCGCGATGGTGATGACCTCCTTTAATTCCTGGAACCGTATTCCCAGCACCGGAAACCGGTGGCTTATGCGCAAGGTGCTGCGGCAGGAAATGGGCTTTGACGGTGTGCTGATTTCCGATTTTGCTGCCATAGATGAATTGATTCGTCACGGAATTGCCGAGGACAGCCGGGAAGCGGCAAAGCTGGCGATTGAAGCCGGCGTGGATATTGATATGCAGTCCAACGCATATATGAATAACCTGGTGGATCTGGTGCGCAGTGGAGAAGTGGATGAAAAGCTGGTCGATGAGGCGGTTATGCGAATCCTGAAGCTGAAAAATGACCTTGGTCTTTTTGAGAATCCCTATAACGGTTCTCCTGAGGATGAAAAGCGTCTGCTGCTTTGTGAGGAACACAGAAAGAAGGTACGGGTTGCGGCAGCGTCATCCTTCGTGCTGCTAAAGAATGAAGGTCTTCTTCCTCTTAAGAAAGAGGAGAAGGTGGCTTTTATCGGCCCTTATGCGGATAATTGCAATATTCACGGTTCTTGGACCTACTTAGAGCATCCCGAAAACAATGTAACGATTAAGCAGGGAGTCGAGCGTAAAATCGGCACTTGCACATATGCCAAGGGCGCTTACGTTTTGGACGAGGGACAAAAAACCAGAATGTACGACCCGGAGGAGCGGGCTGTTTTGGAAGAGGAGCTGCTCCGTGAGGCGGTAGAGCTGGCGAAAACCGCAGATAAGGTGGTTCTGTGCTTGGGTGAGCATCGCCATCAAACGGGTGAGGGCGGAAGCCGCGCTTCTATCACCCTCTCCAAGGGACAGCTGCGTTTAATGCAGCAGGTGGCGGAGGTCAATAAAAACATTGTGACCGTTGTGTTCTCCGGCCGCCCTGTGGAGCTTGGGCAGGTACAGGCGCAGTCTCAAAGCATCCTGATGGCTTGGATGCCCGGTACAGAGGGCGGCAATGCCCTTGCGGATGTGCTTTATGGCGACGCGGTACCTCAGGGTAAGCTTTCAATGACCATTCCCAGAAGCGTGGGTCAGGTTCCGATCTATTACAATTGCTTCAATACCGGCAGACCCAACCCAACCGGCGACCGGGTTGGCTTCATCCACGGCTATATTGACGAATCTACCAAACCGCTCTATCCCTTCGGATATGGTCTGAGCTATACCACCTTCGATTATTCGCCGGTGACACTAAGCAAGACCCGGATGGGGAAGAGGGAAACGCTGGAAGCAACCGCGACGGTGAAAAATACCGGCAGCTATGGGGCTACAGAGACGGTGCAGATGTATCTGCAGGATGTGAAAGGTAGTGTGATCCGTCCTCTGAAAATGCTCCGGGGTGTTCAAAAGGTTTTCTTGCGGCCCGGTCAAAGTCGAGAGGTTTCCTTCCAAATTACGGAGGATATGCTGCGGTTTTATAATGCGGATATGATCTATACCAGCGAGCAGGGAATGTTCCGGGTGTACATTGGCGGAAGCAGCGACACAGAGAATGCGGCGACTTTTACGCTGGAATGAATAAGGATAAACAGGAGGTATGGTTTTCCCATATCTCTTGTTTGTTTTTGGGGGTATTTTCGCTGTTTCTGTGTAAAAAAACACGCAAAAAACTTGCGAAATTTCCATAAATCAGCCAAAACAAAACAAGAAAAGTTGGCGATATTAACAAAGAGTTTCACGCGAAACCTTTGGAAACTGTGACAATATACAAATTTTATTGCAAAACTTTATAGATAATGACAATTGCGGACAAGTGTGCGCGGTGGTACAATATGAGTACAAGGCAGAGATGTGCAAAGCTGCCTGGAAGTTTAATACGAAAAGGGGAGTTGCGTATGCGTGTCCTATGGAAAAAATCTCGCCGGATATTTGCACTGGCGCTGTGTCTGTGTGTTCTGACGACCTTGGTTGGCTGTCAGATCCCCGGATTGCCCGGCTTTACTGAGCCGACGGAGTATCCGTCGACCCCGAAGGGACCGGCAAATGTGCGCGTGTTGACTCTGAATGTTGCTTACTATGACGGTGAGTATACAAATAAACATTTAGTCGACGATCCGACGCTTTTGCCCAAGATGAACTACACCAACCACGATCTGGAAGCCGATTACTCTTTCTCTGAGCGAGCAGATCGACTGGAATCACTGCTGAAGCACTATAATCCCGGCGTGTTCTTCCTCAATGAGTTTAACTTCGCTTGGTGGAGGGAAGTCATTTCCGATGAGGATGCCATCCTGAAGGAGCTGGACCAGTACACCTATGTGGAATCCCGGAGCACCGGCAAGTCCAGAAACGGTGAGGGCGCGGCATATAAGGACCTTTACAATATGGTCTTTTACGATCAGGAGCAGTTCGTGCTGATGGACACCGGCTCCTTTGTGACCTGCCAAACCTGGGGCGGCTGGTATGACCACTGCACTTGGGCGAAGCTTCTGCACAAGGAAAGCGGTCAGACTGCGGTCTATGCAGCCATCCATGTACAGACCATTCCCTCAGGTGAGCAACATGTAGAGCGGGCGGTTAAGAGCGTACAGGCTGCCGTTACAGCAGTTGAGGAGCTCTACAAGGTCGCAGAAGGCTTGCCCATTATCTTAGGCGGTGACTTCAACACCACAGAGGAGTCCAGAGGCTACCGCACCTATGAGTATATGGTAAATCAGGCGGGCTACAAGGACAGCCGCTATGCGGCGCCGCAGACCGATGGCTCCGGTACCGCCCGTATTTGGGGCAGCTCGCTGAAGAACAACGGCAACCGTATCGACTACATTTTTGTCAATGGCGCAAGCGTGAAGAAATACGATGTTGCCACCGGTTCGTTCAAAAAAGATAACTCCTATGAGGAAAATGTGACCGAAGCCGATTTGACGCCGGGCAAGGAGTGCCAGTATTACGATGTCAGCGACCACCTGCCGGTGGTATCGGATATTATCCTCAAGGGCAGTCAGTCCACCGCGCCTGAGGAGTTTATTAATCCCATAGGCGAAAACGATGTGGCGGCAACACCTACCGGCAGCTACACCGAAAACGGTGGTACTGCCGAGAAGATTACCTTTAATTTTGCTGACGCGCTTGACTATGTAGGCGGTGTCAATAAGCAGGGCTTTAAGGCAAGCCTTGTACAGAACGAGGAATACGGCGCGGTGCTGAAGTTAGAAGCAGAAGAGCATATTACCGCCGGTTATATCTCTATCGACTACAAGAAGCTGATGGATGCTGCCGGTCTCACGGCTGTTGACATTTCCGATTACGGCAAGGCGAAGATCACTTATCTTGCCGATACCAGCTATACTGCCGAAGGTGGCATCCTTGGGTTGGCTGTTCTACGGGACGGTGCGATCTATCCCACCGATAAGAACTCCCTGGGACTTATGACCTACGGCAAGTGGCACACCCAGACCTTGTACTACTCCAGTATTTCCGGAGAGGTCAACGGTCCGGTGAATGCGCTTAGTGTTTATAATGGAGATGGTGCCCTGAAGGGGGATGCCATTTACATAGCGTCCATCGAATTTATTAAGTAATACCCTTTTTCCCCGCAAGCAAAACCCGGCATTCCCATATTTTATTAAAAAGGAGAATTGCAATGAAAACCTGGAAGAAATTGTTGGCAGCCCTGCTGACCGTCGCAATGATTTGCGTACTGGCAGCTTGCGTGCAGCCGGAAACCCCTGCAGGCAACACCGCTACCGTTACCTTTATGAACGGCAGCGAGGTTTATGAAACTGCTACCGTAGAGATTGGCGGCACTCTGACCCTGCCTAAGGCCCCCAGAGGCGAAAAGGGCAAGGGCTTAGTCGGCTGGACCACCATCGACGGCGACGTAGAAGAGGTTATTGACCCCGAGACCTTCGTTGTGGAAGCGGACATCACTCTGTACGCTCTGTGGGCAGACGTTTACACCGTCGTTATCAATGCTGACAACGGCACTGCCTTTGACGTTAAGGAAGTTTTTGCAGGTACTGTCCTTGAGAAGCCTGCAGATCCTGTGAAGGAAGGCTTTAAGTTCGTCGAGTGGCGTGATGCGATCGCAGAAACCACCTTCGATTGGACCCAGCCCATTCAGGGCGATGTGACCATCAAGGCAATGTACGGCGACGGCGCTCCCAACCGCGTAAGCGATACCAAGTGGGACTTCACTCTGGGTCACGGCTCTTGGATCGGCGGTCAGGGCGGCTGGAACCGTGTAGACAACGGCATCAACGCCACCGATATGGTTTACACCACCACGGAAGACGGCTACGCAGCATGGGGCTTTACCAAAGTCGATTCTTTGGAAAACCTTCCCGTTATCAACGGTGAGAACGCTGAAGGCTACGGCATGAAGTTCCTGTATAACGAGGGCATCAGCGTAGAGGCAAGCAAGGCAAAGCTGGTCGTTGCCTATATGAAGCCCAAGTATTTCCCGATGGATAATTTCGCCGACAATGAGGACCAGTTCCGTATCAGCATTCTGACCAGCAACGGCGGTATGATCTACGGCTACGGCACCGGCAGTGATGTATGGTCTCTCCGTACGGATGGCGGCAGCAAGAATCTGATCCAGGTCGACCAGATGGAAGACGGCTGGATCCGTGTTCAGTTCAAGATCCACGAGCTGGATGTATGGTCTGAGGATGCGATCCTCAAGAGCATGTCCATCTCCTTCGTGCAGCGGAAATCCACGCCGGTTATGGACATCATTTCCTTCAAGTCCATCGAGCTGCTGGATCAGGAAGAATTCATCGATCCCCATCAAATCGACTATGTTACCAACAACAAGTGGGATATGACTAAGGAAGAGGAGTCTAAGGACTGGTTCGGCGTACTGAATAAGGGTGTCGATACCAACAATCTTAAGACCACAATCGATGAAAACGGTACTCGTTATGTCTATACCAGCACCAACAAATGGCGTGGTATGGTTATGAATCCTGCAAAGATCGACATTTCCAAGTGCAGCGGCATCTTTGCTGTTACAATGGATATTACCGGTATGAGTCCTACCAACTACCGTCTTTACATTGAGACCGATAAGGGCGGCGACAGCTATGATAAGGATAAAGATGACGCTTCCTGCTACTATGCGGAAACAAGTACAACCGATTTGGCTGGCGGATGGACCGTTACCCCCAATGTTGACGGCACCATTACCGTGTATTACGATCTGACCAAGCTGGAGTACTGGAAGACTGGTACTGAGCTCAATGGTTTGAGCTTTGTTCTGGTCGATGGCACCAGCAACGGTGCTGTGGTTTACAAGTCCGTTTCTCTGGTTGACAGTGTTAAAACCCACAACTGCGAGACCGACGGTCATATGTGGAAAGACGCAACCTGCGAGGCTCCCAAGACCTGTGCTGCCTGCGGTGTTACTGAGGGCGAGGTTGCTGACCATAGCTATGTAGATGGCGTGTGCTCCATTTGCGGTATTGCCCAGGTCATCCGCAATGAGTGGGATCTGAGCGATGAGACTGCAGCGGCAGACTGGGCAGCCTATCACGCTATGTCGAAGGAGCATGCAAGCAATCCTGTTTCTTCCGAAGTTACAGAAAATGGTCTGCTGGTCACATTCGGCGGTGACGGCAATGCTTGGAAGGGCATCGTTCTGGAAAAGACTGCCCTGGAAATCAGCAAGCTGACCGGCAAGCTGACCTTTACCTATAGCACAGATTTGAGCCTTGCAGCTTACCGTGTTTACATTGTGACCGATAAGGGCGGCGATCCGGTTAATAATAATACCGACGTAGATAAGATCAATTACTACAGTGCTCCGAAGATTGCCGACATTGATGCCGGTACTGCTACCGGATGGACGAGAGTTATCAACCAGGATGGCTCCGTTACCGTAACCTTTGACCTGAAGACATTGCCTTTCTTCGCAGAAGGCACGGAGCTGAAGAGCCTGACTATCTGTACGATTGGTGCAGTAAAAGAAACCGGTACCGCTACCTATATATCTGTTGAGCTGGAGAAGGTCCCCGAGGGTTATAACTGCGAGACTGAAGGCCACATTATGAATCCTGCAAACTGCACCGAGCCTGCAACCTGCTCTGTTTGCGGTGCTACCGAGGGTGAAGCCAACGGCCACTCTTGGAAGGATGCAACCTGCACCGCAGCTAAAACCTGCTCTGTTTGCGGTGCTACCGAGGGCGAGGCAGCAGGTCATAGCTGGGTAGCTGCAACCTGCACCAAGTCTAAGAACTGTTCCGTTTGCGGCACGAAGGAAGGCGAGGCACTTGGCCATACCTTCGTAAATGGCGTTTGCTCCGTTTGCGGCCACATTGAGGGTGAGCCCGATCCCATCGTATGGGATCTGAGCAATAAAGCTGATGCGGCAGACTGGGGTGCATATTTAAGTAAGAAGAAGAACGAACAACTTACTACCGAAGTTACAAGCGACGGTCTGCAAGTAAATTTTGCACATGAGAATAACTGGCGGGCAATTATTCTGGAAGAAGCTGCTATTGATATCAGTAAGCTGACCGGTAAACTGACCTTTACCTACAGCACAGATTTGACAATGACAAATTACCGCATCCATCTTGCAACCGATTTGGGCGGTACTCTGACTGCCAACGGAACAGCGGGAGTTAACTATGTAGATGTAAAAATTGCCAACATTCTGGCCGGTAGCGTTACAGGCTGGACACAGACCACCAATGCTGATGGCAGTTATACAGTTACTGTGGATCTGAAAACATTCAGCGATTTTGTTAACGGTACGGAACTGAAGGGTCTGACGATCTGCACGGTATCTGAGAAGAAGGCAAACACCACAATTACCTACAAGTCTGTTGAGATCCAATAATTTCACGCAAATGGTGCGCCACAAACCAAATTTGTGGCGCACCACAAAATAACTTAGGAGGATATTTCATATGTTAAAGAGATTTGCGTGCCTGGCTATGGCGATCCTGATGCTGGGCTCTATGATCGTCGGCTGCGGTGGTCCCACCGATCCTACCGAGCCTCCCATTACCAATGTGGATGGCGTTAATACTGAGATTTACGACAAGCTGGCTAACGAATACAAGTTTGACCTGCGGACCGTCCTGGAAAAGCAGCAGAGCGGCAAGATGGAAGGCACCATCTACATCGACCGCGCATTCCTGACTGAGATGAGCGGTTGGGAATTTGTTACCGAGGCTTACTCCGCACTGTATCCCGATGTAGACTTCGAGCTGCACAACCACGCTTCCGGTAAGGATATGGCTACTGCTATTACTACCCCCATGGCTGCTGGCGCGCACAACATCGGCATTATGCAAGGTAACTATGTTAAGAACGACCTGAAGAACTACGGCTACAACTTCCAGTCCGGCATTCTGGACGAGATCAACCCCTACGCCGGTGTTGGCACAGACGGTGAAGGCCTCGTTTGGTCCGACGTTATGAGCGATCAGCTGATGGAGATCGGTGCGCAGAGTGCAAACCTGCTGGTTTCTCAGGAAACCGTTACCGGTATTTTCATCAACACCTCTGCTCTGAAAGAGGCCGGTTATGTCAATGCTGACGGCTCCGCTAAGATCCCCGCTACTTGGAACGAAATGATGGACGCTTGCGCAGCCCTTAAGAAGGCTGGCTACACCGCTCCCTTTGCAATCGGTGAAATGACCGGTGTTGCTATGGAGTGGGTCATTAAGGTCTATGCTGACCAGTGCTACCGTGATCTTCTGGATGATGTTCAGCAGCAGGTTGGCGATTTTAACTACAAGCAGGCAGCTGCTGACTTCGGCTTCGATCTCAGCGACGATCAGCCCGAGTACGACAGCAAGTACAACATCAACGTTATGCGTGTTTATAACGCACTGCTGAACAAGAACAGCGATTCTCCTTACTATGTTGGCGCAGGCAGCGATAAGTTTAACTGCTTCATGTCCAACCTCCTGAAGATCAGCGATTACCTGAGCCCCACCTTCGCTGAGGAAACCATCACCGCTATGCAGCAGAACTTCCTGGCAGGCACTAAGGATTCTCCCGTATTTATGCCTTGCTACCTGGGCTTTGGCGTTTCCATTATGAACACCGAGGGCGTTAACTTCGAGTGGGATGTTGTTGACTACGTTCCTATGGAATGCACCTGCGACGTTCCCTGCAACAAGAACGGCGGCTGCAACCATGTAGACAACAATGACACGCACAACCAGTGCACCAAGCACATTCGCACCACTGCTACTCGCGATGTCGGCGGCTACGGCGGCTACATCGGTCTGTATACCTACGGCAAGACGGAAGAGCAGATCGATCTGTATCTGGACTTCCTGCAGTTCTTCCTCTCTCCCTACGGCCAGAGCTGCTTCTACTACGGTCTGGAAAATGGCGGCGGTTCCCCCAAGGCTACCACCGGTATTCTCGGCACTGTAGCTCCCGCTGCTTGGGATAACTTCTTCCAGTCTGCCTCCAAGGTCGTATTTAACGGCCGCGCTGCGGAGAATGCTTTCGTACAGTACCTGTCCTTCGGTCACTCCAACTACGACTCCTACACTTCTCTGAGAACTGCTATGGGCAATGCTCTGAGAAAGGGCGACGCCGATGCTCTGAAGAGCTTGACCAACGAATGGCAGTCTTCTTTGCTCAATAGCTATCAGCAGTTCTTTAAGACTACTTACGGCAAGAACACACCTTACCTCGATTACACCAAGAATCCCAATGCATCATAAGGAGCTAATATGACAACAAATCAAAAAAGACAGACCATTCGCTGGATTGCTTTTGCACTGTCGTTATTGGTTGTTGTTTGTGGAATTTGGCTGCTATCTTCTGTATTGGCAAGTGACATTGAAGCGTCTGCCCCGCAATTTGGAAACACCAATTTTACGGGTCTTTCGGAGTCCTTTGACTCTGATGGCTACTTTGTCATGACTGCGGATGATTATCTTCATGAAATCAAGGGGGGCGAAGTAATTCGCTCCACCTTGATTTCTAAGGTAGCTGAGGATAGTGCGGAATTGATGAAGGTTATTCCTATCAATGAAACACGAATTCTGGTCTGCTCCCGCAGTTATGTGTATTTGCTGGACCTGCAGCAGGGTGCGGATGGAAAATCTGAGTGGAAGCAGAAAGATGCTGCTCAGGTTTACTATTATTCCGGCCCTGCTCTTTATGATTTTCGCGAAAATGCAGAGGGAAATGTAGAGCTCTATTTTGCACTCAATAACACCAACGGTCAGAACATTAACTTAGAAAAGCTGACAGTCAAGGGCGATCAGCTGATTACCGGTGAGGTTTACGGTGAAATTCTGAAAACCTCCGGTAAAAACGCGCTGACGACTATGAAAACCAAGGTCAAGGCGCTGTCCATTTCCGCAGACGGCGAGAGTATTCTCATTGCCTACGAAAACGGACAGATTATGAAGATACGCATCGAAAATGACGATGCATTCCACGAATTTTTAAATCTGCAGTCCGGCAGAGAGGACCGCGCAGCCTACGATGCTTACGGCGTTGAGGTGACGAACTTCAATGATACCATTAAGGGCGCTGACGGTCATCCCGGTCAGGGCGTTCTGTATCTCACACTGCAAAATGCCCGTGAGGTTGCTATGATCGATAGCAACCTCGAGAAAACAACATTAGGGAAAACTGACGTTGTGCTGGACCGTGTACATTTCAGCGGTAGTGAAAATCGGCTGTATCTGCAATCCAATGACGAGAATATCATGCATTGCTTCGATTTGGAAGCCGGTAATTTCAGTTCTAAGGTTACTACCGTTTTCAACGTAGATGCCTGGGCAGTTTCTTCCGGCACCAATGAGTTTGCGGTCTACTGGCGTTCTCCTACAGGCGCGGAGCGGTATCTTTCTGCTTACAAGCTGGATGCGCTGGGTAGCGTAGGCGGTACAGGTGCATATATTGCGGTGCTGTGCGTTACTGTTATAGCGGGCATTCTTGCGCTTTACTTCTTGTTTGCTGTCATTACGGGAGACAAAGCATTTAAGTGGGTGAAATCCACGCTCTCCAAGATTTGGAAGGGTAAGTGGTGCTATCTGGTACTGCTGCCTTCCTTTGCGCTGCTGGTTATGTTCGCCCTTTATCCGTCTTTTATGACGATTAAGGATGCCTTCTATCAGCATATTGAGGGACAACCCTACATTTTCATTGGCTTCGATAATTTCAAAGTGTTGTTTGAAAGTTCCTTCTGGCCGGAGATGATTCGCAATACCATTCTCTTTATGATTTGCGATATTTTTGTAGGTATCGTACCGCCCGTATTCTTCGCTTACTCCATTAAATTGATGCGTTCGAAGAAAACGGTGCAGAGAGTGCGGCTTTTCATGTACCTGCCCTCTATTCTGGTGGGTATTTCCTCCCTGCTGGTTTGGAGATACGGTATTTACGGCGCCAATGGTATGCTCAATCAGTTCATCCGCTCTGTGGGTGGTGATACGGTTTCCTTCTTGGGCACAAACGAAACAGCTATTTGGTCGATTCTGGTTATCGGTTTCCCGTGGGTCGGCGGATTCTTGCTGTTCTATGGCGCGCTGATGGGTATTCCGCAGGAAATCTATGATGCGGTAGAGCTGGAAGGCATTACGCTTCCCAAGCGGTTTATTACCATTGAACTGCCCTTTATTATGGGTCAGGTACGTTATGTGATGATCGGACAGATCATTGCTGCAGTACAGACGGTCGGTCGTATTTGGGGTACTACAAAGGGTACTTACGGTACGATGACACCTATGTTTAAGGTTTATGATTACCTTTATAATCAGCAGGATTACGGCAAGGCTTCCGCGGTTGCGGTGTTGATGCTGCTGGTGCTTTCGGGAATTACCTATTTCCGTCTGAAGAAAATGCTGAAAGGAGACCAGAGCTATGGCTAAGAAAAAGATCGTTCGCCTGAGAAGGCAGGATCAGCTTTATGTGCAGATCCCTACCTTCATCATCATTGTCATTGCCATTTGCTTTGCGCTCCTGCCCACGATCATTACCTGCATCAACAGCCTTAAGACGCAGAGTGAGATCAACCTCAGCATTATGGCATTTCCCAAGGGCTTTGAGTGGGAAAACTATGTAACTGCATTTGAATCGGTAAAGGCAAATATTTTAAGCTCCCTAATCGTCGCCGTTGTTGGCGCGTTGGGTCAGGTGCTCATTGCTGCCGTGGTTGCTTATATATTCTCTTACTGCAACTTCTTCGGTAAAAATGCCATTTTCTACCTTTATATTTCCGTTATGTTTATCCCCAGCGCATTGAATCTGCCCACCCTTTATGCACTGACCTATAAGCTGGATCTCATTAACTCTCTTTGGGGTATTTGGCTTCCCGGTTGGGCAGCCGGTCAGGTCGGCAGTATGTTCCTGCTGCGTGTTTTCTTCCAGAATCAGCCGAGAACCATCATTGAGGCAGCACAGATCGATGGCGCCGATGATTTCAATTTGGCACTGCGAATCGTTATTCCTATGACTATTCCCATTTTCATTTACCTGTTCTTGGGCGCGGTAGGCAATCGGTATGACGATTATCTGTGGCCCAGCTTGATCCTGCGGGAGGAAAACCTAAAAATGATCGCCACCGTTATGATGGAAAAGAGTGCTACCCTCAGCGAAAGCAATATGGGCGCGGCTTATGCAATGTACATTGTGGCGGGCATTCCAATGATCGTTGTTAGCGGCATCTCGCTGCGCTTCTTTACCGGTGTGGAATTCTCTTCTGCGCTGAAAATGTGATAGGAAATCAGGGCAGACGATTCGCAAAGAAAAGGTGGATCGTCTGACCCTATCTCAGGAGACCAATATGGAGCAGACAACAAAATTAACTTTTTTAGGAACGGCTGCGGCGAATTTCTTGCCTGAGCTGAAAACCATTTACAAGGATTGCTTCGATAAAACTGCAAGACGGGCTTCCTGTATGCTGATCGGAGAAAACTATCTGATCGACTGCGGCATGTATGTGATGGAATCCATACGGATAGCCGGAGTGGATATGTCGAAGATCACAGATATTTTTGTGACCCATTTCCACGCGGACCACTTTGTCGCTGACCACGTGGCGCAGATCGCTGCCGGGAAGGAAAAGCCCCTTCGCCTATGGGTACGCAGGGATGCAGAGGTGCCGCCTATTGATAATGTGGAGGTAGTTTATCTGCCTAGGCACACGGAAGTGGAGATCGCGGAGGATATGTGTGTGGTATCTATGGATGCCAACCACGACCCCAAGTCCTTCCCACAGCACTTCATTTTCACGATCCACGGCAAAAAGCTGATGTATGCATTGGATGGCGGTTGGTTTCTGACCGAGACCTACAACTTTATGCGCAAGTTAAGAGTGGATATGGCGGTACTGGATGCCACCTGTGGTGAACTGATAGGTGAATGGCGCATCGGTGGGCATAACAGCCTTCCTATGATCCGCGTGATGGTTCCATCGCTGAAAACATGGGGTGTTTTCGATGAGGAAACAAGAATCTATCTTTCGCATATCGCGCCCAAGCTTCACGCACCCCATGCGGAGATCGTGGAAAACGTGGCAAAAGATGGGTTGCTGGTTGCTTACGATGGCTTGACTGTGCTGTTATAATATACACAGGAGCAAAAACGACAGAAAGGGATAAAGAAGATGCTGGAAAGAGTATGCAAAGATTATTCCCGCGCTGCCTTAATGCAGGAAGTTGAAAAGCATGATATTATCAGCTTTGACATTTTTGATACCTTGGTGATGCGCAACGTGTACTATAATAAGGATGTGTTTCGTATAATGGCGCAGAAAATCGACCCGGTATGGGGAATCGATTTTTTCACCGTCAGAACGGAAGCAGAGCGGGTTTTATCTGAGGAGACTTATCCTTACATAGAAGAGATTTATGCATATATTTCGGAAAAATACCCGTGCTTAAAGGGACACGAAGAAGAACTGATCGCGCAGGAAATCCAGCTGGAAACAGACTTGATCCTTCCACGGCACGATGTGGTGGAAGTGTTCTATTTGGCACAAAAGTTGCAAAAGAAAGTTTATATTGTGTCCGATATGTATATGCATCATGATACCTTGGCTGCTATTTTGGAAAAGAAGGGCATTACAGGCTATGAAAAGCTGCTTGTTTCTTCTGAGTATGGCAGCAGCAAGCCTCAGCATTTATTTGAGCACTATTTGAAGGAAATTCCGGAAGGCAGCTGTCTGCATATCGGTGACAGCTGGGCTTGCGATGTGATTCCTTCCGGCGCGTTGGGGATTGACAGTTTTAGACTTAAAATGTCTACGGAAATTTACGAGTATGAAGAAAATGTGATTCCGCCTACGGATCTGCAGGAGAGAACGCGTGTAGCGGCGTATGTGGCGGCACACTATAACAGCCCGTTTATTAAGGAAAGCAGATAATTATTACGATATGAACAATACAATTCGTGGAATTGAGAATATCGTGGCCAAGCTATGGGACGAGAATTCCGTGAAGGAATATCGTCCCATTCCTTTTTGGTCATGGAATGACCGCTTAGATCCAGAGGAACTGAAGCGCCAGATCATTTGGATGGCGCAAGAGGGCTTTGGGGGATACTTTATGCACGCTCGCGGCGGTTTGGAGACGGAGTATCTGTCTAAAGAATGGTTCGCGTGCATTCGTGCGTGTATCAGGCAAGGAAAACAGAGCGGTCTACAGAGCTGGGCCTATGATGAAAACGGTTGGCCCAGCGGCTTTGTTGGTGGGAAATTGCTAAGGGAAGAGCGCAATCACGACCAGTACCTGACCCATAAGATCGGCGCGTGGGATAGCTATGCTATGGTTTCTTACCGCATTACGGAAGATCGTCTGATCCGCATCACCGATGGCGCGGAGGAAAGGGGAGCGTGCTTAAATCTCTATGCACATCCATCGCCGTCTACGGTGGATATTCTAAACCCTGCTGTTGTGGATATGTTTCTCAAAGAGACCCATCAGCAGTATAATGAGCAGCTTAACGATGACTTTTCAGGCCTGACAGGCTTTTTTACAGACGAACCTCAGTATTTCCGCTGGGATACGCCTTATACAGCAATGCTTCCGCGCTATTTTGCGGAAGAATACGGGCTTGACATATTGGACGGTTTGGGACTTCTGTTCCTTTCGAAAGAGGGATACCGCGATTTTCGGTACAAATACTGGAAAGCGATGCAGTCCTTGTTACTTAAGAATTTCGCACAGCGGGTATACGCATGGTGCACAGAACACGGAATTTCTCTCACGGGTCACTATATCGAAGAGGCGGAGCTGAAATCCCAGATGCTTTGCTGCGGCGGCATTATGCCTTTTTATGAATATGAGACCATCCCCGGTATCGATTATTTGTATTATGGCATCACCACCCCCAATGGACCTAAGCAAGTCAGCTCTGTAGCTTGTCAGTTGGGGAAAAAGAAGGTCTTGACAGAGACCTTTGCCGGCTGCGGCTGGAATGTCTCTGCCCGGCAGGCAAGAAGCATCGCAGAAGCCCAGTATGTGGGCGGTGTGAATCTGATGTGCCAGCACTTACTGCCTTACGCCGAACGGGGACAGCGCAAACGGGATTATCCTGCCCATTTCTCCTGGGCAAATCCTTGGGTGCGGTACGGCTTTAAGCCCTTTAACGATTATTTTGCAAGACTTGGCTGTCTGCTGGGAGAAAGCCGGGAAGTGGTTTCTGTGGGCGTTTTTTGCCCAATTCGCAGCTTGTATTTTGACTATCAACGAATCGAATACGGTGCCCGTTACGAAATTAATGACCACTATAATGAGACGTTAGCAAAACTAACAAAAATGCACATTCCCTATCACATTTTGGATGAGACGGTGCTGCAAAAGTACGGCAGCGTACAAAATGGCTGCTTGAGGGTAGGGGAATACAGTTACAGTACGATCATTTTCCCCAAGACATATACGATGGATAAAGAGACGAAAGTTCTGCTGGAAAAGTACGCAGACCAGCAGGGAAGTATGCTTTTTCTGGACGAAAAGCCCTCTTATATAGAGGGAACGCCTTGGGAATGTCCCTTTGAGAGCAATATCTCTTTAGAGGAAATCCAAAATCGGCAAAGGTATACGGTATCGGATGTGCATACCTCTGTTCGTTCAACTTTCCGTGAGATTGGAGATCAAAAGTTTATTTATGCGGTCAATTGCGATTTGGAAAAAGAAGCAACGCTGCAATTCTTTGGTGACTTTTCCGGATTCCTATTGCTGGATTTGGAGACGGGAAAGCAGACACCGATGGGAACCCGGCTTTCCTTTGAGCCGGGAGCGTCCCGCGTTTTGTTCCTGACGGATTCGGCAATCGCGCGTGAGGAAGAAGGGGAGAATATTACGCTGGAGGCGCCCTTTGCTGTGAAGGAATGCACGGACAACTATTGGACCTTGGATACAGTCTATTATTCTTTGGATGGCAGTACATACAGCGGACCTTATAGCAGTATGGGCCTGTTCCAAGAGCTGCTTAGCAAACAAATAGATGCGGAGATTTTGCTGCAGTATCGATTCCGGACGGAGGTTCTTCCGGAGCGGCTATTCCTCTTAGCGGAAGATATGAACACCCGGTGGTGTCGCGTCAACGGCCATCGCATTTCTTTTGATGGCATATCCGATTTTGAAAAACAGCTGTATCGGGCAAATATTGCGCCTTTTGTGACCATCGGTGAAAACTGCGTGGAATTTAAGATCCATTTCTATCAGGCGCAGCAGGTGTACGATGTACTATTTGGCAATGCCACAGAGTCCTTGCGTAACTGCTTGGTGTATAATACTGCGGTGGAAGCTTGCTATCTGCAAGGCGATTTCGGCATATATGCGGAAGGCGGTTTCCGCAGGGGAAAGCAGGAGAATACATATCTGGCGGATGGGTTTTATATGGGAGAACGTCGCGGAGAGGTGACAGAGCCGGTTTTGGAGGGCTATCCCTTCTTTGCGGGACGTATGGTTCTGGAAAAGACATTTACGGTGGAAAAGGTCGGGAAAATGCGGCTGAACTTACCGGGCAGCTATGGACGCTGCAGCTTGCGAATCAACGGAAAAACGGTAGAAATGTCCTATTTTGCCCAATGTGCGGAGATTGGCGAGTATTTGAAAATGGGGGAAAATGTGGCGGAAATTACGCTCTATTCCGGTAATCGCAATTTGTTGGGCCCCCACCATTATGCCCCGGCAGAGGAACCGATACGTACCGGACCTGGCACCTTCGAGTTGCCGGGCAGTTGGATAGAGGGCAAAAGCGAAATGGAACGCAGCAGCTACAGCTTTGTAAGATTTGGACTGTTTTCCGGAAAATAACCAGGCAGGAGGAACGAAATGGAATTATTTGACCCCAACGGAAAAATTATGGAAATGCTTTGGAAGCCGATCCATATTATGTTCCTGAATCTGCTATGGGTGGTTTTTAGCCTCCCGGTGGTGACGGCAGGTGCTTCTACCGTGGCGCTCTATACAGTGCTTTTTAAGATGAGACGGGGCACTGAGGGAAGACTTCTACGGGAGTTTTGGGACGCCTTTCTGGCAAATTTCCGGCAGGCGACACTGATATGGCTGCTCATCGTGTTTTCGGCCTTTGTATTTACAACGGATATTTTCTTCTTTTTACATATGGGTGGCTTTTTTGGCACGTTCTGTGCAATGATCTTTGTAGGCTTGGATGTGGCGCTGCTTTTAATGAGTCTGTATGTTTTTCCTTTGCAGGCAGTATTTGACAATAAAATCGGCACCACCCTCAAAAGTTCGCTATACTTATCTGTTCGCCATTTGGGATGGACAGTGGTGCTTTTTGCGTTGTACGTGCTGACCTTTGTTTGTGTTTGGATCTTTTGGATCGCCATTATGTGGTTTGTTTTCGGCTTGGCGGCCTTTATTAACACCGGAATTTTTGACGGGATCTTTCGGCGCTATTACCCCAAAACGGAAAATGTCCAATAACTTCGCGTTTTTAGAAAAAACAGAAAAGAGTTGATGAAAAAATGGGCGTAACACGGGAAGATGTTGCCCGCCTGGCAGGTGTGTCAGGCACTACGGTTTCCTATGTGCTCAACGGCACAAAAGCCGTGACACCGGAGGTCCGGGAGCGTGTGCTTGCTGCTGCGGAGGAACTGAATTATCACCCCAGTCTGCTGGCGCGGGGTCTGGCAACAAAGGAGACAAAGCAAATTGCCATCCTTGTGAAAAGCTTGCAGAATCCCTACTATTCTGCCATTCACGAGGGCGTGCAAAATGTTGCCACCCGGGAAGGGTATATTGTTTCGGTGCTGTCTACCTCCAATTCGCCGGCGCAGAATATGAATACGATGCTGGCCCGCGGAATGGACGGTGTCATCATAGCGGCAGCTTCCTCTTTGCGGGAATTTGAGGATTTTCTCCAGCCCAGCAGCCCTATGGCCTTTGTCAGCGGTGATGTGGCGGTTCATTTTTACAGAGAAGCTGTTTTTGATATGGTGAGTACTTTCTACTGTCTGGGACACCGTAGGATTGCTTTTTTGAGCGGTTTGCCGATGAATAATCCTTCCCACTACCGTTACCACGATTTTTTGGATGCCCTGCATACTTATGAAATGGATGCAGATCAGGATCTTTTTATCGACGGTGATGGTACGACGGATGAACAAAGCGGATATCGGGCTGCAGATACGCTGCTGAAAAGAAAGGTGCCCTTTACAGGTGTGTTTGCGACCAATGACCTGATGGCAATGGGTGCAATGAAGCGGTTTTGGGAAGAAGGGGTACGAATCCCGGAGGATATTTCCCTTTGCGGCTGTGATGGTATTACAGCATCGGAATACACTGTTCCTACCCTTTCTACATTGCTAAGCCACCCGGTCACCTTGGGCAACTATTTGATGTATCAGCTGCTGGAAAAAATGCAGCCCGGACGGGAGCTTCCACAGCTGGAAAAACAGATTCAAGCGGAGTTTGTGCTCCGGGACAGTATGGGACAGGCCCGCAGGAGATGAGCTATGAAAATTGGAACGATTGATCCGGTGTTGTTGGAAGAGAACCTGAAAAACAGAATAAATGAAGATATAGATGCCCAGCGCATCAGTGGCGCAGTTGTGGCGGTTTTGCAGCGCGGAAAGATCATCTTCCGGGGCGCAATGGGTAAAAAAACACCCGGTCAGTCCCAAAAGATGACAGAGGATGCGATCTTTCGTATCGCATCAATGACAAAGCCGGTAACGGCAGTTGCGGCACTGATTTTGGCACAGCGCGGGAAGCTGAAGCTGGATGATCCGGTTTCGAAATATTTGCCTGCCTATGCAGGACTGAAAGTGGGTGCAGAGGAAGTGCCTTGCACGGAGCCCTTGCGGGTGTGGCATCTGCTGACCCATACCAGCGGTATGGAGGCGGATATGGAAGCAAAGCTGTGGGTAAAGGCTATTCCGCCGGAGCGTCAGCGCACGATTGCAGAAGCGATGGATGTGTATTTGGAAAGACCTCTTGCCTTCCAGCCGGGCGCGCAGCGTAAGTACAGCGGGAGAGCGGCCTTTGATATTTTGGGACGGATTATCGAAATGACTGCGGGAGTGGATTTTGCCACCTTTATACAGCGGGAAATTTGTGAGCCATGCGGCATGGTAGACACCACTTTTGCGCCCAGCGCGGAACAGTGGCAGCGCGTTGTCGGTATGCATGACTATCAGGATGGCTGTGGCATTTTGTCACAGACCACACCCGGCTGCGTGGTAGATCGGGTTCCGATAACCCATCCTTTGGGCGGCTCCGGCTTGGTGTCCACCATTGACGACTATATACGATTTGCCGAAATGCTGCAAAATCGGGGAATGGGGGGGGATAAACGGATTTTAGAGGAACGATGGATCGACGAAATGCGCAGACCTCAGCTTGACCCGACACTGATGAACGAAAAGGTTAATCAGGGCTTGGGCGTGCGGGTCATTGCAGGAGAGAAATATCCGTGGCTGCCGGTAGGAAGCTTCGGCTGGAGCGGTGTCTACGGCACGCATTTTTGGGTGGATCCGGTTAACGGCATTACTGCTATCTATATGAAAAACTCCCGCTATGACGGTGGCTCCGGTGCGCTGACGGGCAAGCACTTTGAGGAAGATGTATTTCGCGCGATCATATGAAATAATCGTGCCGGGGTGTCCGGCACGATTCAGAGTGTCAAAAAAGCCGCCAACCGTCAAAACGCAAGCAAATAAAATGATTATAGCTTGCGCCTTCTCCCGCGGGAGAAGGTGGCAAAAATCCTTGATTTTTGACGGATGAGGGGTGAAAAAGCTTGCTACGCAAGGCATTTTGACTTACATCACAATCCGCACTCTACCGTACCACCTGTACGCCGACGAGTGCGGATTGCTTGTCTTGACGGCTCTTTTGCCCTCTGCCAGTCTGTCAAAAAACTTGTTTTTTGACAGACTGAATCGTGCCGGGGTGTCCGGCACGATTTTTGTCTATTTACGGAGGGGATTTTTTGTGCTATAATGGGGAAAAACAGGAGGTGCGGTTATGGAAATTCGTTTTGCAAAGCCGGAGGATGCGCTGCAGATCTTGGCGCTTTTAGAGGAGATCGGGCAGGTGCATTATCATATCCGTCCGGATATCTTTCAGGCAAATGCCCAAAAATACGGTGCGTCACAGGTCCTTGCCCGGATGGCAGATCCCGAAACACCCACATTCGTTGCGGTGGAGGGAGATAAGGTGCTGGGCTATAGCTTCTGCGAGATCAAGCACTTTTGCGGGCATCCCGTTATGGCGGACCGTAAGGAGATGTTTTTGGAGGATCTGTGCGTAGCGGGCTCTGCCCGGCGGATGGGTGTGGGCAAG
>SVLZ01000019.1 GCA_015067665.1 Oscillospiraceae bacterium | reverse complement strand
GGGTAAATGGCGACTCTTCCGGGTATTCGCCTGCATAATCCGGGTCGAAATAGCACAGGTCCGGCTTCCGATCCTGCAATTCCGCAATGACAAGACCCATCTGCAGACCCCAGTCGCCCAAGTGTACGTCACCGATGGTGTTGTAGCCCATAAACTTATGGAGCCGCTTTAAGGTCTCGCCAATGATGGCAGGACGCAGATGACCGATATGCAGAGGCTTTGCCACATTGGCGCCGCCGTAGTCCACAACGGCGGTAAGTCCCGCGCCGATTTTTTCTACGCCGAAATCCTCTGCGGTACGCATTTCCTCCAGATAGCTTTGCAGAAAGCTGTCGGACAGCTTCAGGTTAATAAAACCGGGCATTACTGCATCGATCATAGAAAAGTCGCTGCCGTCCAGCTTTTCCGCCACAGCCTTTGCGATCTGAATAGGGGCGCACTTATACTGCTTTGCCGCAGAAAGAGCGCCGTTGCACTGATACTGGCACAGATCGGGCCGGTTGGAGACGGTGACCTTGCCGTAGGCTGCTTCATAACCGGCCTCTGCAAAAGCCCGCTCCATTTTCTCTGTAATAATATCTAAAATTTTCTTCATATCTTGCTTTCTCCTAAAACACATGTCATCCTGAGCGAAAATCTTACTGCTTCCGCTGGGACATCCAGTACAGATATTCGTCGTAGGTGCCGTAGCGGTCGATGATGGTGCCATCCGGCTGGAAGGCAATGACGCGGTTACAGGTAGAGGTCAGCATTTCGTGGTCGTGGGACGCCAGCAGCACAACGCCGTTAAATGCCTCCAAACCTTTATTGACCGCCTGAATGGACTCCATATCCAGGTGGTTCGTGGGCTGGTCAAGGAGCACCACATTGGCGCCGGAGAGCATCATTTTAGAGAGCATACAACGGACCTTTTCTCCACCGGAGAGGACACTCACCGGCTTAAATACATCTTCGTTGCTAAAGAGCATCCGGCCAAGGAAGCCACGCAGATAAACATCGTCCTTCTTGACGGAGTACTGCCGCAGCCAGTCCACCAGCTCCATAGAGTTTCCGTCAAAATAGGGAGAATTGTCCTTCGGCAGGTAGCTGCGGATGGTGGAGACGCCCCACTTGATGCTGCCCTCATCGGGCTCCAGCTCACCCATCAGAATCTGGAACAGTGCCGTCTGCGCCAGCTCATTTTCGCCCACAAAGGCGATCTTATCGTTCTTGCCTACGGAGAAGTAAACCTTATCCAACAGCTTCACGCCGTCTACAGTCACAGAAACATCGTTCACAGTCAAAATATCTTTACCCAGCTCCCGCTCAGGCATAAAGCCGACGAAGGGATAGCGGCGGGTGGAGCAAGGCATTTCCTCCACCGTCAGCTTATCCAGCAGCTTACGGCGGGCAGTTGCCTGCTTTGCCTTACTCTTATTGGCAGAGAAGCGCTGAATAAACAGCTGCAGCTCTTCGATCTTCTCCTGATTCTTTTTGTTCTTATTGCGGATCATCGCCTGCACCATCTGGGAAGATTCGTACCAGAAGTCGTAGTTACCAACGTACATCTTGATCTTGCCGTAGTCAATGTCCACCGTGTGGGTGCAGACGGTGTTGAGGAAGTGCCGGTCGTGGGAGACTGCGATGACCATACCGGGGAAATCCAGCAGGAAATCCTCCAGCCAGTTGATGGCTTCAATGTCCAAGTTGTTGGTCGGCTCGTCCAGCATAACAATATCGGGATTGCCAAACAGTGCCTGCGCCAGCAGTACCTTCACCTTAAGTCTGGGGTCTATGGTGCTCATAATGTCGTAATGCAGCTCCGTGCCGATGCCCAAGCCCTGCAAAAGCCGAGAAGCATCACTTTCTGCTTCCCAGCCGCCCATTTCTGCAAATTCTACCTCCAGCTCGGAGGCGCGCATGCCGTCCTCATCGGAAAAGTCCGGCTTTTCATAGATAGCGTCCTTTTCCTTCATAATGTCATAAAGATGCTGGTTGCCCATAATGACCGTGTCCATAACGGTATATTCGTCGTAAGCGTTCTGGTTCTGCTTCAGCACAGATACGCGTTTCTCAGGATCTACAAAAATACTGCCCGCAGTAGATTCCAGCTCGCCGGTGAGAAGCCGCAGGAAGGTGGACTTGCCGGCACCGTTTGCGCCGATGATGCCGTAGCAGTTGCCCGGCAAAAACTGCAGGTCCACGTGCTGGAACAGCCATTGACCGCCAAATTGCATACCTAAATTGTTGACTGTGATCATAGTTTAACTCCTTAAATACCCTACATTTTACTCTTGCCGCGCCCTTTCTTTTTCAAAGGCGCACACTCTTACATTGTAATGATACCATAAAATCCCAAATAAGCAAATCCTTTTTGCAAAAAATCACCGCTGCAAACCTTGCAACGGTGAAAATATTTTACTTTTCCGGCAATTTGCTGCGACGGTGACGGCGTTTTACGCTGCTTCGTTCCTCCGGGTCTGCCTTTTCTGCACGGCGGGCATAAACTGCAGCCGCCTCAGAGGTCGCCTCATAAGTTAAGCGGCTAACCCGCACCGTACCGTCCGGCTGGTCGGAAAGCCGAACCCGGACCAAAAACTGTCCATGCTCCGGGCAGGTGGCAAGGTCCATATACCGCCGTCCCGGCTGGGCAAACCAACGGGAGCCAAGCATCTGCCGTCCGCAGGTGGGACACTTGTTTTCTGCGCCGGCTTGGGCGCTCAGTGCCGCTCGCTTGTCCGCATAGTCGTAAAACACCTTTCGACTGATACAACCGGGCAGCTCCGCGCCGTGGAAGCCGTTAACATGGCTCTGCAGCGCCGCGCCGTATTCCTCCGTGCCCTTTTTAAGGTCCAATCTTGCACATATCAGCGCTGTATGATAGGCATCTCCCAGCGCATCGTGGGCAGGTCGCGTAGGGGGGATCTCAAAGATCTCCATTGCCGTTTTCAGAGCCTTTTGGGCAGTGCCGCCGTCAGTCTGGGCATTGAAGATCATCTGGGCGTTGTACCAGCGACTGACCCAGTTCTCGTCCATACCGAAGAGCCGAAGGTTTTCCCGCAGCATCGTAATATCATCAAAGCCCCACGTCAGGAAAACGATGTCGTTTCCGCACCAAGCCTGAAATTTCTCCATCGCCTCCGGGAAGGAAATCCCCTCCTCATTCAGCCGTGCCTCTTTAATGCCGGTCAGCTTGCTGATCCTGCGGTTTAATCGGCGGTAATACTTGGGCCGGATCAAAACCTGAAACTCGTCCGCCACCATCTGATCCTCCGTCAAGCGCACAGCGCCGATCTGGATGATCTCACCACGGATCTGGACGGGCAATACTTTTTTGGCAGAGGGAGAGCCGGGCCACGGCTGATTCCACTCCATATCCAAAACGATATAATCCATAAATCAAAACCTCAGTTTTTTCTTATCTTTTGTATCATACCACATAGTATATCTATCTGTAAACCATAACTTTACAAAATAGCGCCCTTCTTTACGAAAGGCGCTATTTTTAATAGTCATCGATATTCTCAATCGTCAGAACAATATGGGGGACATAGGCTCTTTGCTGTACGTCTTTCCCGCCGGCAAGACCCTTGACCGTCTGTACGATTCGGTCTCGAATGGTGGAAATATCCTCCACCACCGCTACCGTTAGTGCGCCGGTGCGCACCTGTTCTCTACATCCCTCCAAGGAGCCAACACCGAAAATGACCACATCCCGTCCGGGAGTGCGGCCGCTGCTTTTTACCGCTTCAACTGCACCTGCAGTCAGCGCGCTGTCACCGCAGAAAATCAACTCCATATCTCTGCCGTATTTGGAAAGCGCCTGTTTGCAGGCATTTTTCCCGGCCTCCACAGTCCGCTCCACAGCTGTTTCTTGTAGTTTTGACACAGAAGCAGAGGCGAGCACCTCTTCTACATTTTGCACATAGCGTACCGTCTCGGGATCTTCTTCCGGACCGGTCAGAAGCATATACTTGACCGTCCGGTCACTGTTAATATCGGCTTTCGCAAACATCTGCTTCACCAGCTCCGCTTGCGCCTGCGCCTGCTGATCTTTGTCACAGCCCACAAAATAGGCCTTGCCTAAATCCTCTGGCTCTGTGCCCACAACGATCACCGGCGTATTTCCTGCAAGAGGCAGTATTTCTGCCAGTGCATCCTCTGCCACCGGCTGCAGCACCAGTACATCCACATCCTTAGAAAGCAGTTCCTTTACCTGATCCAGTTGTTTTTCACGATGATTGCCCGCATTGCGGTTTAACACCGTACACCCGGAACGGACCAATTCGCTGCGGAGTGCCTGCCCGAGCTCTTGTCCGGCATTTACACCTGCACCGCTGAGGCAGACCCCCACCTTAGGGAATAAAAATTCAATTATACAAAATCCGGCAACCGTCAGCGCCAGAGCCACCAGCACCACACCGATAATAATGTTTCTTTTTCGCATATCGTTTCCTCATCATTAAGGTTTCCTCAGGGAACGTTCGTAAGAAATATACCATAAATCAGCCGTTTTTGCAATATAGAATTGTTGTAGGCAAAAGCATCACCGTGAAATTTATTTTCGTATTGAAGAATTCGTTTTAATGATATACAATGCAGGAAATAGAAATACGTTTATTCCCTTTGGGAACTTCGACGGCTAATGCCTACGACAACACGTTTCCATTTTTTCTTTTTTGAAGGACGAAAAGCGGAAATAGGGGTTGACAAATGCACTGCTCCTTGCTATAATAACTCAGCACTTGGACGATTAGCTCAGCTGGTAGAGCATGCGCTTGACGTGCGCAGGGTCAGCGGTTCGAGTCCGTTATCGTCCACCAAACAAATAAGGGGAGGCTTAGCCTCCCCTTATTTGTTTTTGTTGAAGAATATATTAGGCTCCGCAATAAACGGCACCTTATTTTTTGCCCGGGCGCTTGCGGCACAGATATTCGTCCAGTTTTTCCTTCATATTGTCGGGCATCGTCTTTGTCACGGGGCAACGAATCGCATTGACCATACGGTTAGTAAATGCGATCAGAAAATCAATATCCTCTATCAGCTGCTCACTCTTCATAACCGCGCAGGTATCGTAGCTGTTATGAATGGTAGCGGTGTTTTGGGGCGCGATCCGGGCAAAGGAGACCGCCGGCACACCCTTATCCGCAAAGGGGGTGGAGTCGCTGGAATATACATCCTGACGGCCGTCGATGGAGAAGCCCACCTCGCTTCCAAAGTAGCTGATGTAGTGGCACAGCTTCTCTTCACCGGTAACGCAGTAGATAAACCGACCCATAATGCAGCCGATCATATCCAGGTTAATATTCATCACACAGTTTTTCAGCGCTTCCTCGTTTTCACAGTAAGCTTTGGATCCCAGCAGCCCCCGCTCTTCGCTGCCGCACCAAATGAAGCGCATACCGTAGCGGTGGGGATTCTTGGCAAAGTGCTCCGCAATACCCAAAATGCCCACGCTGCCGGACATATTATCGTATGCGCCCTGAGACAGGGAGGTAGAATCATAGTGCGCAGTAAAGGCGATGTACTCGTCTGTTTCGCCGGGTAGATCCAGAATCACATTGTGGGAGCTGCCGGTATATTCTTCCTGCCGGAGCGCGATCTTGGCTGTGGAAGCGCCCTTGCGGATCAGTTCGATGGCATCCTTGGCATTGATATTGACACCGGGGATCTTATTGCCCTTGTGGACATAGCTGCGCAGCTCCCGCTGGTCGATGTCCCGGTCGCAGTAGTTGGCGTTGCCGTCATAGGTGATGAAGCCTACGGCGCCGTTTTCCAGCAGATCCTGGTACATCCAGTAGCCCAAATAGCCATCCACCATAACAATTTTACCCTTACACTGGGACAAGGAGAAGGGATCCGTGGAACGCAGGTAGTAAAAGGGTGCCTCCACCTCATGGTTGCCGGCATTTAAGTAACCCTTGCAGACGACAGCTTCTCCGTCTACGGTCAGAACAGCTTCCTGCAATGTGGCCATAGGCACCTCGAAAGGGACGATCTCGGCAGTTAGCCCCATATTCCTTATCATATCTGCTAAGTACTGCGCAGTCTTTTCCTCTTCTGCACTGCCACCCATACGGACATAAGCAGTATCTTCAAAAATTTTCATAATCTCTTTCGCATTCATTTGGGTAACCTCCAATGTAAGATTCAGGTATATGGTAATATTTCCGAACAAATTTTGCAAGAGGGATACGCAAATTTTGGTTTATCTTGTCGATAGATGCCGTTTTTATTCTTTGCAAACCCTTGCACTGCTTCCCTTTATGTGCTATATTGGTTGCACCACAGATATATTAAAAGGAGGGATCTGCCTTGCGAAACTGTTCTTTTCGCAGCATTTTCTTGCTGTTCGTAATACTTGTTTGCTTTTGCTGCATTGCCTGCAACGGAGGAAACCACATCGATGAAGTACCCGACGAAACAGTTACTCTGAATATGAACACAGAATACCGGCTATCCACCAATCTCCCCCGCGGAGACGGGCAGCGGGTGAAGGTCATCCTGCTTTTGGGACAGAGTAACGCAAGCGGCAGCTCTATTGTCAGTTATCTCGAAAAGAATTCCTCGCCTGAGGATTTCGCGCACTACAGCGCAGGGTATCCCTCTGTTTTGATCAATTATTGCATTGATGACCACAATGCCTGCTCAGAAGGGGAATATCGGAAGGTCGACCTGACCTGCGGTGCGGCAAACGGTTTTTTCGGCCCTGAGGTAGGTATGGCAGATGCCCTTAGTGCAGCATATCCCAACGAGACTGTTTTGATCTTAAAATATACTATGTCAGGCTATTCCCTTCATTATCATTGGCTAAGTGCCGGGCAGAGAGGCTCCATCTATCAAGCCTTTTTGCCTTTTGTCACCGAGAATATGGCGCACCTTGCCGCGCTTGGATACGATGCGCGCATCGGCGCGATCTGTTGGATGCAGGGCGAATCGGATACTACGGAATTTAAGGCAGACCGGTATTTTGAAAATCAAAAGGCTTTTGTCTCCTATTTACGGGAAGACCTTGCCTCTTATGCCGAGGACGGTGGGATTTATTTTATTGATGCCGGAATCTCCAACGGACCCTATTGCGAGCCCGGTTATCCAACTGTAAATGCGGCGAAGCAGCAATTTGCAACGCTTTCGCCTCTGAACCTGTATTTTTCAACCATAGATGCCGGTCTGACCACCACTTGCGAGCCGGAGGGCAATCCGGATTGGGGCCATTACGATGCCTTATGCGAGCTGCAGCTTGGCCGCCTTTTTGCCGACTACGTAATTGAGAGCTATCGCAGCAGAGCCCAGTAACGGCGAAGGCAGAAAAACTGCAAAATAACATCCCGGGGTGAGCAGATTGCTCACCCCGTTTTCCTACCCCAGCATCACATCCAACAGCATCATAACCGCAAAGCCAAGGACAATACCCATTGTGGCAAGGTAAGGCTGCGCCTTTTGATTTCTCTGGCATTCCGGAATCAGTTCGTGTACCGCCACCAAGATCATTGCCCCGGCAGCAAAGGATAGGGCATACGGCAAGATCGTCTCCACGTAGACCACCAATAGTGCGCCCAAAACACCGGCCACCGGCTCCACCATACCGGACGCCTGCCCATATAGAAAGCTCTTTTTTCTGGAATACCCCTCTCTTCGTAAGGGCACCGAAACCGCAGCCCCCTCCGGGAAATTTTGCAGTCCGATCCCCACCGCCACGGAGATCGCTCCCATAACATCTTCCGCTTCACAACCGCCCCTTTGCAACGCGCCAAAGGCAACCCCTACCGCCAACCCCTCCGGGATATTATGCAGCGTGATAGAAAGGATCAGCATAATAATGCGATGAAGCCGCTCATTATTTCTCCCTTCCGCAGCATCTGCCTTTCTGCGCGCAAACGTAACGGTTTTATCAGACCCCCACATAAACAGCGCGCCCGATAAGAACCCCGCCGTCGCCACAAGGTAAGCAGGCAAATCAGAAGTTGCCTCCGCGCGTTCAATTGCCGGCTGCAGCAGTGACCAAAAGCTGGCCGCGATCATCACTCCGGAAGCAAACCCAAGCATCATATTTAGTCCCTTTGGGTTCGGAGATGTAAATAAAACAACCGTCGCCGCACCCAAAGCAGTAATAAGCCACGTACCTAATGTAGCGATCAGCGCCATTATGACAAAATGATTCATACAGCACCTCCTATGCCCAGTATATTTTTCCGGGTGTGCAAGGTGCATAAAAACAAAAAACCGCCCGCAGGCGGCAAGTCTATAAAACGAAATAACCCTCAACGCGTCGCCTACTTCACTGCAACGGTTGAGGGTTATTTCGCTGAATTCTTGGGTTCAATCATTGGTTAACCTCTCTTTCTTTGATTAGACGCTACTTCCAATTTAATTCTGAATTGCTCCCGCTCAATTCCTATTCCTGTCACTTCCATCAAATATATTTTTTCGGGAGAAAAAGAGAAGCGCGTCTTCCGATCCTATTTTTATGTAGGACCAAAGGGTTTTTTAGATCATTGGTATCACCCTTTCTGTACCTTCATTGTAATGGATAAACGGCCATTTTGCAAGATGGGATGTTTCACAAGATTTTCGTCTTTGTAAACCTTCCGCAGCGCCCTAAATAATGCAATACGTAGAATCTGTGTAAAGGCTTCGATTTATCATTGACTTCCCCAATATATCTATGATATGATAGTTGTGTTGGGCGGTCTGAAAAAGGCGCCCCTCTTTTTCTGTATAAACCCTGTTCAGGAGCGTAGAAAGATGCAAAAAAGCAGTCGTATCAGGCAGTGGCTACTGGATATTCTAACCGCTGTGATCGCCGGCGCCATTGTCGGCACAGCCTATCACCTATTTCAAAACAGCAATGGCTTCGCCCCCGGTGGTGTGGGAGGTCTTGCCACCATCACCTATCACTTTTTCGGAGACAAAGTCAGTTGGTCTGTGCTGATGATCGCCTTCAATTTACCGATCTTCCTCTTAGTGAGCCGGTACGTCAACAAAAAGCTTGGACTTATGCTGACTGTTTATATGTTCGTCCAGTCCTTTTTCCCTGATCTTTACGATCTTTTTGGTGTCAAGCCCTACTCACTTGTCAACAACGGTGCGGATTTTAACATTGTCTTTGCCTGCGTCATCACCGGTGTCATCTCCGGCTTTGGATTTTCGATGATGCTGCGCAGATTCGGTGCCAGCGGCGGTACATACGGCATCTCCGCCCTGATCAAAAAAGCACGGCCGGAGACCAATATTGCCTATGTATCCTTCATTTTGGACTCCTGCGTGGTGCTGATCGCCTTCTTCCTTTACGGAATGAAGATCACCCCGCCGGCATGTACCCTAATGAACCTCTTTATCGCCAATATTATTGTGGATAACGGTCTCAGCGGTGTAAAAGACGGCTATAAATTCGAGATCGTCACAGATCAGCCGGATGTGCTCTCGGAAGAACTGATGACCCGCCTTAGACACGGTGTTACGGAGATTCGGGTCCACGGTATGTATTCGGACACCGACAAGCATATGCTGGTGTGCATCATCAACAAGCGGCAAATTGGTGAGATGATGAAGATCATCAAAAGCCATCCCGGCACCTTTGCCAGCTTTCAAAAGGTCAACGAGGTATTCGGCAACTTTAAGAGAAATGTAAAATAAATACATTAAGAGGAGGCTTTGGGCGATGCCCATTGCCTCCTCTTTTTTTGATGATCCTCCGCGATTTCGGCATATCTATACCGCAGCAGTTTCTTCTTCCGGGTCGAAGGCCTTCCATGTACCGCCGTTTAAGCGGTGGATCTCTTCCGTAGCCAAGAAGAACTTTTCAACCACTCTGTGCTCCGGATAAAACTCAAAAAACTGTCCGTTCAGGAACGTATAGAAACGGCTCACATCCGTACACATGCCGTAAGTGGGCACCGACTGGCTGTCCATATGGAAAGTAAAGGGCTCGCCGTTTTTCGTGCCCGTATAAGTAAGACCGCTTCTATCCAGCCGCAGAACGCCTTCTCCCACGATCTCGGAGGTTGCCTGATTCTTCAGCAGCGCAAACTCCGGCAGGATTCCCAAGGAAACCTTTTCTTCCAGCGAGAAATTCTCATCCTGCACCTCCTGACGGATCACCTCCCGCTCCATCGCAAACCACTTGGTCTGGGTCTCAGGGATGACACAGGTATCGTCAAAGGGCACCAATTCGTAGGTGTCCTTCAATGTGGCGCCGTTGCCGCATTCTGTGCAGAAAATTTTATTGCCCTTTGTGGCCATCGTGTGCTGCTTGCCACACTTAGGACACCAGAACAGCAGATCCTCCAAATCCTCCGCGCCGTTATCGCCAATGTCGTAGCGGTACTTGTGAATCTTATTCCATGCATAATCGTCGTGATAGATCGCCTTATTGATGGCCGCCTCGATCTCCTCCGGAGACATCCGCTCCAAATCCTCTACCGTAAACAGCTGATCAAATTCCACGTCTACTCTGCCGCAGCGATCTTTCAGGTTATATTTCGGACTGGTAAGATAGCCGCCCTTGATAACAGAATAGTAAACCGGCACCTTATGATGCTTGAAGAGCTTGCCCGTACCCAGCGCTACCGGCTGGTTCGCACCGGAAATAGAACTCATACCCTCCGGGAAGATGCACACTCTGCCGCCGGATTTAATAACCCGGCTGATCTCCTTAACAGTATAAAGATCGGGGGTAAAATTCTTCTTGGGAATGACGTGCAGAAGGTTAAAAACCAACGATAAATGGGAGCGATGGAACTCGTTGTAGCCCGCCACATAGTTCAGCCGCACAGGTAGCAGCGGCACACCGGTAAAAATATAGTCCAGTCGGGAAGCATGGTTGCTGATAAAGAAATAAGGGCCCTTTTCCTTGCGGAAATCCTTCTTAAAAGTATAGTGGACATTATACTGCTTATACATAAACAGCCGCCACACCGTACCCAAAATGTTATAAATCCCATTCGGCTGCGTAATCTTTCTGGAGTGGAGCTTTTTTTCAACTGCTATCTTTTCCATACATTTATCCCTCTTTTATACAAAAATAATGAGAATACCAACTAAAATGCCTACAATGGCAGAAAACGCAGGCGCCTTGCTGTGATACATCAAAATGGACTGGGGCAGGATCTCACCAAATACGACATAAAGCATAGCGCCACTGGCAAAGCCCAGACTCAACGTCAGTCCCAAGGGTCCGATCTCGCCCAGCAAATAGCCTAAAAGTGCGCCCAAAACCGTAGGAATGCCGGAAGCCGCCGTAATCAGCACTGCCTTCCCCTTTCCCATTCCGCCGCTGATCAGCGGCACCGACACCGCCATACCCTCCGGGATATTGTGCAGGCCAATAAGCACAGCCAGTACCAATGCCGCACTGCCCATCACACCGTTATTGCTGGCATAGGACGCGCCGATGGTCATACCCTCCGGCACATTATGCAGCGCTATGGCACAAGCCATCACAATACCCGCCACGAAAAGAGACAACTTGTTGTCCTTTTGGGCATAATGATGCTCCAAATGATCACTGTGGATCAGCTCATCCAAATCGTCAGCGGTTTTGGGGTGATTTTCGTCAATGTGGGGCAGCTCCGGGTCCGTTTTCCGATCGATCCAATAATTAAGTAAATACGTCACGAGCACACCGATGGCAATGGCACCGATCACTGTGAAAATACCTGCCTCTGTCTCAATGGCTTCCACCACGAGATCGAAGCAAACCACGCTCAGCATCACACCACCTGCAAAGCTAAGAAGGAGACTGACTGCCCGCTTGGAGTCCTTTTGCAGCAGTGCGCCGATCAGACCTCCCAGGCCGGTACCTGCCACACCCGCAATCGCGGTGGTCAGCAGCAACGTCCCGATAACACCCATATACGTTCCTCATTTCTCTATATAATTGCATTTATCATACCATATTCGACAGAATATTACAATAGCGCCTTGCCTTCTGTGCCCACACTTATTTATTCTTTACAAGCCGCCATAGAGGTATTATTATGAGAACACGTGCAGAACTAAAAGCAATGGCAAAAGAACAGATAAAGGGTAAAATCGGCGCCTTATTCCTGGTGACTGCAGTTATCTCCGTCATCAGTGGCCTTGCCGCCCTTATACTGTCTTTGGTTCCGTTGGGCAGTCTGATCGCCGCGGTAATTATCACACCGGCATTTTCCTTAAGCCTCGTCCGTATCTATCTGGCGCTGGTCAACTTGGACTGGAAGCCTGAAGTCAAGGATGCCTTCTCCGGTTTTGACGATTTCTGGACCGCATTTAAGGCCAGTTTCTTGACAGGCTTGTTCACCTTCCTGTGGAGCCTTCTTCTCATCATTCCCGGTATCATCAAAGGCTACTCCTACTCTATGGCAATGTACATCGTTGCAGAAAACCCCGGCATCAGCGCACGGGAAGCCATTAACCGCTCCAAGGAAATGATGGAAGGCCACAAGATGGAGCTTTTCATCCTGTATCTCAGTTTCTACGGCTGGATGCTTCTGACCGTCCTCACCATCGGCATTGCCGGTATTTGGACAATTCCCTATATGACCGCAACCTTGACTAATTTCTATAACGAGCTAAAGCCCAAGGAAGCGACCTATTTCTCTGCCTCTAACCCCGACTTCGAACAATTCTAAGCAAAAGAGCGTGTTGCAAAGCAACACGCCCTTTTATTCGTAAAAGGCCTGCATATCGTCCAGTCGCAAAAGCATAGGCTTATTACCGCAGGCCGCACCGGTGTCGATGCAGATCCAGCTATCGGTCTGCACCATCTTTCCGCCCAATTCCCCACCGATCAGGTGTTGGGTCGGTGTATGTCCAAAAATTACGGTGGCGTCCTCAAAATAACGGGTATCCATAGTAGGCCGCGCCCAAATCATTTCCTCAGCTGAATACGTCTCCAGCGGTTTATCCGGATGAAAGTTCCCAAGCCCCGCGTGAACAAGGATAAACTCCCGCCCCCCGACCTCCACGATGTCGTATAGCGGTGCTTCCCGAAGATACTCCATAATGCCATCAAAAACATCCGGCTCCCTCTTAAGAATCGGGCGAAGTCCCGTCAATGTAGGTGACGCGCCATTGCCGATCCACGCGCTAAGCAGACGGAGCTTTTGGCTGCCCAATTCAGCAGCGTTTTCCTCCGTCAGCGAATCAAACAAGAAGCTGCAGGAAAGTAGCATTGCCTCATGATTGCCAAGGATCAGCTCCACATTTGGCTGCTGTACCATCCACCGCAGCAGCGCTGCGCCATCGGTTCCCCGGTCGATCACATCGCCTAACACAAAAAGGAAGTCATCTTCCCCAAAATTTGCCGACGAAAGCAATGCCAAAAACTTGTCCAGCGGGTATCCGTGCAGATCGGACGTAACATAGATCATGCTCCACTCACCTCACAATATGTTATACCATAAAATGTCGGTTATTTCCACAAAAACATACGTTAAAGCGGGCGCGGAGAAATCCTGCGCCCGCTATTTTTATCTTTCCTCGCCAAAGAAGAACAGTGCCAGCATACCCGGACCTACATGGGCGCCGGTAAAGGGCTCGTGGGGACAAATGACCAATTCCTTCGGCTTGCAGATCTCACAAATCTTATCCGCCAAAAGCTGCGCTTCCTCAAGGCAATCGCCATGGGAAATGGCGACCCGCTGATTTTGGGCATCGATCGCCCGATTGCGGTAAATATCCACAATGGCTTCTATCGCCTTTTTTCTGCCTCTGCATTTCCTCAGCGCTACAATATGACCGGTAGGATCGCCCCACAGAAGCGGCTTAATGTTGAGGATCGTACCGATGGCAGCCGTCGCACCGCCGACACGGCCGGTCCGCTTCAGGAAATTAAGGTCATCCACCGTAAAGATCTGCAAAAGATGCTTCACTTCATCCTCTAAAATCTCTCCGGCCTCGCTTGCTGTTTTTCCCTCATTGCGGAGATCTGCCGCACGGCAAGCCAGAAGACCCGGTCCAAATCCTGCACCCAGCGAGTCCACCACCCGCACAGTCCGCGCCGGGAATTCCTCCATCAGATCCTCTGCTGCAACCCGCGCTGCCTGCAAAGTGCCGCTGACACCGGAAGAGAGACCTACATAAACGACATCCTGCCCCTTTTCCAGCTCCGGGCGGAAATGATCCATGAAAAGCTGAGAATTAAGCAGACTGGTCTTCATCACCGCGCCGGCGCGGAGCTTATCGTAATAAGCGTGCGAGTCAAAAGCATCCAAATCGCCATAGAATACACCGGGCTCGTCGTCCAGCGTATAGCTGCAAGGCAGAACGCGAATATCCATCTGCTGCAGCAAATAATTAGGCAGATTGGAACAACCGTCAGTAAATACAGTGTAGGGCATAACCGTCTCCCTTCGTCAAATTGAATTTATTATATATGTTTTCTCTGCAAAATGCAAGAACATTCTCAAAATAAGCCTCTTTGCAGCCTATCGCCAAGCAAATCGTTATGATTCGTTCAAAAACTGTTTACTTTCAGTTTACTATCCCTTTCTATAATAGGAGAAAAATGGATGAGGTGATCTCTATGTTTCAAATACTGGTCGTGGATGATGACCGCAATACCCGCCGGCTTATCCAAGCGGTTCTCGAACAAAGCGGCTACCGCGTTCTCACAGCAGAAAACGGAGAGGCCGCCTTGGCTGTTTTGGATAAGGAATATATAGACCTTGTTGTTCTTGACGTTATGATGCCAAAGCTGGACGGCTATGCCTTTACGAAACTCCTCAGAGAAGCCAATAATAACCTTCCTATACTGATGATCTCCGCCCGGCAAATGCCTGCCGACAAGAAGCAAGGCTTTTTAGTAGGCACCGATGATTATATGACAAAGCCCATTGATGAAGAAGAAATGCTTCTTCGCATCCGTGCATTGCTGCGTCGGGCAAAAATTGCAAGTGAGCGAAAGATTACCGTTGGTGCAGTCGTATTAGATTACGATTCTTTCACGGTTTCCCGTAATGACGAGGTGCAAGAACTTCCACAAAAAGAATTCCTGCTTTTATATAAGCTTCTATCCTATCCCGGAAAGATTTTTACCCGTATTCAGCTTATGGACGAAATTTGGGGTGCCGATTCCGATACCGGCTGGGAAACCGTAACCGTCCATGTAGGAAGGCTGCGCAAACGGTTTCAGAACTATCCGGAGTTTTCCATCGAGTCTGTCCGAGGGCTTGGCTATAAGGCGGTGAAGCATATATGAAGAAGCAAAAGAAAAAAGAGGCGCGGGCGCTGACGCTGATCTATGCTATTTTATTCTTCGCCATCCAATGTCTGGCGCTGGCAATGGCCGCTTTGGTGCTGTATATTTTGACGCATTTAGGTATCATTAACGAGGCACGGGACAACACCCTGCTGATTATGGCCTCCAGCAGTCTGGTCGTCGGTATGCTTCTGACTGTTTTTACCCGCGCCATTCCATTGGGCCCCCTGAACCGTGCCATCCAGCAGCTGAATCGATTGGCATCCGGCGACTACTCCGCCCGCATGCAGCTGAGAAAACCGCTTTCCAGCTCCCCCGAACTGGCAGAATTTGCGGATAGCTTCAATAAAATGGCCCAGGAACTGGAAAACACCCAGCTTTTGCGCAGTGATTTTGTCAACAATTTCTCCCACGAATTTAAGACCCCCATCGTCTCCATTGCAGGCTTTGCCAAGCTGCTCCGTCGGGGAAACCTGACGAAAGCACAGCAGGAGGAATATCTGCAGATCATCGAGGACGAATCCCTTCGTCTTGCCGCTATGGCAACCAATATGATGCATCTTACCAATGTGGAAAACCAAGAGATTCTAACCAACATAACCCATTTTAATCTTTCCGAGCAGCTTCGCTCCTGTATGCTCCTCTTAGAAAAGCAGTGGAGTGAAAAAGACATCCTTCCGGATATGGAATTTGCAGAACATACGATCTGCGGAAACGAAGAGCTTTTACGGCAGGTATGGATCAATCTGTTCCAAAACGCCATTAAGTTCTCTCCCCGTAAGAGTGATGTGCTTGTACGCATTTCTGCCCAACCGGACACACTATCCGTCTCTGTCATAAACTGCGGTGCAGACATCCCGCCTGAAAAGCTGCCCCGTATCTTCCAAAAGTTTTACCAGGCAGACGAATCCCATGCCGAAAGCGGCAACGGAATCGGTCTCGCTATAGTCAAACGAATCGTAGAACTTCACAAAGGCAGCGTGTCTGCAAAAAGCCAAAACGGCATCACATCCTTCTGTGTCACCTTGCCACGCACCGCCTTGGAGGAAAAGCAATGAAAAAGCATAATCCTTACGCACTGGCCATGATCGGCATTTTGGTTTCCTTTGCCGGGTTTGTCGTAGAAAACATATGGCGCCTGCTGACGAAGGGCATTGTCGATAACCGCGGTATGCTGCTGCCCTTTCTTGCAGGCTACGGTATGGCGCTGATCGCCTTCTATCTCCTTTTCGGCACACCGGACACCCTGCATTTTCTGCGATGGAAAATCCCGCTCCGTTCCCGGTGGGCAAAGCACCTCTGCTATCTTTTGACCGCAGCTGTGCTGATAAGCATCGGCGAGATCCTATTGGGCACATTGGTAGAAAAGCTATGTCATTTCTACTGGTGGGACTATACCAATCTACCCCTAAATATCACGCGCTATACCTCTGTTCCCACCAGCTTAGGCTTTGCTGCAATGGTATATTTATTCATGGCCCGGATCTTCTCTCCCCTTTACAATGCATTTTGCCGATGGCCGCAAAAATGGCTAAGAATTCTTTCCATAATTTTATCCTCCCTCTTATTGGCCGATTTTGTCAACACCGGACTTCTCATGTACATAAAAAAGCAGAGTCCCAAACGATGGAAAATCGTTCTTTTTCATCGGGCGCTCCAAAAAGTCCTCTCGTTTCCTATATGAAGAAACAGCCGGTTTTTCCGGCTGTTTCAAAGTGTCAAAAAAGCCGCCAACCGTCAAAACGCAAGTAAATGAACGGATTATAGCTTGCGCCTTCTCCCTTGGGAGAAAGTGGCAAAAATCTTTTATTTTTGACGGGTGAAGGGTAAAAAAGCTTGCTACGCAAGGCATTTTGACTTACATCACAATCCGCACTCTAACGTACCACCTGTACGCCGACGAGTGCGGATTGCTTGTCTTGGCGGCTCCTTTGCCCTCTGCCAGTCTGTCAAAAAACAAGTTTTTTGACAGACTGAAACAGCCGGTTTTTCCGGCTGTTTCTTTTCAGTTTAGCACTTTTTGTCATAATTAACAAAAAAAGAAAGAAGGTTTTCGATATGCATACAACTTTTCAGCTTTCCTGCGAATCTACTGTGGATTTTCCTTACTCCCATATGGCAGAAAGAAATATCCCCGTTCTCTTCTATACCTATACATTAGAAGAACAGGAATACGAGGACGATATGCTCCGGGATCCGAATGCGCTTCCCCGTTTTTTCGCACAGTTGAAAACCGGTGCAAAGCCATCCACCTCCCAAATCAACGTCAGCCGCTATCTTTCCTTTTTTGAACCTCTGCTCGAAAAGGGAGATCTGCTGCACATTGCTTTTGGCACAGGGATGACGCCCTCTTATTACAACGCCTGCCGGGCCGCGGAAGCCCTGCGGGAAAAATACCCGGAAAGAAAGCTCGTAGTCATCGACTCGCTGTGTTCCTGCATTGGCTACGGCATGCTCACCGACCTTGCGGCAGACCTGCGAGATAGCGGGTGCACGCTGGAGGAAACCGCAAAACACATTGCCGATATGCGGCTTCATGTACATCACCAGTTTTTCTCTACAGATTTGACCCAATTTCGTCGCAGCGGCCGTGTCTCCGGTCCCGCTGCCACCGTTGGTACACTGCTGAATATCTGCCCCTTGATGCATTTAGACCGTGCCGGTAAGATCATCGCTTACAGCAAGATCCGAGGCATCCGGCAGGTCATTGCCGCCACTGTGGATACGGTAGTTGCCAATTCCACCCCTTCCACCAATATTTACCGCATCGGACATTCGCAGTGCCGGGAGCTGGCGCAACAGACAGCCGATGCCCTGCGGCAGCGAGCAGGAGATGTGCCTATAGAAATTATGGACATCGGCACCATCATCTCTGCCCATTGCGGACCCGGTACGGTAGCCGTTTTTTTCTTTGGTAAAAACCGGGAATGATCCGCAAAATTCGTCCATTTTCTTCTCTTTTTTCCGTAAATATATTTTTTCTTGAATAATCTACACGCATGTGATACAATTACATTGCTGTGTTTGAAAGGATGAAACACTGTGCAAAACAACAAAAGACCCCCCCTGCTTTATCGCATCATATATAGGATCGTGTCCTTTGTATACCCTAAAATAGAGGTGATCGGCAGAGAAAACATTCCGGACGAAGCCTGTATCATCGTCGGAAATCACTGTCAAATTCACGGACCTGTAGCTGTGGAGCTGAATTTTCCCGGCAACCGATACACTTGGTGTGCCGGTCAGCTTATGCACATGGACGAAGCCCAAGCCTTTGCCTTTATGGACTTCTGGTCCCATAAGCCACCCCACATCCGCTGGTTTTTCAAAATCCTTTCTTACATTATTGCACCTTTGGCAGTATTCCTTTTCCGCAACGCGCAAACCATCCCCGTATATCGGGACAGTCGCGCAGTAACCACATTCAAGACCACCGCGAAGCGCTTGGCAGAAGGCGCTGCTGTGGTGATCTTTCCGGAACACGCTGTGCCCCATAATAACATAATCAGCGAATTTCAGGATCGGTTTATTGATGTGGCGGCGCTCCACTATAAGCGTACTGGGCACGAAGTCTGCTTTGTTCCTATGTATCTTGCCCCGACACTGCGCAAGCTGTGTCTCGGTAAGCCCATACGATTCAGCGGAGAGGCGCCCCTTTCCGAGGAACGGCAGCGCATTCGTGATTATCTTATGGAAGAAGTGACCCGTTTGGGTCTTGACCTGCCGCCCCATACAGTGATCCCCTTCCGCCCCGGAAATAAAAAGGAATACCCGAGAAACGACCCCGCCGGATGCCCCTAATATTTTGGGCACCGAAACCCTTAAAGGAGAGAGAAAGAAATGGGCAAAAAGCTCGGAGACAGAAAAGACGGCTATAAGCTGAAAAAAATCCATTCCATGCATGTCATTATGCCGCTGATTTTCCCTAATCGCTGTGACAATGAGGCCTTTATCAGTCAGCGCATTGACCTTACCAACGTGAACGCTTACTTAGCAGAAAAGAATGCACAAAACCCCGAATACCGCTATAATCTCTTTCAGATCATCGTTACCGCTGTTCTGAAAACCATGGTCCTGCGACCGAAAATGAACCGTTTTATCGCAAACAACACCATGTATATGCACAAAGAGACCTCCGCTTCCTTTACTGTCAAAAAGGTATTTTCCGACGACGGCGCAGAAGCGCTGGCACAGGTCAAGGTAAACGGCAACGAAACCATCGACGACATCCATAACGAGATTTTCCGTCAGGTCTCCTTCTGCCGCAGCGATAAGATCGACGGCGGCACCGAAAGCCTGAATGCCGTTGCAAGCCTCCCCGGTTTTCTGACAAAGCCCGTTGGTGCCGTTGCCCGCTGGCTGGACCGCCACGGTTGGATGCCAAAAAGCGTTACTGAGGGTGACCCCTTCTACGGCTCTGTTTACTTATCCAACCTCGGCTCTATTAAATTGCAGGCCGGCTATCACCATCTGGCAAATTGGGGCACCTGCTCGGTATTTTGCACCATTGGTGAGATCAAAAAGCGTCCCTTCTATAACGAAGACGGCACCAGTGAGATCAAGGAGTGCGTCGATTTGGGTCTGACCATTGATGAGCGCATTGCCGACGGCTACTATTATTCCCGCACCATCAAGCTTCTTAAGACCCTGATTGAAAATCCTTCGCTTTTGGAAAAGCCGCTGAGCGAGGAGGTAGACTGCTGATGATCACCGCAAAAACCCCTTGGAAGGATTACTTGGGCGACGTGCCTATGCATTTGGATTACTTTGATGGCACGATGTGTCAGGCCATTGAAAAAACAGCAGAAACCTACCCCGACAATATCGCCTTTGACTTTATGGGAAAGCCCACTACATATCGGGAACTGGTTCAAAATATCCACATCTGCGCCAAGTCTCTGAAAGCAATGGGTGTTCGGGAAAACGACAAGGTCACCATCGCTATGCCCAACTGTCCCCAATCCATCTACTTTTTCTATGCCATCAATGCCATTGGCGGCATCTGCAATATGATCCACCCGCTGTCTGCAGAGAAAGAGATCGAATTTTACCTGAACGAATCCGAAAGTGTTCTTGCGATCACGCTCGATCAGTTCTACGGCAAATTTGCTCGCGTCCGTGCGAATACTAAGCTCAGCAACTTGGTCATCGCCAGCATTAAGGATGCCCTCTCTCCCGTAATGCAGATCGGTTATGCCCTAACACAAGGCAGAAAGATCAAAAAAATACCTGCCGATGCGCCGATCGTCCGCTGGAAGGACTTTTTGAAGCTGGGCGCCAGCACCGACAGCAATTACCGCATTGCCCGGAAGAGTGAAGACCCCGCGGTCATTCTCTACTCCGGCGGTACCACCGGCATCAACAAGGGCATTGTGCTCACTAACCGGAACTTTAACGCCCTGGGCGCACAGATCGTTGCCACCAACCCCATGTTCCGCCCCGGTGACAAGATGCTGGCCGCAATGCCGATCTTCCACGGCTTCGGTCTTGGTGTCTGCATCCACAGTATGCTCTTTAACGGTGGCCGCTGCATCCTTGTTCCCAAGTTTACCCCCAAGTCCTATGCCAAGGATCTTGTTAAGCACCGCTGCAACTTCATTGCCGGTGTTCCCACCCTCTACGAAGCCCTTTTGCGGCTGCCCGATATGGACGGTGCAGACCTGAGCTGTCTGAAAGGTGTCTTTTCCGGTGGTGACAGCCTGTCTATCGAGCTGAAGAAGAAATTTGACAAATTCCTTTACGACCATAAGGCTACCATTCAGGTTCGGGAGGGCTACGGCACCACTGAAACCGTTACCGCCTGCTGCCTGACCCCCACCCATATCTATAAGGAAGGCTCCATCGGTCTTCCCTTCCCCGATACATATATTAAAATCGTAGAGCCGGGCACCGACAAAGAGCTGCCCTATGGTGCAGAAGGCGAAATTTTGCTGGCAGGTCCTACCGTGATGAAGGAATATATGCACCACCCCGAAGAGACTGCCCAGACCCTGCGCACCCACGAGGACGGTCTCACCTGGGTCTATACCGGTGACCTTGGCACTATGGACGAGCAAGGCTTTGTCTATTTCAAGGGTCGCGCCAAGCGAATGATCATCACCTCCGGCTATAACGTCTACCCCGCCCAAATTGAGAACATTTTGGATGCCCACGATTTGGTGCAGATGAGCTGCGTCATCGGCATCCCTGATTCCTACAAGATGCAAAAGGTCAAGGCTTTTGTAAAACTCGTTCCCGAAGCAGAGGCAAACGAAGAAACCAAACAAATCCTGCTGGCCCATTGCCGCAAGCACGTAGCAAAGTACGCGATGCCCTGCGACATCGTTTTCAAGGACGATATGCCCAAGACATTGGTCGGCAAGGTTGCCTACCGCGTCCTCGAAGAGGAAGAACTGGCAAAACTGGCTGCCGCGCAGCAATAATAGAAGTAAAAACGACCTGTCGAAAGACAGGTCGTTTTTTATCCGTATTCGCAAAATCAATCGGCTTTTTTCTCTTCTATCTGCTTTTGCAGAAGCGCAAAACGCTTTCGCAAACAGATCGTATGGGCAACCGCCACTACCGTATTGCGAAGCATCTGCTCCGCTTCTGTCTCCCCTGCGGATAAAGTCGGTGTCTTTTTCCCGGACGCAATGCAGCAGAGCATATTCTCCAGCAAATCACAAAAATAATCGTATGCCGGCTGCACCTGACAAATATCCCTTTGCATTTGGAACATCAGGCGAATATCCTCCATAGACAGCACGGTCTTTACTGCCGTAATATAGATCAAACACGCGATCTGCTCCCGGCTGTACTGCTTTTTGATCGGATTGGAAACCAAGCCGCGTTTGACATAATTGGAGATCATCGATGTGGTGATCACGCCCTCCAAAAACGGCGCGAAGCACTCGCTGATATAGCGGGCAGTCTGCTCCAAATAAAGACCTACATTCGGGATCTCGTGATACCGAGGCAGGTGAAATACCGCAGGTTCGTTTTTCGTTTCGCTCATTTACTATGCCCCCTCCCTTTTCTTCATTATACGATCTGCAGGAATAAAAGTCAACAAAAACTCTTCATCGGTTCTAAAAGAACTTGACAACCCGGCAACGCAGGTGTACAATACTGTCACAGGATTTTGTTTATCTTTTTATCGGTTCTTTAAGAACTTGTGTAGGAGGTATTTTATGAAACGCACAAAGCTAAAGGATCGGCTTCTTCCGGACTATACCAAGGGAGAGGAGCTGCTCAATACCGTTTCCCACATAGTAGGCGGGGGCATTGGGGTTATCGTTTTTCTTCTTTGCCTATGGAAAGCCTTTTCCGATCCGGATGGCTGGAAATTTGCAGGCAGTCTTATTTACGGACTGTCCTTTATCCAGCTATACACCATTTCCAGCATTTATCACGCGCTGCGCCCGGGCACCGGCAAAAAGGTCTTGCAGATCATCGATCATTGCGCCATTTATTTCTTCATTGCCGGTACCTATGCGCCCATTTTGCTCTGCTCCCTGCGCCCGGCTTTTCCTCAATGGGCATGGGGGATCTTCTGCGCAGAGTACGGACTTGCCGCCCTTGCCACTACTCTGACCGCCATTGATCTAAAAAAATATCGGGTGCTGTCTATGATCTGCTACATTGGTATGGGCTGGTGTATTCTCATTGCCTTAAAGCCGCTTCTGCAGGTCATGGCTATGCCCGGCTTCCTTCTTTTACTTTCTGGTGGCATCGCGTATACCATCGGTGCCATTCTCTACGGAATCGGCACAAAATGCCGGTATATGCACTCGGTTTTCCACTTTTTTGTCTTAGCCGGCAGCATCCTGCAAGCCCTTTGCATTCTCCTTTATGTACTGTAAGTCGGTACTGCGCCGCTCCCAAAACCTTCCCCTTTGGGGAAGGTGGCCGAGCAACGCGAGGTCAGATGAGGTATAAAAAACTGCGAGTCGTTTGACTCGCAGTTTTTGTTTTCTTATTTCTTCTTTGGCGCGCGGATGCGGCTGAGCTTCTTGTTAAGATTAAGCAGATCTTCCTTTGTGAACTTCATATTCATCATACCGCCCGCCATGGTCAGCAGACGCAGTACAGTAAAGCCGTTCATCATGCTCATCATCTCAGGCGTGACCTCGAAGCCTGCAACCTTCTTTTTGGGCTCACCCTTCTTCTTGTTGCCGCCCAGCATCTTGCCCATCAGCTTCATAAAGAGCAGCTTGCCGCGGAAGGTGGAGATCACATCGCCCATCTTGGAGTTCAGGGACAGACGACCGGGCTTCTCCTCAATGTCGAACCAGTTAAGGATCGCGCCCTCTTCCTTCAGGCGATAGTCTTCGTTGAAGGTATCGACCTTGCGGATGACGCTCTCATCCTTCAGTTCCCCGGAAACGGCAGTCAGCTTGGTCTCGCCTGCATTGGGTACATCAAAGTAGAAGAAATGATCGGGTGCTTCCTTCACACCCAGAGATACACCGTTTGCAAACAGCTCCACGGTCTTCTGGTTGGAGTAAACAGTAACCTTGGTCACGTCCTCCACGCGGTCAATGTAACGCTTGCCGCACAGGTGGACGAAAGGCTCATCGGAAAGCCATGCCTTGTAAGCATAGAAGGAATCCTTCTTATACTTACGGTCGAAGGTCACGAGGCCCTTGTGGTTCTGGCCGTTCTCGCCGCCCTCTGCACGGGCATCAGCGCCGAAGTCGAACATATTCCACACGTGGGTCGCCCACATATACTTGCGGGTATAGAGCTGACGGATCAGCTCCTCGTGGTAGTAAGCCTGATATTCCTCGGTATAGTCGCCCTGACGGGGATCGGAGGTGTGCCAGTTCAGTGCCTCACAGCCGTACTCGGAGCAGCCGATGGGGATATTCGGATGCATTGCGTGGAACTTATCGAACCAGGGACCGTTCATAGAGGTGTCGCCGCCGTACCAGCCGAAATAGTGGTTGTAGGAAACAACATCGGGGATCTGCAGATAGGGATCGTCCATCTTGCACATAGAAACGGCTGCGATGGTGGTCAGTCTGGTCTTATCCATCTCGTGGCACAAATCGTTGAGGATGCGGTGGTTCTCCAGCAGATCCTCGTCGCTGCCGCCGATGGAGATCTCATTACTAAGACCCCAAACCACGATAGAGGGGTGGTTGTAGTTTTGGCTGACCAGTTCCTTCATCTGGCTGATGGTGTTGGCGCGGCCGGTGGGCATATGCTTGGAGATATAGGGGATCTCCGCCCAGATCACAAGGCCCTTCTCGTCACAAAGATCATAGAAATACTGATCGTGCTGATAGTGGGCAAGACGGATGGTGGTGCAGCCCACCTCGCAAATGAGGTCAATATCTTCCTCGTGGTGTGCTTTTGTCAGCGCATTGCCCACGCCCCAGCGGTCCTGATGGCGGGAAACGCCCCGCAGGGGATATTCTTCTCCGTTGAGGATAAAGCCATTATCGGGATCGATCTTAAAGGTGCGGCAGCCGAAGCGGGAGCAAACATTATCCAGTACGGTATCGCCCTCCACAAGCTCTGCCTCACAGCAGTAAAGATAGGGGTCCTTGCGACCGTGCCACAGATGGACATCCTTAATCTCGAAGGTGACCTTCTTATCGGCAGAAGCAAGTCTTTGCAGCTCGTTTTCTTCCTGATCGTACAGCGTATAGACGATCTGCTGACCGGCCTTGAGCTGGGTGGTGTAGACCTCCACCTCGACGGTTGCATTCTTGCCGTCTACATTGGGTGTGATCTTGATGCCGGGCGCGCCGTAGTAGTCAAGATCAAAGTGGGTATCGCTTACGGTGATGAGGTATACATCACGGTAGATACCGCCGTAGAAGGTAAAGTCCGCCATCTGAGGATAAACGGTCTCGTTGGCAGCGTTGTCCACGACGATCGCAAGCAGGTTTTTTTCCTCGGTAAGTGCCCCGGTCAGGTTTACTCTCCAAGTGGAGTAGCCGCCATCGTGGTGGCACAGCAACTCGCCGTTGACATAGACATCCGCAGAGGAGTTGGCACCGCGGATCTCCAAATAATGCTGTCCCTCGCCCAGCTCGGACTTACGGATGGTCTTGGTGTACAGGCAGCTTCCGCGGAAATAGTCATTGCCGCCGTCCTGTCCGTCCACCGCATTCCAGCAGTGGGGCAGATTTACCTGCTCCGCGCCCTCGGTGGTCTTGGGGTCAGCGCAGTTCTTGATAAACTGCCAGCCTTCATTGATACAGATAATTTTTCTCAATTTGGTTTCCTCCAAACATAGTCTCCGTGAAGCTGCCGCACCCGCCTATGCAGATGCGGCAGCTTTTTTATTTATTTTGCAGCCTGACGGGCGGCAAGCTCGGCGTTCATCTTCTCGGTAGTCTTCTTGTCCAGATTGTAAATCACGGCCAGACCGATGAACTGCATAACTGCGCTAAACAGGTACAGGCAAGCCACCAGCCAGCACATATTGTGAGAAGTCTGTACGGACTGTGCGATGGTGCCCTTGCTGGCCTCGTAGCCGAGCAGACCCATAATGAACAGAACGAGAGAGGGACCAACGCCCTGCGCTAGCTTACGGAAGAAGGAGTGCAGTGCATAAACGGTGCCTTCCTCACGGGTGCCGAACTTCCACTCATTGTAGTCAATGGCATCGCTCATCATAGCCCAGGATACACAGGTGTAAACACCCATACCAATGCCGAAGATCACAAGACCGCCAAGGTAGAGGATAAGCGCTGTGTTGGTATTCTGAACGGTGGGGAATACCAGCATAAATGCACCGCCCACCAGGGATACGATCGTACCCACAACGGAAGCTTCCTTCTTGCCGTACTTGGTAACGATCTTCTTAATGAAGGGCATAAACAGGAACATGGGCAAGAAGCCGATCATCTGCACGATACCGGACATAGATGCCATATTGAAGTAGGTAGCGAACATAATGGTGTTTGCAGTAGAAGCGGCGTTCATACCGAGGAACATACCCATAGCAGCCAGTGTGCAGCCAACGGCGGGACGGTTCTTCATAAATTTACCGAAGGCGCTGATGATGCTGAGCTTCTCGCCGCCCTCGTTGGTCTTGACGGTACTCTCGTCTACGCGGATGGTGATGTTCTTGATCATAAACAGGAATGCGACGAAGCCCAGAACACCCATAATAAGTGCTACCCAGAAAACACGCTCGCCCAGCAGGATCTCCACCTGCTTGCCGGTCTCGGGGCTGAGGATCTTATCACCGATCTCGTAAGGCAGACCGGTATTGGGGTTTACAAGGAACTGTTCGGCAGTAAAGCCTTCAGGAATATAGATCTTGCTCAAGAAATCGGTCGTTCCGTCATAGTACACCTTTTCCCAAATCAGCATAGGCAGAAGCACCATAGGCAGCATATTGCCGATCATAGAGCCGATGGAACGCCAGGTAGACAGCTGTGCACGCTCTGCATTATCCTCGGTAACCAGGGACAGCATAGAGCCATAGGGAACATTTGCGATCGTGTAGAAGGCATCCCAAATGATGTAGCCCAAAACGAACAGAACCGCCTTCAGGACCACAGGAGCCTTGGGGAAGGGCAGGAACACAGCGGCACCGCCGACCAGCAATCCGCAGGCACCTACAAATATGTAGGTCTTAAACTTGCCCATTTTGTAATTTCTTCTGTCTCTGTCGATCATAGAGCCGATCAGGGGATCGTTGACAGCGTCCCAGATCTGCACCAACAGAAGCAGAATAGACAGCAGACCGGTTTCCAGCATCATAAATACGAGCCAGAAGGTCTGAACAGTGCCCTTGAGAGAAAAGCTCATATTACAGCCAAGGTCACCGGCTGCGTATGCGATCTTATCGCGCATACCAAATTTTCTTTTTTCCACTTTTTATTCCTCCTGTTTATATTTTACCCCCAAAAAGGAGCGCAAAACATCGTTTTTATTATACAATAACTGTGTCCTTTCGTAAGAGATAATCTTTTGCTCTTTTTGTAAATTCTTTGTTTTTTCCGCGCAAAAATGCTGGACATCTTGATAAAAGTGCACTATAATATATGCGCATAGTACAATTTTTTTGACATTTTCGTCAATTTAGGAGGTATATTATGGAATATCGTGCGGAGCTCCGGCTGATTACAGAGCTTTTCCGTCGTGCCGGCAGTAGTGTAATAACCGTCGATCCCAACGGTCCTATGTCTCAATTTCTCGAATCCCAGCTATATGTCCCCGGTCTTACGGACTTGGAGGATCTTTCCATCCCTCTGCGGGATTACTTACCCGATTTGCAACCGGAGACCGTCTACTCCATCACTGACCGTCTTTTTATGAAGTACACATATCTGCTTTTACCGGATGCCGCGAAGGAAACGCTGCTTGTCTTCGGTCCCTATTTGGAAAAGGAGACCTCCGAGCAGACCATCTTGGAGCTGACGGAATCCTTAGATATCCCCCCTGCACAGCAGAAATTCCTGCAGCGGTACTATTCTTCCCTGCCGGTCATCGACCCGGAGGGGCAGATACAGCTTCTTATGACCATTTTCTACGAACAGCTTTGGGGTGCCGGTGGATTTACCTATGCCGCCTTTAACCGGGATACCCTTTCGGATTTCACCGCCTTCCGTCAAAGGATCCTCTCCTCCGAAGATGTCGGTGCCCAGTGGAACATTGATATGATCGAAAAGCGGTACGCCGGTGAAAATGCCATGATGGATGCCATCCGCACGGGCAATCTCAAAAAGGTGGATACCCATTTGGGACGGATCACCGCTGCCGTTTTCGACAGACGGCTTCCCGACCATCTGCGCACCTTAAAGAATTACTGCATCATTACCAACACGCTGTTCCGGAAAGCTGCAGAGCAAGGCGGTGTACACCCTGTCTATTTGGACAGCGTTTCTTCGGAATTTGCCGCAAAGATCGAGCAGCTGAGCTCCCCCGCGGCTTGCCCTTCTATGATCGGCAGTATGGCGCGGTCTTATTGCCGGCTTGTAAAAAACCATTCCGCGAAAAGCTTCTCCCCCGCAGTCCAAAAGGCGATGATCTGCGTAGATGCCGATCTTGCCGCACCCCTGAGCCTGCGATACCTGGCTGACGAGCTGAACATCAACAGCAGCTACCTGTCCTCGCTCTTTAAGAAAGAAACCGGTATTACCGTCACCGCATATATTATTCGCCAGCGGATCAATTATGCCAAGCACCTCTTGGAAAACACCCGTCTGCAAATTCAGACCGTTGCCCAGCATTGCGGTCTTGGGGATGTCCACTACTTCTCCAAGCTGTTCAAAAAAGAGACCGGTATGACCCCCAGAGAATTCCGCCAATCGGTACAATAACCATAGGAAAACCCCTCGAAAAGGTACCTTTTCGAGGGGTTGTTTTACAGGTTGTTTTTAGCCAAAGTTCAGGGAATTGACTGTCTTTGTGCCATCCGCGTTGATAACAGCCAGCACGCAGCCGGGATATGTGCTCTTACTGCTCCAGTTGCAGGGAGCGATCTCCATCGTAATGGTCTGCCCGTCATAATCCCACAGCCACTTGTACTGGCCGGCACCGGAGCAATAGAGGTTAATGGAAGTGCTGCCGTCTACGATCTTCAGGTTTGTATAGAAGGAAGTTTCCACAAGCTCGATCGTAGCAGTCACGGTATAGACACTGGTGGTGTAATCGGTATTTACATCCAATGCCGCAAACTCAGCCAGTGTCAGAGTGCCGTCAAAGCTGGCGGTGGAGTATTCGTGAGAGCCGTAGTTATTTACGACCACCTTGGCATCGGAGATACAGGTATTGCCCAAAACACCGTTCTTAGCCTTATAGTAGCGGTTGCCTTCCAGTACGACCTCATAGCCGATCTCCAAGGTCTCCAGCGTTGCTTTATCTGTCAACACAGCGATAATGCCGGTGTCGTCGATCAGGTAGAAGCCATCCTGATTGACCAAAGAAGGACCTACAACGCCCTTAACCGTGACCTTTTCGTTAAGCTCGGCCTTGATGGCATCGTCAACGGTGCCATACGCCACATCAGCCTGACCCATTTTCACCTCAATGGTCACATCCTCGGAGTAAGTCACATCGTTATAGGTAGCGGTGACGGTGATCTTAACCGTACCACTATTAAGACAGTTCAGCACATTGCCGTCAACAGAAATAATCTCAGGATCGCTGGAGGTATAGCGCAGAGCGATGCCGTTGTAGCCCAGCAGCTCGTTGTCGCAAGAGGTCAGAAGCTCCATTGCAGGGTTGCCGGTGTACTTAGTCAGGAACTGGGGAATGCCGTAGAACTTTACAGCATTCTCAGCAAAGTTCACGGAGCTAACGTCGAAGCCCTCATCCACAACGGCTACGGGCAGGAAGCGCCATACGCAGCCGGAAGCAGAGGACTTTGCGTTGAGTGCCGTCAGGTAAACGGTGCAGATCTTGCCGTCAAATTCGTCCAGCCATGCAAAATCGCCGCCGCTGCACTGGGTGTAGGTATAGCTGCCGGTCTTGCCGTCCAGATCGTTGATGTAGTAGTTAATAAAGCCGTTGCCGTCCACTCTCTTGACCTGTGCAGTTACCTTGTAGATCAGGGTAGTGATGTCTTGGCTCACGGGGGTGTTCATAATGCTCTGGACAGTGGTAGACTGGATCCAGCTCTTGTCGAAAGCAGTGTTGCCTTCGTCATTGCTCATAAGCATAGCATTTTCCAGCTGGTTACAGCCCTTGTAGCCGAACTTGTTGGCATTGGTCTGCTCGGTCTCCAGTACCCAATAGGTCTTGGAGGCACACAGGGTAATGGTATTGCCGATGGCGCAGCGGGCAGCCAGGTCACCGTCGTAAACATAGATGGAACCGGTGCTATCTACCAAAATAACACCGCTGGGAATCATTCCGTTGGCATAGGTAATCCGTGCAACAACGCCGGTAACCTTGACTTTCGTACCTTCCGCAGCCTTGCGGGCATCTGCAACGGACATGGTGGTATAGGCAGATTCATCAAACACAGGCGTAGTAAATTCCTGAATCCAAGCGCTGTTGAGTTCAATTGTACCCTTAAAATTCTTTACAGTGGCATACAGCAGCACTTCGTCGCCCTTGACAGGCTTGTCGGTCATTGCTGCATAGCCGGTAGCGCCGTCCTTGCTGTAGGAGCCATAAACGCTGATGGTGTCCTTGCCGTCGGTAATGCGCATCGCGCCGTACTGGGCATTGGTCACAGACTGGACAGTGCCGCGGACAAAGTAGCGACCCTCGGTGATCTGCGTGTCAGCCAAAGGCAGAGCCAGCAGCTCCGCAATGGTCAAAGTGGAGTCAAAAGCAGGCAGCTCAGGTGCAGGCAGATCCTTAGAAACAAAATCAATGATCCAGCCGCTCTGGACCTCCTTGGTGTTGCCCTTATAGTTCTGCAAAGTGCCGTAGAGCAAAACCTCATCGCCGGCATCGGGTTTTTCGGTCATTGCATCGTAACGAACCGTGCCGTCGGCATTGGCGCTGCCGTAAACCATAATAGAGCCGGTAGCATCTTCGATGGTCATCTGGCCGTAGGTGGCATTGTCGATGGACTTGATGGTTGCGCGGATGTAGTAGCGCTCTGCAGAGGGCGCATCTACAAACTGCTCGCAGAGCGTCAGTGCTTCCGCAATGGTAATGCATTCGTAGTCCGCCCAAGGATCCGCGGGCTCGGTGGGTGCAGGCTCAGTAGGCGCTACAGTAGGTTCGGGAATCAGAGGATTCGTGGGTTCCGTGGGGGCAGTAAAGCCGGGGAGCATAGAGAGGATGCTGTCGATGCTGATGTCACAGCCGGCAAACATTCCGGCGATCATCGCAAGACACAAAACGAGGGCAATGCGTTTTTTCATAGTGGCAACCTTCCTTTTATTTATTTTTTTGATCCTATTTAGATTATAGACCCTCTTTTTCCATATTATCATGTAGAATAATGCACAAAAA
>SVLZ01000018.1 GCA_015067665.1 Oscillospiraceae bacterium | reverse complement strand
CTCCAACGGCTCTACCTCCCAGGGCTCTATCTGTGGCTCTACTTTGGCACTGATGGATGCCGGTGTTCCCATTAAGCGGCCTGTTGCAGGTATTTCCTGCGGTCTGATCTCCGATCAGGAGACCGGCGAGTGGAGAACCTTTACCGACATTCAGGGCGTTGAGGACTTCCACGGCGAAATGGACTTCAAGGTTGCCGGTACTACCGAGGGTATCACCGCTATCCAGATGGACCTGAAGAACAAGGGCCTGACTATGGAGATTATTGCAGATGCGCTGGAGCGCTGCCGCAAGGCTCGTCTTGTGATCCTCGACGAGTGTATGCTGCCTGCAATTCCCGCACCTCGCGCTGAGGTTTCCGAGTACGCACCCAAGATGATCGCAATGCAGATTCCCGTGGACAAGATCCGCGAGGTCATCGGCTCCGGCGGCAAGACCATTCAGAAGATCTGCGCTGACACCGGCGCCAAGGTGGACATCGAGGACGATGGCTCCGTATTCATCTCTGCCGTGGATTCCGCTGCTGCTTACGCTGCCAAGAAGATGGTTGACGACATCTGCTTCGTTCCCGAGGTTGGCAAGCTGTACTACGGCAAGGTCGTTCGCATCCTGCCCATCGGCGCATTCGTGGAGATCGCCCCCGGTCACGACGGTATGGTCCACATCTCCAAGCTGGAGAACCGCCGAGTTGAGAAGGTGGAGGATGTCCTGAACTTAGGCGATATGACTTGGGTCAAGTTTATGGGCTTCGACGAGAAGGGCCGTGCAAACTTCAGCCGCAAGGATGCCCTGAAGGAAATGGAAGGCAACGCCTGATCGGGAAAATAACCCCCCGATATTGCCCAATAACCCCCTAATAAACCATAAAAAAGGCACTGTCTGCGGACAGTGCCTTTTAAGGTTGATAAACACAAATATTTGTGATATAATGATCAAAGTCTTTGGGGAGGAAAAAAGATATGAAGCTTCGTTTGCTTGCGCTTGTTTTGGCGCTTTTGCTATTGCTGAGCGCCTGTGTAAATACGCCGGCTTTGCCGACAGAGCCCACAAATCCCACAATTGCAACAGACCCGACAGAGGCACCGACAGATGCTCCTACCGAGCCGGAAGGCCCTACGGATGCACCTACTGAGCCGCCTACGGAGCCTGCGCATCAGTGCCCGGACGAGGACCCCTATCAGGATGTGGATAAGACGGCTTTTTATGCGGATTATTCTCCTGCCTGCTGTCTTACCAATGCGGAGTACCGATCCCGGCACGGTCTGCTCTCCGGTATTTTGGAGGTGCCCGGCCAATATGCGGAGGAGGCCCAGTACCGTCCTACGGAGGGAGATCAGTTTGTCTGCAATACTGCTTCACGTTATGCAGATAACGGCAATACATACATCGTTGTAGATGGCTACGGCAATGAGGTGCTGCGCATCTACAAGGGCGGGGGCTATATCACTTTGGAAGAGGTGGCTGCCTATATGTATGCCTTCGGTGGCTCCTCCACCGGCATCCCTGCCAACCACACCACCTCCAAGAGTACCAAGCCTTCTTCCAGCATTTGGGGGCAGTACCTGCGAGTAAATCACAGCTATTTCACCGGGGATACCAGCCGGTATCCCTATGAGCCGGAGCTTCCGGACATTTCCGGCTGTGGCGGTACGCTGCGCTATTACGAAATGGACATCGGTACGACCGGCACTACCACACCAGGCTATAGTCCGTCACCGTATAATACCGGCACCAAAATCACCCGCGGTGCAGCCCGAATCGTTTATGCCCGGCAGGATAAGGACGGAAACGGCGTTTTCGAGGCGGAAAAGGGTGAAGTTCACGTATTTTACACCCACAACCACTATAATGATTTCCGAGAATATCTGAACTACTATGGCGGTTGGGGCGAGATGTTCGGCAATGTCACCAGCGGTGGCGCGTACAATGCCGGCAGTAACCCCACACCCTACGTGCCTGTCGTATACAAAGACCTTACAGCAGCATAAAGCAAAAACCACCAACTGCGTGCGTGCAGTTGGTGGTTTTTGTTTTATGTATTGTTTTTGTCAGCCACTACTGCCCGGTATTGGGAGGGGGTAATGCCGCAAAACTTTTTGAAGATGTAGTTAAAATACTCCACGGAGTGATAACCGGATTCCAAAGCGATGTTTTTCATAGAAAGGTCTGAGGTTTGCAGCAGGTGACAGGCGTGGTTGATCCGCAGATTATTGAGGTAATCATTATAAGAGGCACCCATTGTCTTTTTGAACAAAGTGCCCAGGTAGTTGGGAGTCAGGGAAAACTTCTCTGCTACCTGCGCCAAGGAGATGTCCTCCTGAATATGGAGCTGGATCCATACGGAAACGTCCTGAATGATGCCCAAATCCGTGGGCGCGTTGTCTGCCACAGCGTTTCGGGCAATGTCGATGACGACCTCGTTAAGAATGGAGGCGGCTTTGAGCCGGGAGAAGGCATTATCTGTAGACTGTTCGCGAAATAGTTCCTGCGCCTTACTTAGAAAAGCCGCAGTGGCAGGCTCGTCCAGATGACAGTGCAGGGGATGGAAGGTGGTGGTATGGGACAGAAGCTTGGAATTGAGCAGATCCGGCTTAATGGCGATATTGATGATCTGCAGACCCTTTTTACAAACGACCTGGTGGCTGTCGTAAATGGATAGAAGCCATAGGTCACCCCGGCTCAGGGTGTATTCCTTGCTGCCAAAGCGATAAATAGCGGTACCGGATACCACAAATTCGATTTCCACGAAACCGTGCCAGTGCATACGGGAAATATATTCCTCGCTAAAGTACTTGTTTTTGATGATAAAGCCATTTTCAAGGGGAATATTCACGTCAAGGAAATACATACGTCACACCACCTTTTTTATTGATTTTCTTAATAATAGCATATTCTGTCCAATGTTGCAAGTCCTGATTTTTTCTTTTGTGGCATTGGATAAATTATACAAAAGGCAGGGAAGGGAAACTGGGATTTTTTGCCTTTTACAATAATGTATACGGGCATTTTTTTGAGAAAAGTTGTAAAAAATAAAACCAACCAAATTAAATATCACCGTCAAATTTTTGGAAAAATTTGAAAAAACGTTGATTATCTTAGTTTAATCAAGAATTGTTTCAATAGTAAATAAAGGGCATCGGAATTATAATTAAAGTGTAACATTGGCGAAATATAAGGAGGTGTGGCCAATGGAGTTTTTGTTAGGCTGTAATTACTGGGATAGCGCGCACGGTACGGATATGTGGAAGTACTACGATGCCGACGTGATCGAGCAGGACATCGAGGCGCTATCTGGTACCGGAATAGAATGTATGCGGGTATTTCCCAATTGGAGAGATTTTCAACCGGTGAAGCGTTTATACGCTTGGCGAGGAAAGCCAAGTGACGTGGTAACGGTGGAGGAAGCACCGCTGCAGGATGCTACCGGTATCGATGAGCAACAGATAGAAAACTTTCGCCACTTTGCAATGACCTGTCATAAGCACGGCATTCGTTTGGTGGTTTCTGTGGTGACCGGCTGGATGAGCGGACGGCTTTTTGTGCCTCCCATTTTAGACGGAAGAAATATGATCAGCGATCCTGAGGCACTTATGTGGACGGATCGGTTTATCCGCGGTTTTGTATCCCGCGTTAAGGACCTGCCCAATATTGTGATGTGGGACTTGGGCAATGAGTGCAACTGTTTGGGACAGACCACTTCCCGCGCAGAGGCGTATGTCTGGACGGCTTTTGTCAGAAATGCCATCCGGGCAGTGGATCCCACCCGTCCCATCTCCTCCGGCATGCACGGCTTGGAGTCGGACGAGGCAGGGGTTTGGACGATCAGCGATCAGGGTGAGCTGACTGACTATATGACCACCCACCCCTATGTATCTCCCACCATCAATAATGACCTTGACCCGGCCAATCAGATGCGCGCCACGATTTTCCCCACGGCCCAGAGTATGTTCTATCAGGATCTGGGCGGAAAGCCTGTCATTATGCAGGAGCAGGGCGGCTTTACGGTAACAACGGCAAATGATGAGATGGCAGCGGATTTTGCAAGAGTGAATATCTATTCCTCTTTTGCCCACAATGTCCACGGTTACTTCTGGTGGTGCGGCTGTGAGCACATCCACTTGGAGACACCGCCTTACATATGGTCGATGATGGAACGTTCCTTGGGGCTTATGGACGAAAACCGAAAGCCCAAGCCTGTCGGAAAAGCCATCGCAGAAGCCGGCAAGGTGCTCGGCGCGCTGCCCTTCAAGGAACTGCCGCCCCGTCAAATTGATGCGGTCTGCGTCCTGACAGAGAATGAGCAGTGGAATAACGCTTCTTCTTCTTTCGTTCTTGCGAAGCAGGCAGGTCTCAGTATGCAGTATTGCCCCGGCAATGTGCGTAATGTCTACCTTCCCGACGCACCGATGTACATCGTGCCCGGTGTATGGAAGTGGGCGATTATGTACAAGCACAGCTGGGATATTCTGAAGAAAAAGGTCCACGATGAAGGCGCAGTGATGCTGGTGACCTACGACGGTGGCAGCCTCATTGAAATGGAGGAGGTCTTTGGTCTCCTGCCCCATGGCAATATCAAGACCCAAGGCACCCATACCGCCAAGTTTGACTTCGGTGAGATGACCTACAATGTGACCTACGAGCTGTTGCTGGAAAGCGTCGGTGCGAATGTGCTGGCGGTCAATGAAACGGGCAATCCTGTATTTACAGAGCATTCCTACGGCAAAGGCAAGGTGTTCTTCCTGAATATGCCGCTGGAGATGTCCCTTTCTTCCAAGGCAGGGGCATTTACCGATACCGATTGGTACAAGATCTACAAGCGAGCAGGTCAGCAGGTGCTGGACGGAAAGATTATTCGCTCGGACAACCCCCAGATCGGTGTCACACTCCATAAGGTAGATGAAAAAACCTATATTGCCTGCGCCATCAACTACTCGGATAAGACCCAAAGTACGGATTTCCGCGTACAGGAGGGCTGGACCTTAGAGCCCATCCGCGGAGAGACAGAACGTGTATACAAGTGCGATATGGCACTGTATTATATTTATTCTAAAAAATAGGAGGAAAAAAACATGAAAAACAGCAAGATCAGACTTACCGCTTTGGTATTGGCAGTGCTGATGCTGATTGGTTTATCAGCCTGCGACCTCCCCTTTGAGATCCCCGGGATCACACCGAATCCCACTGAGGGTCCCACGGATCCCACCGAGGCTCCTGTAGATCCTACAGATCCTGTGGATCCTTCTCTTCCTGATGTGAACTACACAGTAAAATTCTACTACGAGGCTACTGAACTGGGCACCTATGGCGAACCGGAGGTGCAGCAGCTGCAGGCCAAGGAAGGCACAAAGGTCACTGCTCCCGACGGCGCCCGTGATGGCTTTGCGCTTAATGAAGAGACCTCTGTTGTGGCAATTGAGTCCGTCGCAGAGGGCGCAGAACTGAAGGTCTACTATGACCGTATCCGTGTACAGGTCAAGTTCGACTACATTACAAAGGAAGATGCCACCTATACTGCCGCTTACGGCGTAGGCATCGTTGAAACACAGGAGGCTGTATGGTATGACGGCCTGTCCCTGCTGGGTGTGGATTGCTACCTCAATGGCACCAAGGGCGATCTCACGGCTGACAGCTTCAAGGCACTGACTGCAGATGCTTCTGTAACCTTTGAAGTACAGTCCGGCGATTGGTCCTATGAAGAAGGCTATGTTCCCGGCAGCGCGGAAGTTGCACCTCTCTACGCTCCTGCATTTGCAGGCAACCAGTCCTTCACTACTACCATCCGCCTCTCTACTATGGAAAATGCGATCTCCGATACCGGTATCGCGATCTCTTCCGGCGATACGACGACCATTCTCTATATGACCGGCGCCGGTAAGAACCTGAACCTGATCCTCGGCGGCCTTGACGGCTCTGTCACCGGACTTCTGTCCGAAGAAGCAACCACCTTTGTCGATGGCGCCTGCAAGATCAATGTGATCATTAAGGACGGTATGCTGTACGTAGTTATCAACGACGTAGCTTGTGGCGCAGTTGCACTTGAGAATGCACTGCCCGGCTACACCGCTGAAAGCGCTGTAAAGATCGGTCTGTATGGCAAGAATGCTGCAAGCGATCTTGTATCCTTCTCCGAGGTCGTACATACTACCGAGGGCGAGATCACTGCTCCCGAAACCAGCCGTTGGGAAGAGAAGATCACCTTCGTTCCCGAGCTGGCACTGGGCGTTAAGCTGGACTTTGTTAACGCTTCTTTCGCAAGCATCCCCGGCAAGCTGAACAGAGTTACTATGAATGGCGCTTCCAAGACTTGGGAAGTCAGCGGCACTGCAGAGCGCCTGACGGACGACCTGAAGGCAGAGGACTTCTGCATCGGCTTTATGATCGAGTCCAATGGAAAGACCCTGCGTATGAGCGCTACCAGAGAGGGCCTTGTATTCGAGGCGCACGACGGTCATGGCCGTTACGCTTACCACGCATTCGGTATTTCTCATTACAACCTGAACACCAAGACCGGCGCGTTTGCCTTCGGTGAGAAGCGCACCCAGAGCAAGATGCACTTCAAGGTACAGATCATTGACGACGTATTCTATGCATACTACTGGTTCGACGGCGAAGAGCCCACACTGTGCTGGTATGTACCTCTGACCGAGACGCTGACCGGCGTTGACGGTGGTGCTGCATGGACTGATAATCCCTTTACCGGCTTTGCTCCCGACAGTGAGTACAAGCTCCATCTCTTTAACAATACCACCGCTACACCTGGTCAGTTCACCAATCTGGTTGTGAAGAATGGCGACAGTGTCGATAAGACACAGGCACCTAAATATGCTGCACTGATCGGTGTTGGTACTAAGGATGCAAACGGCGATATCAGCATCCTTGCCAATAAGGGAACCAGCATTAAGTTCGCCGGTAACTCTGCAACTTGGGAAGTAAGTGGCGCGGTTGAGCGTAATGGCACGGATGCCCTGTGCATGGGCTTTAACCTCCGCGCCGGCGGCAAGAGCCTGCGTATCTCCGCAACTACCCGCGGCCCCGTATTTGAAGCACACTCCGGCCACGGCCGTTATGCTTACCATGCCATTATTGGTAACGGTACTACTACCCAGTATGTCAAGAGCACCATTAATCTGGACAAGTTTGCTGCTGCAAAGTCAGAAAGCAAGATGTACTATAAGGCAGTCATCGCTAACGATATGCTTTACGTATGGTTCTGGTTCGAGGGCGAAGAGCCTGTTCTGGCTTGGGAGATTCCTCTAACCGAGACCCTGACCGGCACTTCCGGCGGTCCCGCTTGGACTGACAACCCCTTCACCGGTTTTGCAGCAGGCAGTACCTACACCCTCGAGCTGTTCAACAACAACTCCGCTTCCACCGGTAAGTTCTCCGGCATCACCGTCAAGACCGGCGCTGATGTTGACACTTCCATTATTACACCCGATACTCCCGAAGCATAATTAAAGCACATTTCGAGGCTCTTTTATGAAAACTTTAACACCAAAACAGAGACTACAAAGACGGGATAACCTGGGCAGCGCCATCGCTGCCTCAGGTCCCCTGATCGGCTTTCTGCTCTTTGGTGTGATCCCGCTGATTTTGGCCACTGTGGTCAGCTTCACCGAGCTTCACACCACAGATCTGTCCGAAATGGTATTTGTGGGATTTGAAAACTTTCTTAAGGTTTTGACTGACGGTGACAAAAGAACCTACGCGTCCTATTTGTCCACCATTGTCTACTCCCTGAACGTGCCTATCTGTATCGGATTGGCACTGTATATCGCAAATCTGCTGAATAAAGCAAAGTTCGGCCAGCGTTTCTTCCGCTCTGTATTTTTTATTCCCTATGTCTGTTCTGCGGTGGTTATCGCTTTGGCCTTTAAGTCCATCTATCATAATGAATCGGGTATGCTCAACGCATTGCTTTCCTTTATGGGCTTTTCCCCGGTGGGCTGGCTGACGGACTCTCCGTGGACCTTTATGGCCGCTACCATCATCATGACAGTATGGCAGGGTCTGGGCTTCTGTATTTTGCTGTTCCAGGCAGCGCTTGCAAACGTAGATACAAAGCTCTATGAGGCGGCAAAGCTGGACGGCGCCTCCGACACCCAGATCTTCTGGAGAATTACTTGGCCTGCGATTTCGCCTACTACCTCTTATCTCGTAACAATGAAGATCATTTGGGCACTGCAGGCAATGACAGAGACCTACATTTTGACTACAGGCTACAATACCACTGTTCCTGCTTGGGGTGACAGTCAGGCTTGGGTCAGTGACTTGGTGGTTAAACATATTTACAACATGGTTTGGGTACGCCCCGCACAGGACGGCTACGGTATGGCTGCCGCTGCAGGCTGGGTTCTTGCCATCATCGTATTTATTATCACCAAGATCAATATGAAGCTGCAGGAGAGGTGGGTAAGCTATGATTTCTAATCAGAAAAACGCGTTATCTCCTATCCTGAAGTTTACGAAGTATCTGCACGATTTTATGATCCCCGTGCTGAGTGTCGTGGTGGTGATCTGCCTGATCCTGTGCTGCTTTGAGCCGGCGGAGGGCACCAATAACGATGTGGTAAATCTCATCGTGCTGGTGATTGCGCTGCTGGGTATTGCAGCACTGAAAATCGTAAATAACCGCCTGCGGGAAACGAACCGTGACTACAAGATCTATCAGTCTTTTGTTTCGCGGAAAATGGACTGGTCCAATTCACTTCCGCTGCTTCTGATGACCGTAGTGATCGGTATCCCGTTCTATATGCTGCTGCTTACCTCCGTTAAGACACCCCTGGAAGCTAACAGCATTGAATTTACCTGGTGGCCCAAGGAAGGTTTCGATTTTGAATCCTATAAAGAAATTTTCTCCTACTCCGTGGTGTTGGGTGTTTCCATGCTGCGGGCAGCGTGGAACTCTTTTATCTATGCCATTATTCCCACATTGATCGGTGTAATGGTTTCTGCCCTTTCCGCTTATGCTTTTTCCAAGCTGAAATTTAAGGGCAGAAATACGCTGTATCATTTGCTCATTATGACTATGATGATGCCTGGCTGTGTGACGATGACAACCTCTTATTTGATGTATGCTTGGTACGGCTGGACAGATTCCGCTATGCCGCTGATCATCCCCGGGTTTTTCGGCGGTGCGGCTACGGTTATGTTTATGCGCGAGTATTTTATGGGTATCCCCGACGGAATGCTGGAGGCTGCCCGTATCGATGGCGCAGGCAAATGGACTTCGTTCCTGCTGATCGTGATTCCCTTGGGTAAGCCCGCTATTTTGGCACAGTTCATTTTGAACTTCATTTCCAAGTACAATGATTTCTTAGGACCCTTGATTTACTTAAACGACCCTGAAAAGTATACGCTTCAGGTAGCGTTGGACTTTATTAGCTGGTCCTCGTTAGACAAGTCACTGATCGCCTCCGCTTGTGTATTTGCGCTGGTACCGATGTTACTTGTATACGTATTTTTCCAAAAGAAAATTCTCAGCGGCATTGCAATGTCGTCTGGATTAAAAGGATAATTTTAGGAGGAAACCATTATGAAACTTATGAAACGCATACTCACGTTCGGTATGGCGCTGCTTATGACCTTGGGCTTGGTAGCCTGTGGTGATAACGGCGGTTCCGGCACCGTTCAAGTCGACTTTATGTACGGCGGTGACGCAGCCGTTACCGAAATGTACGGCCTGGCAATTCAGGAATTTAACAAGACTGTTGGCGCTACCAAGGGCATCAAAATTAAGGGTATTCCCAAGTCCAGCTCCATCAACACGGTTCTGGCCCAGCAGCTGCCTGCCGGCACCGGCCCTGACGTTATGGCTCTGGCCGATGACTATTTCAAACGTTACACCCAGTATTTTGCAGATCTGTCCGGTGTTCTGAGTCAGGCTGAGCACGATGATTTCTATGAGACCATTATCAGCCGTTATCACTACAACCGGGATACCACTACCTCCAACAGCACGGATCCTCTGTATGCAGTTCCCGTTTTCAACGACGCAACGGTTCTCTACTACAACAAGACTGTTCTGGAAGCCAATGGCGTGATCTGCATCAGCGTAGAGGCTAAGGATCTGGAAGCCTTCAATGCCGGTACTTTCAAGGACGGCAACGGCAAGACTAAGGGCGACTACGGTATTACCGTCAATGTTCCCAATAAGGGCTACTACCGCAGCGGCACTCCCTTTGTTCCCGGCGCAGGCGAAACTGACGGTGCTTCCTGGCAGAATCCTGACGGCGAAGTTCTGATCTTCAACGACCGCATCGCTATGAACTGGGACGAGATCGAAGATTTGGCAATGCTTTGCACCAAGTCCATCAATGAGAGCTCTGAGTCCAAGTACGGCTACTACTCCGAGTGGTGGTTCAACTACGGCTGGTCCGTAGGCGGCGACTGTATGGAAGACCTGACCGGCAACGGTGACTGGGCTTACTCTCTGCCTGCAAACAATCCCAACTATATCGTTCTCGACGGCAAGACCTACACCGGCATCTACACCGGCACTGTCTACAAGGCAGGCGACACCCTGGACTTTAAGGATGTTCTGGCAGCTGACAAGGGCGCAACTATTTCCTTTGAAACCGATAATAAGTCTTACTTCAACTACACTGTAAACGGCAAGACTGCCGCTTTCCGGGATTTCAGTGCTGAGATCGCAAACGGCACTCTGGCAAAGCTGCCCTCCATTAAGGACGCTTTCTCCCGTTTTGTTTACCTGTCCGCTATCGGCGGCCTGAACGTATGTCCTTACCCCAACCAGTTTAACGGCACCACCGCTTCTCAGTACTTCGCAGGCGGCGATATGGCTCTGCTGGTTGAGAAGATCTCCAACTTCGGCAATATCGGCAAGATTATGAAGGATACTTGGTCTGTTGCGCCTATGCCTCAGTACAAGGAGTACACCAGCCCCTCCGATCCCTCTTGCGACGATGTTAAGGTAGCCGGCAAGACCGCTGCGCACTCTCTGGGCTACTCTCTGGCGATCAACAACAAGGCTGATTCCCGGATTCAGGATGCTGCTAAGGAATTTGTAAAGTGGTTTGCTACCGACGGTCAGACATTCCTGGCAAAGAACGGCTACGTTTCTTCCCGCAAATCCGATGCAGAGACTTCTCTCGAAGGTCTGGCTGCAAAGTATAATAACCCTGAAGTTATTCTGACCTCCGTACAGAACGCCAGCGCAGGTGACTGGTGGTATATGACCGATAACAACTGGATCACCACTTGGTCCAACCCCCTCAACAATGAGGTTCGTTACGGCAAGAAGACCCTGGAAGACTTCCTGTATGCCTACATTGAGGCAACGAACACCGCACTGGGTCAGTACAAGAAATAATTCTGATTAAAGGAGAATTGCTATGAAAAAAATGCATAGACTCCTGTCACTTGTTCTCGCTGTTATGATGTGCCTGAGTCTGGCTGCCTGTATGGGCAGCCAGCAGGAACAGGACTCCCTTGTATACCTTGATTACGGCACCGGCATTGATCCCTATACCGATAAGTACAATACCGAGCTGTATGGCTTTAACGGCAATGCTGTAGACGGTCCTGACCCCGGCTGCTTCTATGTATCCGAGGAAGAAGACCCTGAGTGGGGCGGCTATTTCTATATGTACCCCACCAGCTTTGCCACAAATGACTGGGCACAGCTGTATAAGTACAAAGAGCAGGGTATTACCAACTTGGTTGCCAGCTGCTACCGCTCCAAGGACCTGTATAACTGGGAGCTGTGCGGTGCGCTGGAAGGCGGCTACAGCTGTGTCGTTGATCAGGAGGACTGGTGTCAGAACTACTGGTGGGCACCGGAAGTTATCCGTAACCCCAAAGACGGCAAGTACTATATGTACTTCAACGCTATGATGCCGCAGGGTTACAACACCAGCGCTGTGGTAGATACCGGCTACAACTGGGCAAGAATGTTCCTTGGTGTTGCCGTATCTGATACCCCTGTGGGTCCCTTCGATATTCTTTATGATATTGATCCCGCTACCGGTGTACGGATTCCTACCATCAATTTCCACACCGGCTGTAAAACGGAAGACAACTGGTCTACCATCGATGCAAATCCCTTCTTTGACGAAGATGGCACCCTTTATCTCTACTTCAACAAGCATACCGATGACAGCTACGGCAATCTCAACGGTATTTGGGGCGTAAAGATGAAGAGTATGACCAAGCCCGATTACTCCACTGTTTCCTGTGTGACTTTGGCAGGCGCACAGTCGGTCACTATGACCCCCGGTCAAATTGAGACAGTAGAAAAAGGCCCTGCGACTGCCTTTGAAGGTCTGAACGAAGGCCCGACGATGGTTAAGCACAACGGTAAGTATTTTATGCTGTTCTCTAACTTTGGCTACACCTCTCCCGCTTACGGTGTGTATGCGGCAGTGAGCGACAATCCCCTGACCGGCTTTGAGAAGCTGGATCCCGCCGACGGCTATACCGTTATGGACGGTGCTGTGCACAACCACGTTTTGGGCACCGGTCACTGTGCCGTAGCAAAGAAGGGGGATCAGCACTACATCATTTATCACCGCCACGCCAGCAAGTATAGCTGGACCGACGGCGCAGGTCGCTGCATAGGCGCTGACAAGCTGATATTTACAGAAAACGAAGCTGGCTTGGAAATCCCGCAGGCAAACGGTCCTTCCAAAAACCTTGTATGGCTGGAAGAGGACATCAGCGGCTACAAAAACCTGATGGAGACTGCAAAGGTCAACGTTAGCTCCGGCAGTGGCGTAGAGTACCTCCGTGACGGTATTATGCCGTACTATGTTGTCACGAAGGATCTGGCATTTACAGCCAGCGAAGAGGAAGTGACCATTACGCTTTCTTGGGATGAGGCAGTAAGCGTAAATTCCGTTATGATCTTTAACTCACGGGATACCTTTACCGCGTTCTCCAAGGTGGCAGATATTCGCTTTAAGCTGGCGCAGAAGCCGGAATGGCTCTCTGCGGAATACGACTATGCAGTAATCAAGGATCTGCTGTTCCCGGAGCGTTACTACGATGTCGAGGCAGAGGAATATACCCCTTGCGCACCGGCAGTTGCTGAGTTTGATTCTGTTATGGTTACTGAGATCCAAATCACCCTGAAGGGTGCGGACAAGTATTTGACCACCAATAAGTTCGGTGAAAAGGATCTGTCTATTGCAATTTCTGAAATCGCTGTATTGGGAGGTGCAACCAAATGAAACTGACTCGTAAAATGGTTTTGGCAGGCATTATGGCTGTCCTCACTTGCGTGACATTGCTTCTTGGCTGTACCACAGGTGATAATATAGCACCTGCTGAAAAATGGTACAGCAAGGACTTTGGTGGCTTCTCCACCCGTCCTCAGGATCCCCGTATGACCATTGACGGTGTACTGGATGAGGAGCTGTGGGAAGGAAAAGACTGGTTTCAGAATGCCTTTTTGCACGACGTAAACGGCGTGTACCCCAAGTTCAGGGTTACCGGCTTCCCCACGGAGTACGGTATCTATGTTGCTGCTGTTACAGATGATACCAATATTATCTGCAACGGTCAGCGTGCCACATCTGTCCAGTCTGTTTTCCAGTTTGAGATTACTGCTGACCCCGTTGGTGAGTACCGTGTGGATGACGGCCTGTATAAGACAAAGTATAACTTTGATATGCGTGGCGACGTCTACACCCGTAACCCCAATGTTGACCGCGAAGTCGTGGTCAACGGAGAAGTGAACAGCGGCAATACCCAAGGCGCTACGCTGGAGTTCTTCATTGCTTGGGAAGATATGAATGTGGATATTTCCAAGGGTATTCCTGAGGAATTCCGTATGCAGTGTACTTACTTAGCCTGCCTTCCCGGTAAGGATGGCCTGAACTTCGATATGGTCTCCACTTCCTATACCAGTATTCTTACCAGAGACTTCTTCCGTTTCGGCGAGAATGGCTATGTGACTGCGGATAGAGAGGGTGCCACGGTTGGTGACTCCTATCTTGGTAACAACAAGACCGCTAACTGGGATATTTCCAAGGAAGCAGAGGGGATCGTGCAGTCCTCTGGCGGCACCGATAAGCACATTATCTTCTTCAAGGAGCACCTCGGTTCTGATTTTATTGTCGAAACCACAGTGATCCCTGTAAAGTCTTTGGGAGAACCCTATCCCAAGGCGGGTATTTGGTTCCAGGGTACTGACAGCTACAATTCCAACAAGGCAAACCACTATGGCGTTCTGCTGAACTGTGCAGACAACAACTTGGTGGAAGGTCCCAACGGAACAAAGAATTTTAAGACCTACTGGCTGGCAAGCCTGCATTCGAACGGCGGCTGGACGATGACCACCATTCCCGGCACCAATGCCATTACAAATACCAATGCAGCGACCCAAGAAGGCGTTAAGCTGACGGCTGTTAAGTACGGCGGAATGCTTCTGTACTTCTGCGATGGGAAGTTTATGGGTATGGAAGAAGTAGATTTTATGGATCAGGATGTTCTGCCCGGCTTCTATACGCTGGGAATGGACGCCATCTTTAAGGATTACTCCTGCAAGCCTATTACCGAAAAAGACCTTAAGGATTATTTAGGCAGCCGTGAGATCTACCTGATCGATGCAATGGCAAAGGGCGTTCAGGGCACAGTTACCGCTTCTGCTTCTACTGTGAACAAGGGCGAAAGTGTAGATATTACCATTACCACCAAGCCCGGCTGGCGTGTATCCACCGTTATGATCAATGACGAGGAGAAGCTGGCAGACGTACAGAAGAACGCAAAGCATGGTGTTTACACCATTTCCAACGTCGTCTCTCACCTGAAAATCCGAGTGGGTTACGAAAAGGTGGAGGGCTTCAAGCTTACCGGCACGGTTACCGATGGCACCAACACCCTCACCGCCGATGTAAAGCTCAACAGCACCACCGATCAGTCCCTGAGCTATACCTTTATCGCCAATGGCGCCAAGGGCTTTGATGTAAATGTTCCTGCCGGCACCTATCAGCTTGTTATTACGTCTCTTGGCTATAAGCCGCTGGTTAAGACCATTACCGTTGATAAGAATATTGACGGTACCTATGCGCTGGAGGAATCTGAATTCCTGCCCAAAGTGGAGATCAACGGTTCTGTCATCACCTCCAATGTGGATAAGTGGGATATGACCAATCTGGCAGACGGTAAGATCAGCACTTCTTATGGCGGTGGCGGTAAGGATAAGCCTCTGTACTTCAAGCAGACTGCCGCTGACTTTGCAGTGGAGATCTCTGCCAAGTATACGACCAAATTCATTGCCGGTGGTGACTATCAGCGTAACCTGATGGCAGGCTTCCGCTTTAACGACGGCAGAAGAAGCAGCTTGTTCTGCGTAGTAGACAGAGGCACCGTCTATACGGATCTGAGAAATAACAGCAATTACGTATATAAGCAGGATGTTCTGCCGGATACAGAGCGTGTACTTTACTACTGGCCTGATTGGGGCTACTCCAAGGCCAACGATGTCACTTTTGGTATTGCCAAGGTGGGCGACGATGTTTCCGTTTACATCAACGGTCAGTTTGCCTACGCAATCAAGTGGTCTACGATCTGTGCAGGTATGGATCCCAGTAAGGATGTTGCAATCGGTATGGTTATGATCGCCGACAAGACAGCCGATCTGGAAATCTCCAATTACAGCCTGAAGACCGGCACAGCCGCAGCGCAGGCATACATAAGCGCGCATTCCGGCGCCGGAAACGTACCGAAGAATGAAACATTGGCAGCAAATCCCATGTTTTCCGTTTCACAGGTTGTTAACGGTAAGCAGGTGGATTCCAAAGTAAGCAACTGGGATCTGAGCAATGTTGCAAGCGGTGTTGTCAATGGCTCCTATGCCATGGGCAGCAAGCAAAGGAATTTGTACTTTACCGGTGTAGGCAAAACTGCACTGGCAAAGGCAACCTTTGATTACACGACAACTTTTGAGGCCGGCAAAACCTATCAGCGCAACCTGATGGGCGGTTTCGCCATTACCGATGGCACAAACACCGGATATGTGTTGGCAGTAGACAAGGGCGTTGTCGTTATTACTGACAAGGGTGCATGGAATTTTGTACAGACGCTCCTTGAGTATCGTGTTTTGTACTACTACCCGGATTGGGGCTTTACGGATCCTGCCGCTGTGCAGCTGTCAGTAGCCCTGAAGGATGGGGAGCTGTATGTCTACATCGACGGTAAGTATGTATATAAGACCCCTCTCACCACAGTTCTTACCGGATATACTTCCGGTGATGTGTCCTTCGGTCTTGCAATGGCAGCCGATGCTACAGCCGACATTCGTTGCAACAGTATCAGCTACACCACAAATGCTACCACCGTCAGCACTTTTATTAAGGATAACGATGCTGTGATTTACGATCCCTTGATTGCCCAATATGCAAACTATGCCAATATGCTGGGACAGGGTAAGAAGATCGGAAAACTGAGCACAGATTTGGGAACAGCTGCGCTTACCTCCAACACCACAATGTTTATCGGTGACTCCTTTTTCGATAGCCGTGAAGCTTGGTGGTCTGATTTCTACACCACCGATTATGCCGGCAAGGATGTATTCCTGGCAGGTATCGGCGGATCCAGAGCAGATCAGTGGAATCTGATGGTGGATATGGTGTTCGCGTCCTTCAAGGATAAAGCACCCAAGAACATTGTTATCAACCTTGGTACCAATGATCTTGCCAGCGGAAAGACTGTTGCAGAGGCTTCTGCAAATCTGCAAAAGCTGATCACCACACTGAAGCAGAAGTATCCGCAAACCAACATCTACTACTGCGGTGTTATTTATCGCCAAGCGACTGTTACCAATGCCACCGTTGACAGCTTTAACAATGCTATGTCCCAGTGGTGTGGACAGCAGTCCAATGTGACCTATTTGGGTATGTCCACGAAGGTTACTGTGGATATGCTCCAGGATGGCTTGCATCCGAAGGAAGCAACCTATGACCTGTATGTAAAGGCATTACAGGATGCCGGTTGCGTTATTGCAAGCAAGTAAAATGTATATCCTATAAGCGATTGCGGGGTGGGTGCTTTGACCCGCCCCGCAATTATCTGTTTTGTGCTGCCTGTAAAGGAGAAACAATATGGAAATTATGACAAAAATCGCCGCAAAGGCAAAGGATAATATGAATGCAGGCCACGTGACGATCGCTTTTTTGGGTGATAGCGTGACCCAAGGCTGCTTTGAGGTGTATATCAAAGCAGACGGCAATTTTGAAACGATTTTTGATAAAGAACACAGCTATCCTGTGCTGCTGAGCAAGCTGTTTGCTGTGCTATATCCCTCTGTGCCCATCAATATGATCAATGCGGGCATCAGCGGTGACCAAGCCCCCGGTGCGCTCAGACGCATTGATCGGGATGTGATCTCCCACCAGCCTGATTTGGCGGTGGTTTGCCTGGGACTCAATGATGTGGGCTTGGGACTTGATAACTTGGAAAATTATACCTCGACCTTGGATGCCATTTTTAAGCGGCTGAGAGAGGCAAATATAGAAACGATCTTTATGACCCCTAATATGATGAACATCAGCGTCAGCGACCATTTGAAAGAAGAAAAGCTTCGCCGTTTTGCAGAAGCGAAGATGCACCAGCAGTTAGACGGTGTGATGGATGCTTTTGTGGAGGGTGCAAAGCGTGTGTGCGCGGAAAACGGTGTTCGTGTCTGCGATTGCTATGCCAAGTGGAAGCTGCTTTACAAAAACGGTGCAGATGTGACGGAGCTGCTGGCCAACAAAATTAACCACCCTGCAAGGGAAATGAACTGGCTTTTTGCGGTATCCTTGGCAGAAACTATGATGCAGGATTAAAGAGGGAAAAATATGAAAAATAAGGCGGCAGTGCTGTTTATCAGCGGGCAGTCCAACGCCCACGCCCACATTCAATTTTTAGAGGAAGAAGAGAGAATTACGGAGCCCCTGCAAAATGTGTTTTCCTTAGACCGTGATCCCAACCAATCCTTTGATATTACGGATGTAGTTTGGAGTGGCTTTACCGGAGCAGGGAAGAACTTAGGTGAAATGCAGGATCATACCGCCTCCTTTGCTTACTTTTTTGCAAGGCTTTGGCAAAATGCCATTGACAGCGGTGTTGAGCTGCCCGACTTATACATCGTGCAGATCTCCATAGGCGGTGAGGGCATTATCAATGGCCGTGGCATTGGTGACGGTATGTGGAATCCCCAAAAGGAAAAGGTTATGATTCCCGGCAAGCTGGGAGAGGCGGATATTTCGCTGCATCCTTGGGCACTGCAGGTCAATCGCCTTGCGCTGGAAAACCTGCGAAAAATGGGCAAAGACCCAATCGTTCTCGGCTGGCACTGGCTTGGCTCGGAGCAGGATACCCGCGAGGGCGGCTATGATAACCCCGGGCTTTTGGAGATCTACGACCGCTTTTTTGATACGATGATGGAGGTTATCGGAAAAGACAGTCCTCTGTATCTGTACAAAATATATATGGACCGCTTCTGCAAGGTGCAGAACATCACCGATGAGGGCATCCCTGTGATCAACGCTGTGCTGGAACGGCAGTGCCGCCGATTCCCGAAGAGCACCTTTGTCAAAGCAGAGGAGTGTCCCTACTTTGATATAGCGCATCCCAACTACGGCATTTTCTTCCGGGACAATGGCCATTATCTCGGCAAGACCCAGCAGTGGTTTGCGGAACGCTTTTTTGAGGAAGTGCGCGCTTCTTTTCTGTAACCGACGGAGGTAACGTTATGAAAGTAATCAATGTAATGAATTTTATCCGCCAGTGTGACCCCCGAAACCCCGTCATTGACGAAATGCTGTACCCCACGGCAAAGGCACAGCTGGAAATGGTGAAGCGTATGGATGTCGACCATACCTTTTTGCTCCAGTACGATACGCTGTGCGATCAAAAATATGTGGATCTTTTTAAGAATGGTGCTACGGATAAAACAGAGCTTGGCCTTTGGTTTGAGATCGTCCGGGAGATGACCGATGCGGTGGGTCTGCCATACAAAAGTGAAAAAGGCTGGAAATGGGACTGGCACATCATCCCCGGTTTTTCTATGGGTTATTCCGTAGAGGAGCGGGAAATGCTCGTCGATGAGGCGATGCGTAAGTTTAGGGAGGTCTATGGCTTCTATCCCCGAACTGTGGCAAGCTGGACCATCGATACCCACACCGTCAATTACTTGACCGAAAAGTATAATATCAGCGCCATCGCTGTTTGTCGGGATCAGGTCAGCACCGATGCCTATACCATGATCGGTGGCTACTTTAATCAGGCTTATTACCCCTCCAAGAAGAATATGTTTACCCCTGCAAAAACAGATGAAATGCAGGTGAATGTGCCGGTTTTCCGGCTTTTAGGCCCGGATCCCATCCATAATTACGATCAGGATAAGTACATTTCCCAAAATTGCGAGCATAAAATGGCCTGCTATACCATGGAAGCGGTTTGGGTCGGCCCGCACCCCAATGTGATGGACTGGCTGTATAAGACCTACTACGAAAATGAAGATCTGGGCTTTTCTTATTCCCAGATCGGTCAGGAAAATACTTTTGGTGCCCAAGAGCGCAATTTGGTTGCCTATATCGAAGAACAAATCGAAAAGGCGAAAAAGCTGTCCGGTGTTACCTTTATGAAAATGGGCGATACCGGTGATTGGTTCAAAAAGCAATATCCGGAGTATACCCCCGCCACTGCAGTGACGGCATTGGACAACTGGGACACAGAGGATATCCAGTCTGTGTACTATGACAGCCGCTTTTATACCGCAAACTTGTTCCGCCACAATGAAAGGATTTTCTTCCGCGCTATCTATGCCTTTGACGAAATGGCAGAGGATCGGTACATCCGGGAAAAATGCACGACTTTTGATGCGGCCTATGAAAACCAGCCGGTGGTGGATACGGTGATCTGGGGCAAGGAAGCGGAAAAATGCGGAATGTATTTGGATACCGACGGAGAGCCTTTCTCGGTAGAAAAGGTATCGGATACCCAGCTAAAGGCTTTTTGGGGCCACAAGCAGGTGGTATTTTCTGAGAATCGTATGGAGATCTACGGCTGCACCGCAGAATTTTATCCCGGAGAAGCAAAGGCGGAAATTACCGTTTCCACCGATGCCATCGATTATAAGTACCGGGGAAGACACTACTATCTGCGTGTGCGCGGTGGCAACGTGCAGAAGATAGATTCTCATATAAGAATCTGCCCCACAGCAGAAAAAATGACCTTTATTATTGAAACAGAGTAAGGTGTTCGTATGCAAAAGCTAAACAAGTATTTTGAAGGCGAAACTTATTTATCTTACCGGCCTGTTCCTTTTTGGGTTTGGAACGATCGGCTTGAGAAAGAGGAACTGGCGAAGCAAATCGGGCTTATGGACAGAGATGCTATCGGCGGCTTCTTTGTCCATGCCAGAGCAGGACTCTTAACAGAGTATCTGTCCGAAGAATGGATGGACTGCGTAGAATTTTGCGCAGAAGAAGCCCAAAAAAGGGGAATGCAGGCTTGGATCTACGACGAAAACGGCTGGCCCAGCGGCTTTGCCGGCGGTAAGGTTCTTGCAAACGAAGCGCACCGTGACCGTTTTCTTACTGCCGTTTGGGGCGCATTTGACCCAAATGCCAGCGTCCACTACATTGTGCAGGACGGAAAGCTGGTGCGGACCGAGGAGGATACACACGACCGGTATCTGAATCTCTATATTCATCGGGCAGTATCTACAGCGGATATATTAAACCCTGATGCGGTGGATTCCTTCCTTCACCACACACATAAGGCTTATAAGCGACGCTTTGGCGAGGCTTTTTCTTCCCAAATTCGCGGCTTCTTTACAGACGAACCCCAGTATTACTTCCCAAAAACTGCCTATACAGACCAAATGGCAGCCTATTTCCGGGAAGAATACGGGGAGGATATTTTGGACTCTTTGGGTCTGCTCTTTACCCGGCAGGAGGGCTATCGGGTCTTCCGTTACCGCTACTGGAAGGGTATGCAAAAGCTGATGCAAACCCACTTTGCCAAAAGGCTGTATCACTGGTGCGAGGAAAACGGAATGTTTTTCACCGGGCATTTTATGGGGGAAAACGGTCTGTCCCTGCAGATGCGAAGCAATGCCGGTGTGATGCCGATGTACGAATTTGCGCATATTCCCGGCATCGACTGGCTGGGGAAGGGGACCGAGGACTCTATGTCTATCACCCAATGCGCCAGCGTGGTTGCCCAAATGGGCAGAAAACAGCTGATTTCCGAGAGCTTTGCCTGCTGTGGCTGGGATGTGACTCCCGCGCAGCTGAGAAGGATCGCCGGCTTCCAGTATGTAAACGGTGTGAATCTACTGTGTTACCATATGATTCCCTATTCCGAACGGGGAAGCCGAAAATACGAATATCCTGCCCACTATTTGGATATGAATCCTTGGATCAAAGAGGGATTCCGGGATTTTAATACTTACTTTGCCCGACTGGGCTATCTGTTGGGCGAGGGTGAGGAGCAGGTAAAGGTTGCCCTTTTGCACCCCATCCGCAGCGCTTATCTTTGCTACGAACCCCAGCAGCAGGGCGGAGAAGAGATGCAGACGCTGGAAAAAGCCTTTTTTGATGCCAATAAATGGCTGAAAAGCCACGGAATTGCCTTCCATCATTTGGATGAGACCCTACTTGGAGAGCACGGCTTTGTGGATGGTAATACCATCGGCTGCGGCAAATGCAGCTACACGTATTTGGTCATTCCGAAAATATGCAATATGGATGCCTCCACCGAGAAGCTGGTGCGCCGGTTCGTTGCGCAGGGCGGCAAGCTTCTGCTGCTGGACGAAAAGCCTACCCTCTTAGAGGGTCAGCCTTTCGATTATTCCTACCTGCACAGTAACTGCACCTTGGAGGATATGGTGTCTTCTCAGGCGTATCGGGTAACGCCCAGCGAGGGCATTTATTCTACTTGCCGCAAAATGGACGGACAGCAGTATCTGTATGCCATCAACGCATCCGATAAAGCGGGCTACAGCCAAACCTTTGATTTCGGTCCGGCTATCCGATCCTTTATTAAGGTGGATCTGCGGGATCTGTCTGCTGCCCGGGTGCCTCTTACTGTCCATTTGGCACCGGGGGAGGATGCGCTCCTATTCCCGGACGAAGAGGCGGTAGAGCCAAAGCAGGTGTTACAGAATTTTGAGATGCGCTTCCAAAACGCGGAAATTTCCTTCAAAGAAAATGCATTGCCCGTGGATACGGTTCAGTTCTCCACAGATGGAGAATCGTTCTCTCAGCCTTGGCCTATCCCGGCGCTGTTTCAAAAGCTGCTGCAGGATCGCTATGAGGGAAAGCTTTATCTAAAATATGCATTTGAAATACAGGAACTGCCGACGCAAATTTTGCTGAAAACAGAGGCGGAGCACGAAAATTGTGTTATGCTCAACGGCAAGCCACTAAAGGAACCGATCTGCATAGAGGATGGCTGCGTCAGTGTTTATGACATAACTGCTTTGGTGCAAAAAGGACGAAACGAATATACCGTACAGCGGGATTGGTTCGAAGGAGAAAATGTCTATTTCGCCCTGTTTGGAGAAAACGTAACAGAAACGCTGCGAAACAGCATCGTCTACGATTCGGAATTACAGCCGATCATCCTTACCGGGCAGTTCGGTGTGTATACAGAGACGGGCTATCGGGCTACAGAGCCGGGCTTTGTAGAAGCAGATGCCTTTTACATTGGCGCGGTGCCACGGCAGGTGTCTAATTTTAGCTTGGAGGGCTTCCCCTTCCTTGCAGGCGAAGTGGTGCTGACACAGAGGGTGTCTTTCCCGGGAGAGAATATAAACCTGCAGCTGCCCGGAGAATACCTGATGGCAGAGGTGACCGTCAACGGCGTAAATCTTGGAAAGCTGCTGTTTGAAAAGGAAATAGATGTTTCCGGCGCTGCCAAGGCAGGAGAGAACGAGGTGCAGGTGCGTTTTTGGAACAGCAACCGCAATCTCCTTGGCCCTCACCACTTTGTAGGCAGCAAAACAAAAACCGTCACACCCCACAGCTTCCAGTTCTTTGGAACCTGGCAGGGGAAGGAAAGCCCGGAATATCACACGGGTTATGATCTGAAGCCATTTTACAGTCTTTAATTAGGAGGTCATTTTATGTATCAAAAATATCCGAAAGTGGGAACGGTTGTTGTCCAGGACAGTTTTTGGACGCCTTATCTTGATAACGTGCGCCATAAGATGCTGCCCTATGTTTTTAAGAAATTTGAAGAGATCGGCTACGTACAGAATTTCCTGTCGGTCATCAACGAGGACGGTCAGAAGCATATCGGCCCTCCTTTCTCCGACGGTCTTTTTATGGAGTCCCTGCGAGGCGCTTGTGACTTTTTGGCGGCAGACCGTGATCCTTTGCTGGAGGCTTACATTGACAAGTCTATCGAAATTTTGAATGCAGCAGCCGATAAAAACGACGGTTTCCTTTGCACAATGACCACCCAAAACTACCCGGATAAGATTTGGGGCGATAATGACGGTGACATTGTGGAGCAGCACGATCTTTATGACCACGGCACCCTGATCGAGGCTGCCGTCAGCCACTATTTGGCTACCGGCAAAACAACGCTTCTGGGTACTGCCGTGCGGAGTGCCAACCTCATCTGCGATATGATCGGTCCGGCACCCAAGAAAAATATTATCCCCGGCCACTCTCTGCCCGAGGAGGCCTTTGTAAAGCTGTACCGCCTGTTCCGGGATGACAAATCGTTGGCATCCTTTGCGGCAGAAAACAATGTCCGTCACGAAGAATATCTCCGGATGGCAGAGTTCTGGTATGAGGCACGAGGTGACCACCGGGGTCGCTTTATGGCAAAAAGATTCAAGCCCGAATACAATCAGGACCATATTACCTTTGCGGAACAGGACGAGGTTATGGGACACTCTGTCCGCGCAATGCTGTGCTACCTTGGCGCAACGGTGGTTGCCCAAGAGACAGGCAGACAGGATTATTTCCAAGCGCTGGATAAGCTCTGGGACAATATGGTAAACAGAAAGCTCCATCTCAGCGGCGGTATCGGCGCCCGGTATGACATTGAGGGCTTTGATGTGGACTACTACCTGCCCAATAAGGCATACTTGGAGACCTGTGCAGGCATCGGCCTTGCGTTTTGGAATACAGAGATGAATCTCGTTTATCAGGACAGTAAGTACTTTGATTACTTTGAACGCTCTCTCTATAATAATATCCTTTCCGCCGTCGGCGAGGATTTCCGCCATTTCTTCTATCAAAATCCCTTGCAGAGCGACGGTACGCTGCGCCGTTGGGAGTGGCATGGCTGTCCTTGTTGCCCACCTATGCTGCTGAAGCTGTTCTCTGCGCTTAATAGCTTTATTTATTCCTATGACGATGGTGCAGTCAATATAAATCTGCATATCGGCAGCCGATATGAAAATGACCGCTTCACCGTCTGCCAAAAGGGAAGAGAGATCGTTGTAGATTCCAAGGGTGAAAGACTCACCGTCAAAATCCGGATTCCCGAATATGTGGAGAATTTCTCCCTGCTGCAGTGCGGCGAAAAGCTCTCCTACCGTGTGGAAAAGGGCTATGCGGTCATGGACGGCGTTTGGAGTGAGGATGCGCCCATTACGGTTTCTTATGACTATGTTTTGCGCCGGGTCTATGCAAATCCCAAGGTGGAGGAGGACCGGGGCAGGACCGCTGTTATGTACGGACCTTATGTGATGTGTGCAGAGGGCATCGACAATGGTGGCAATGTAGACATTGAGATCGCAGAAAACCCGGGTTTACATCTTTTAGACAACAAGGTCTACGGTAAGGCATCCGACGGCAGTACCTTCTGCCTGATTCCTTACTATACTTGGTGTAACCGGGAAGGCGATGCGACAATGGCAGTATGGCTGCGGCAGGAGAATATGCGCCCGCTGCAAGAGCTGGAAGCCCGGATCGGTCATAAGCTCTACGACACCTACGCATAACGAGGAATACAGGAGTTCATTATGTCAAAAGTCTATTTGCAAGATTACGTCATTCCCTCTGTGGAATTGGGAAGAGACAATCCCTTGCCGGATATTAAAAACAATACCTATATCCATGCCCAGATCGAGACCACAGACGCGGTGACACCGGAGGAAAAACAGCGAATCGGTACGGGTATGATCAACACCTTGCTGCCCTATACTGTGCAGGACAGCTATGACCGTAACCGCAAGGAGAAAGCTTATCAGGCGGTTATCGTGGAAAATAAGTACTTAAAGGCGGTTTTTCTTCCCCAATTGGGCGGCAGACTGTGGTCGCTCATCGATAAGGAAACAGACAGAGAGCTGCTTTACCGCAATCCCGTTTTCCAGCCGGGCAATTTGGCTCTGCGAAACGCTTGGTTCAGCGGCGGCGTGGAATTTAACGTGTCCATTAAGGGACATAATCCCTTGACCTGCTCGCCCCTCTTTGCCCAAAAGCTGCGAATGGCAGACGGCAGCGAAGGTGTGCGCCTTTATGAATACGAGCGGATCCGGGGCGTTGCATACAGTATGGATATTTGGCTTCCTACAGATTCCAAAATGCTCTATATCCGTCCCTGTATTGAAAATCGGACGGGAAAGGACATTTGGATGTACTGGTGGTCCAATATCGCCGTGCCCCAAACACGGCAGACCCGTGTCATCGTCCCTGCTGACGAGATGTTTATCAATTACTTTGGAAACGACCACTATATTCTCGATTCCGTAAAGAACGTACCGCAGGCCTTTGGCGGAGACATCAGCTATCCTGTGCAGGTGCCTCGCTCCTTGGATTTCTTCTTCAAGGTGCCCAAAGAGCAGCGCAAGTGGATCGCCGCTGTGGATGCAAAGGGCTACGGTCTGCTGCAATGCTCCACTGCCCAGCTTAAGGGCCGCAAGCTCTTTGTTTGGGGCGATGGTGCCGGCGGTAAGAACTGGAACCGCTATCTCTCCGATGGCACCAACGAGGGCTATGTGGAGATTCAGGCAGGTCTTGCTTATACCCAGTTGGAGCACATTCCAATGCCTAAGGACGAGGTCTGGAGCTGGGTGGAGGGTTACGGTGCAGTCAATGCACCGCAAGCCCACGGTACGTGGCAGGCGGCAAGACAGTCTGTGGAAAACGGGCTGGATGCCCATTTCCCCGCCGGCATGGAAAAAGAGCTGGGAGCGCTGCAAAAAATGGAGGCCGCCCCGGAAGAGATGCTGCTATACGGTTCCGGCTGGGGAACGCTGGAAGCGCTGATCCGTCAGCAGGATGGGGATCTGACACTGTCGAATTTCTGCCAATTCCCGGAAGATGCGCTGACAGAAGCCCAGCAGGAATGGGTTTCGCTGCTGCGGCAAGGAATCTTCCCGGAAGCACCTGTTTCGCAGGAGCCTAAGGGTTATCTTGTGGACGAAAAGTGGCGCCTGCGGCTTCATAAGGCTATGGAGCGGAAAGAAAACCGCCATTGGTATGCGTATATGCATTTAGGTCTTATGGAGTATGCGGCCGGCAACGTGGAATCGGCCCGTACCCTTATGGAAAAGTCCTTTGCTTGTAAGGAAAACCCTTGGGCAGCAAGAAACTTGGCGATGCTCTGGAAAAATGAGTACGGCAATATGGAAAAGGCAGCAGAATACATCCGCATTGCGGTGCGCCTGAACCCGACCTGCCGCGGCATTTTGCTGGAGACAGCGATGGTGCTGCTGGCGGCAGGGGAGAGCGAGCAATGGATCGCCCTTTACAATAGCCTGCCGGAAAAATTCCAAAAGGATGGACGGCTGCAATTTAACACAGCCATTGCCTATATGAAGCAGGGAAAATACAAAGAAGCAACGGCTTATCTCAATGAGCGACTTGTGATGCCCGATATTAAAGAGGGTGATACCGCAATTTCCGATGTGTGGCGGGTACTCTATAGCCATATTATTGCCGAAGAAACGGGGCTTACAGAGGAAGCGGAAATCAACCGGCTGGTAGAAGAAAAATATCCCTTGGGCGCGTTGGATTTCCGTACACATTGATCGGGGAGGAAGAGAAATATGGAAGAAATGAAATTTCCCTACTTAGAAGAAAAAGAAAACGTTGTGCGGGTATATTCTTATGGCCGTACCTATACCTATGATGGCACGGTGCTGCCTTCCTCTGTCCTTTCTCAAGGGCAAGAACTGCTGGCAGGTCCTATGACCTTCTCTCTGAAATCCAACGGAGAAGAAATGGTCTTTACCCCCGCGACTGTGCTGCCGACCACCTATCAGGAGGATAGCTGCACCTTGGTAGCTACCACCGAAAGCAGCCTCTTTTATATCAACACCTGCATTACCACCGAGGAGGACGGCTGTACCTTTGCCAATGTGTCTTTGATGCCCAGAGGCTTTACGGTACGTCAGATTTTCGGCTTAGAGCCCAAGGAATACCGGGAGCGCACAGTGGAGCATTTCTATCTGGACATTCCCGTCCGTAAGGATGCGGTGCAATTTTATCATGTTCCCCCGGATACCAAGCTGACCGGCGATTTCCCGGCAAATATGCCCAGAGAGCTTTCCTTCTGTGATTTTATCCCCAAGGGCGGCTTCCAATCGGAATTTGCCGCGCAGGTACTGCTGTGCGGTGAAAAGGTTGGCCTTGGCGCCTTCTTTACAACCAATGAGGGTTGGAATATCGCGGACGAAAAACGGGTCATTGAGGTGATAGAAACCGAAAATGCCTATGTGATTCGTATTCATTTCCTGGACGGCACACCGGAGTCTTGGGGCGAATCCTGTAAGGATGTGGAGATCGCTGACCGCCTTGTGCCAGTGACCTTCAAGTTTGGCTTTATGGCAACACCTGTCCGAGAGCTGCCCAAGCGTCCCTTTACCGAGCGCAGCTTCCATGTGGACTGCTTCAAGAAAATTGCCACCAACTACGAGGAATTTTTTGCAGGCCCCGTAGTGGAGGGAAGCGAGGAGATCGGCTTTGACAGATTGCAGCGGCTGGGTGTCAAGACGCTATATATCCACGAGAAATGGAACGATATGCAAAATTCGCCTATTCTCACTGACCGCACCGCAAAACGGCTGCGTTACATTGTCTCCGAGTGCCATAAGCGTGGCATAAAGGTAGTGCCTTATTTCGGCTTTGAGGTCTCTTCACTGTCACCTTACTTTGCCCAGTACGGCAGAAAGCTGCTGGCTTATCCCAAACCGGATGAAGAGGTGACCGGCAGCTGGAACCGCTGGCCGGCACAAAGGGCCCTGCGTATCTGTCAAAACGGCCCTTGGGGAGAGATCTTCCGTGAGGGTGTTAAGAAAATCGTAGAAGAATACGATTTGGACGGTATCTATATCGACAGTATGCTGGGCGCATTCCCATGCGGTAATTTGGAGCACGGCTGTGGCTACGTCCACAACGGCAAAATTGTCCCCACCTTCTCCAGTCCCGGTGTACGTAAGACGGTCAAGGAACTGTATCACTTTGTGAAAGCCCGTGGCGGTGTGCTGAATTGCCACGGCTATGGTAGTATGACTCTTCCGGGCATCAACTACTGCACCGCTTTTTGGGAGGGCGAGAATTTCCAAAATCTGCTGATGCACGGTACGATCCGCGAGATGCCGGAGGGTCATCTGCGGGCACTGTATACCGGCGTAAATTTGGGTATTCCCGTATATTCTCTCTGCTATTCTGAACCGCCTGTATGGACATACAGCAATGCGATTTCTATGGCACTGCTGCATAATTCGATGCCCAAGCCTGTGGACATCAGTGAGCCCTTGGAGGAAACCTCTAAGCTTTGGGATATTTTCGATGCTTTCCCCTTGGAGGAAGCCCAGTGGCGGCCTTATTTCCACGACCACGATGTGAAGATTTCCGATAGTGGCATTAAAGTCAGCTACTACGAAACAGATCGGGAAGTGCTGGCAGTTTGTTCCAGCGTGTCGATGGATTTTGCCGGGGATGTGACCCTTGATTTTACCGCCCTTGGGGTAGGGAGCTTGGAGAACAAAATGACCGGAGAGACTGTCTGCGATAACGGCAAGGCAGAGCTGAAATTCGGTGGTTTCCAGTACTATTTGCTCTACGGCAAGAAACAGTAAATAAGCCTGAACGTCCTGCCATTTGGCAGGACGTTTTTTCTTGACCTATGGTTTTTTTGGGAGTAATATATACCTATAGAGAAAATGGGGGTGTGCTTTATGAGCGAAATTATGACCTATACAAAGAAAATGTTTGATCCGCTGCGCCCAAAGACAGAACGGATCGACATTCGGGATATTGCCCACGCCCTGTCTATGCTCTGCCGGGCGAATGGGCATTTTCGAAGCTTCTATTCGGTGGGACAGCACTGTATCAACTGCGCAAAGGAAGCAAAAGCAAGGGGGTATGGTCCACGGCTGCAGCTTGCCTGCCTGCTCCACGATGCCAGTGAGGCCTATCTTTCAGATGTGACCCGTCCGGTAAAGGCAGAGCTGCCCAAATACAAGGAGATCGAGGAGCCGCTACAGGAGCTGCTGTGGAACCTCTATTTGGGGACGCCTTTGACAGAAGCGGAAAAAGCGCAGGTATTCGAGATCGATGATGCGATCCTGCTTCACGAGTTTTTGCATTTGATGGATGCCAAAATTGCAGATGAAATTCCCGAGATTTCTTCTGTGCCGGAGTTTTCCTTTACCGGTTTTGCCTGTTGCTCCGACGCATTTTTAGAATTATTTTATGAATTGACTGCGCAAATCACCGCACGATAGAGAGGGAAATGTATATGAAAAAGTATTTATTGCCTGAAAACGGACAGTTTTATAAAGCGAACCTCCATTGCCACAGCACTATTTCCGACGGCAAATTAACTCCTGAGGAGATCAAAAAGCATTATTTGGACCACGGATATGCTGTCGTTGCCTACACCGACCACGATATTATGATCCCGCACGACGAGCTGGCGGATGAGAATTTCCTGCCGCTACACGGCTATGAAATGGAGGTCAATCAGTATTGGGGTGGTGATTTTAGCCTGACGAAAACCTGCCATATGTGTCTCATTGCGCTGGAACCGGACAATTTACGGCAGGTCTGCTGGCACAGAGAAACCTATCTCTTCGGCAATGCGCCCAAATACCGGGAGCAGGCGCAGTTTTATGAGGAAGAAGCGGACTATGTCCGTGTATATACGCCTGAATGCATCAGTGATATGATGAAAAAGGGACGGGAGAAGGGCTTTTTTGTTACCTATAATCACCCTGTTTGGTCTATGGAAGAGCGAGAGCAGTACATAAACTATCACAATATGCACGCGATGGAAATCTGCAATTACGGCTGTGTAAAGGGTGGCTATGAGGATTACGTGCCGGCTATTTACGATGAGATGCTCCGCAGCGGCAAGCGGATCTATTGCATCGCCACCGACGATAACCATAATTATCGCGATGTTACTGACCCAAACTGCGACTCCTTTGGCGGTTTTACGATGATCAAGGCGGAGAAGCTGGATTACCGCGCCATTACTTCCGCGCTGGAAAAGGGACATTTCTATGCCTCCCAAGGACCGGAGATCAAGAGCCTTTGGTACGAGGACGGAAAGCTGCATATTACATGCGGTCCGGTTAAGAGCATTGTATTCTCCTATGGCACCCGTCGTGCGCATACCATTCACGCACCGGAGGGAGAATATTTGACCTCTGCAGAAGCACCCGTAACAGATAACTGTATTTACGTGCGGGTGACGGTGACGGACGAAAGCGGTAAGCCTGCCAACACCAATGCCTATTTTGTGGACGAGCTGAACGCATAAGCGCCACCGGCAACAACGGGAAAACGGCATAGATATAATTCTGCTCCCGGAGTCTGCAGGCAGATACGATTTTTAATGAGGTGGTTTATTTGAAAAAGAGAGAGTATAGACCCCAAAAGAGCAGTTTTTTTCTGCTGAGTATCGTTCTTTTGGTTCTGTAGGTTAGCAGCGTCGGGTGTCCAATAAGTAGAAAAAGTTCCGAAAACTGCGCTTTTCGGAACTTTTTCTTTGTGTATATGGGTTTTTGTGCAGACAGAGGTAACAGTTGACTATGGCTGCCAGATGCCCTAAAATAAGGAGAGAAACCGCAAAAAGTATGCTTGCGTAATGATCGCAATCATTTCCTGATGAAAGGCAGGGGGTAGGCAGTATGCCTTTTGAAAAATGCAAATGGATCGGTACAAAGACGGACTGTGTTTCACCGATTATTTCCCGTAGCTTTTATGGAAAGACTGGCCAAAAGGGATCACTTTTGATAACGGCATTGGGCTATTTTGAAGTCAGAATAAACGACCAACCAATTACGGACTGGCTGTTTTTGCCGGTCGTAAGCGATTACGAGCCCCGGGATTTTTCGCAGCTTCTCTACCCGCTAAAGGACAAGACGACAAATCGGCTTTACTATTACCGGTTTGATGTCTCCCCCTACATTCGGGACGGAGAAAACACCATTACGATTCAATTGGGAAATGGTTGGTATCGCCAGAGCGAAAAAGCTGCAGAGGGAAATGTTTCCTTTGGCAAGATACTGAAAACGGTATATAAGCTATCCGTAGGCGATATAGAACTATGTTCAGACGGAAGTGAGCAGTGGAAGGAATCAGAGATTCGCTATAGTAACTTGTTTTACGGAGAAACGGTTGATCCGACCTGTGTTGACGGTACGATGCACACTGTTGACGTATTATCGCCACCCGCAACGGTGTTGACACCTGCTATGGGCACACCGGATAAGGTGATTCGGACCATCCGTCCAAAGCGGATTGGCCGCTACGACGGAAAAGCGCTGTATGATGCAGGAGAAAACGTAAGCGGTGTTGTGGAAATTACGACCTCTGCGCCTGCCGGAGAAAAAATAGTCCTGCAGTTTGCGGAGAAGCTTGACAGAGAGAACCGTTTGGATTTTGATTCTGCCGGCGGCTTTATCGTGGGCGCCAATGGGAAAAACCAGATTCAAGAGAATGTTTTTGTCAGTGACGGCAGTATACGAACATATCAGCCGAAATTTGTATGGCAGGGCTTTCGCTATTTTACGGTTGCGGGGGAGATCAATTCTGCGCTCGTTAAGGTCATTCACAGTGATGCACCGGTAACGGCTGCATTTGAAAGTGATTCTGAGGGACTTAACTTTCTCTATGAAGCCTTTGTGAGATCTCAGCTTAGCAATATGCACGGCAGCTTCCCGTCGGATTGTCCCCACAGAGAACGGCTTGGCTACACAGGAGACGGACAGGTCTGTGCGCCAGCAGCTATGATGCTGCTCGACAGCAGAGAATTCTACAGAAAATGGATTCAGGACATTTTGGACTGTCAGGACATCCATACAGGGCACGTGCAGCATACTGCGCCATTTATGGGTGGCGGCGGTGGGCCAGGAGGTTGGGGCTGCGCTATAGTGCTGGTGCCCTATGCTTTTTATAGGCAATACGGAGACGTGGAGGTGCTAAAAGCGTGCTTCGACGGAATGGTGCGCTGGATCACATATCTTACGCAGCGACTTGAAAACGGACGGATCACCCGTGAAGAGGAAGGCGGCTGGTGCTTAGGCGATTGGTGTACCTTGGAGCAGACCGCAATTCCTGCGGAATATGTAAATACCTGCTATTTTATTAAATGCCTATATATTTTGGAAGAAATTGCAAAGCAGATCGAAAGAACAGAGCACGTAGCCGACTGGCAGCGACTCAGAGAATGCGCCAAAGAGGCGCTTATAGACGGATACTATAATGCAGAGAGCGGAAGCTTTGCAGACGGCGTGCAGGGTGCAGATGCTTATGCGGTTTGGTGTAACCTTGCGGACGGTGCCTTGGTTGAGAGAATCGCAGAAAAGTATGATGCCTTGGGATATTTTGATACCGGCTTTTTGGGTACGGATATTTTGCTTGAGGTGTTGTTTGCATACGGGTACGGAAAAACGGCTGTGCGTTTATTGGAAGGCCGGAAAATGGGTTCCTATCTGTATATGAAGCACCGGGGCGCAACGACCCTTTGGGAAAAATGGTCGGGTGACGGCTCGTGGAATCATCCTATGTTTGGCGCATCCGCCAGGCATCTGTTTTCAGGAATACTTGGCATTCAGCAAAGAAAGGGTAGTGCGGGGTATTGTGATCTGCTGATCCGTCCCTATTTACCGGAAAATCTTTATTATGTCGCAGGCAAGCTGCAGACGGCAAAGGGCGAAATTTCTGTCACCTTGGAGAGAAGAGGGGAGCAGGTAAATGTGTCGGTATCGGCACCGCAGGAAGTAAAAATGGAAATATCAATAGAAAAGGTATATGCCATAGTACAATAACAGTAGTTTTCCAAGAAAGAAAAGAACCCAAGGGCAATTTTATGCATAGTGGAAACACGAGGGATTCTTTGTTAATCCTCGAACTATGTTGTCGATAGTAGATTGGTTGATACCGGCACGTTTTGCCAGCATATTGATGGCAAATCCCCGTTCTCTGCATAATTGACGAATCCGCCGTACATCATGCTCCCGGAGGGGATTGCGTCTGTCCATCCACACTACGCCATCTCCTGGCGCAATAACTGGATGCTCAAACAATCCGACTATGTTGTCACCTACATCACCCACTCCTGGGGCGGTGCATATCAGTACGCCCAAAAAGCCAGGCGTCAAAAGAAAGTTGTGATCAATTTATAAAAACCTCTTGACTCTAACGTAACGTCATAGTATATGATAGTGCCAGGAGGAGGGATGCGTATGATGACGGTTGCGCAAGTGAGCAA
>SVLZ01000017.1 GCA_015067665.1 Oscillospiraceae bacterium | reverse complement strand
AGATCTGCTGCCGTGTCATACCCAGCACCTGACCGGCTTCATACTGCCCAACGGGTACAGCTTCGATGCCGCCCCGGTAGATCTCAGAGAAATAACAGGCATAATTGATGGCAAAAGCCACGATGGTCGCGGTAAACCGGGGCATTGCCGGAAGATCGAACATAAGGCCGGGGCCATAGAAAATAATGATAAGCTGCAGCATAAGCGGCGTTCCCCGGATGATCCAAACAAAGCTCCGGGTCAAATAGCGCAAGGGCTTAAATTTGCTCATAGCGCCAAAGCAAACCACCAGACCCAGCGGGATGGAAAAAACAAGGGTGAGTGCGAATACCTTCAGGGTTTCCCAAAAACCCTCCAAAAGCTGCAAGGTTACAGGTACAAACATAATGCTTCCTCAATTCTGTGAAAAGGAGGGAAGGCAGGTGCCCTCCCCCTCTTTTATACTTTACGACATTAATTCATTAAAGTCAAGCATTAGCCAACAAGGGTCTGCTCATACTTCTCTGCCAGCTTTTGCAGTGTGCCGTCAGCGATCAGTTTATCCATAAAGGCATTGAACTTTTCGGTAAGATCGGAATCCTTCCGGAAAGCTACGCCGTACTCTTCGGAGGTAAGGCTGACTGCATAGCCCAGGTCCGCATAGCTAGTACCTTCGCCGGTCATAGCATTGGCCATTGTGATATCAATGACACAGGCATCGGATGTGCCGGCGGCAACTTCCATCAATGCAGCGCCCTGATCCTGTACAGGTACAATATTCTTGGCGCCGATGACGGTTTCGGCAGCCTTCTGGCCGGCAGAACCGTTTTCAACAGCAAAGGACAGATTCTTCATGCTGGCGGCGTCCGGGTAGCTTGCCAGCTTATCCGCCTTCATAACCACTACCTGTGCGTTGACAATATAGGGATTAGAAACGCTGGCATTCAGGAGCGCCTCGTCCGTGATTGTCATACCGTTCCAGACCGCATCGATCTGCTTGGTATCCAGCTCAAAGAATTTCTTGGTCCAGTCAGCAATGACATAAAACTCACATTCCACACCCAATTCTTTCGCAAAGAGTTGTGCAAATTCTGCGTCAAAGCCGGTCCAATTACCGTTTTCATCCTTGTAGTCCATAGGCGCATATTCGGTGATACCGATCACGATCTTGCCCTTTTTCTGAATGTTCTCCAGATCCGTGCCGGCGTTGCCGCCACAGGCAGCGAAGCAAGTAAGGGTCAGCGCCAAAACCATAACGATTGTAAATAACTTTTTCATAATTACCTTTCCTTTCTGCGTAGGTGTTATTTCTTGGATGTACTCATTATACTTTACTGCGCTAAAGTTGTAAAGTATGAATTTACCGTTTTTTATAAATTTGTAGCAATTCACAAAAAGGAACGCCCCTACAGCACTTTAGTTAGCTAAAGTGCTGTAGGGGCTAATAAAAATTTCGTCGTTCTCCATCAAGATGACCTGTAGTTTAGTTCATTGTGCCTGCGCTGCGTCGGAACATTTCTCCGATTCGGCGGCGGAGCGCCTCTCCTTCCGAAGTATTTTCTGTTCCCATTTTCTCAATCCACTGGGCAGATGCCATTTGGGCTTCCTTTAAGGTTTTTAGGTCGCAGGCCAAATTTGCCACGCGGAACACCGGCAGACCGGATTGTCTGGAACCGAAGAAATCACCAGGTCCCCTGAGCCGTAAATCCTCCTCTGCAATCTTAAAACCGTCATTGGTATTGCACAAAGCACGTAAGCGTGCCAGCGTTTCAGGATTTTTATTTTGTGAAACCAAAATGCAGTTGCTTTTGGCGCTTCCCCGTCCGACTCTGCCCCGTAGCTGATGAAGCTGTGAAAGGCCAAAACGATCTGCATCTTCAATAACCATCAGTGTGGCGTTCGGCACATCTACGCCCACTTCGATCACCGTAGTTGCTACCAAGACATCTGCGTTCCCGGCAGCAAAATCTGACATAACTGCATCTTTTTGGCTACTCTTCATCTGTCCGTGGATAAGAGCAACACGCAAATCCGGGAAAACCTTCTTTTGCAGTGTCTCCGCCCAAACGGATGCCGCCTTAATATCCAGCTCGTCCCCTTCTTCCACCGCAGGACAAACGACAAAGCTTTGATGGCCTTCTTCCCACTGTTTGCGGATAAATGCGTTGATCCTGGCGCGCATTTTCTCTCCCACGAGGAAAGTGTCTACCGTTTGCCTTCCGGGAGGCAGCTCGTCTAATATGGACACATCCAAGTCGCCATACATAATAAGCGCCAGTGTCCGGGGAATAGGTGTAGCAGACATCACAAGCAAATGGGGCATATCTCCCTTTGCCGCAAGGGCTTGGCGTTGCGCGACACCAAAACGGTGCTGCTCATCAGCAATTACCAGATCCAGTTTTGCAAAGACGGAGCTTTCTGAAATTAACGCGTGGGTGCCGATCACAAGATCCACATCCCCGGAAGCCATTGCTTCCCGAACCTCTTTTTTCTGCTTTGGTGTCATACCACCAGTCAGCAGCTCTATTCGAACACCCAAGGGTGTCAAAATGCGGGACAAGCCTTTATAATGCTGCTCTGCCAATATTTCGGTTGGTGCCATCAGTGCAGCTTGCCGTCCGTTTTGCACGGCAAAATACGCCGCTGCCGCCGCAATCATCGTTTTGCCACTGCCCACATCGCCCTGCAAAAGGCGGTTCATCGGCTTGCCGCTTTGCAAATCACACAGCACCTCTCGGATTGCCCGTGTCTGCGCACCGGTAAGTGTAAAGGGCAGTGCTTCTGTGAAGGCAGTTAGATCACCTTTTGTATACGGCGTTACTGCTTTTTGTTCCCGTCTGGCTCGCATTAGGCTTAAACCGGCGGAAAACACAAAAAATTCTTCAAAGATGAGCCTCCGTTTAGCAAGCGCCGCTTCCTCCATAGAAACAGGCATATGGATTGCCTGATAGGCTCTTTCTGCCGGCAAAACGCTGTATTGCCGGCGAATTTCCTCAGGAATGATCTCTGCCGGGGCATCGCAAATTGCCATCGCTTGCTGAATGGTTTTGAGCATAGTCGCATTGGAAATGCCAGCCGTCAGCGGATAAATCGGCAGAACCCGTCGGGTAAGAACAGGCGCACTATCCAGCCGTTCAAATACAGGAGAGGTCATTTGGTAACCGGCATAATCCCCAGATAGTGTGCCGTAGAAAATATATTCTTCTCCGTACTGTAGCTGCTCAGCCGTAAATTTCTGATTAAAAAAGGTCAGATTCAATCGGCCTGTATGATCCGCAACCTGTACCTTTGTAATATCCAAGCCCTTGCGGACATGGTGGGTGCGCGGGCTGTTTGTCACAAAGGCTTTGAAACAGGCAGGCTTGTCAATTTCCAAATCGGAGATGTTTGCGATTTTTGTGCGATCCTCGTACCCCCGCGGAAAATGGCAAATGAGATCCTCCAGCGTATAGATATTCAGGGCAGCAAGCTGCTTTGCTTTTGTAGGGCCAACACCTTTTAATATAGTCACTGGGTCAGACAGATACGCCATAGAACCTCACCTCCTTCATTTTATATATCATATCATAAATATGCAAGCATTACGAATGGATAGTTGAAGATTGATAATTCCGTATTCAAAATCCATCTGCGAAGCAGACAAGACAAGAAAAGGACCGTCGAAGACACCGATCCCTACAATCTATAATCTGGCGCTGGCAGCGAGAGATTTTGCCGGAAGAGAAGCATTGGGGATGCCTCAATGCGCTTATCGCTTATATAAGATTTCACGAGAAGGGATTTTTTCGTAGAAAAAGCGGTGGGGCGGAAGACATACTTTGTGTATCTCGACGCCCCAACCGCGCATTTATACGGAAAAAGACCCGCTGCCAGGGAATGAAAAAACGCCTTCCGAATAATGTACGGAAGGCGATATTTTCAGAGAAATCAGGCCAGCTTGTTCATTTGCAGAGCCATGCTGCTCTTCTTGCGGGCAGCAGTGTTCTTGTGCAGAAGACCCTTCTGTTCTGCCTTGTCAACAGCGACAACGGCAGCCTTGAATGCAGCTTCAGCAGCAGCACGGTCACCTGCGACCAGGGAAGATTCAAACTTCTTAATAACGGTCTTCAGATGGGTCTTATCAGCCTTGTTCTTCTCGTATGCAACCTTAGACAGTTCCACGCGCTTCTTGGCGGACTTAATATTGGGCATTGTTACACCTCCTGTTCTCATATTCGGTACATGCGCTCATCGATTATACATCTCTTTTTCAAGAAAATCAATAGTTTTTTCGAATTTTTTCCGATTTTTCGCTTTTCCACAGGCAGATGGCGCTTTCTTTGGAAAAATGCATATAAAAATCTCTGTCAAGTATTATTTTTTTCAAGCTGTCCGTCATTTTTTTGTTTTTTCGGCAAAATTAAAAAACGAAAAATGTTGAAAGTTGTCGAATTTACTTATGTAAACCAAAATGCATGCCGTTTGTGTGAAGCTTTTCCCCAGCCCGGTTGTGGAAAAGCCTGTGGAAAATGTGGAAAAGTCCACTGTTTCCACGGGAACGACCTGCCATTTCCCTGTTTTTCCCCATTTAGAACCTCATTCACTCTTTATGCATAAAGTTTGTTTTTTCTGTTTTTTTCAAAATTATGTCGCCACTAAATTTCCCGGTATTTTTGCCGAAATTTCTTCAAAATATTCGGAATTTGGGGATTTGAGATTAATCAGTAACGCCGATGTCTTTTTTTATCCATAATTTTTTGTGAAATTTCCACAAAAATCCCTGTCTGTATGTTTTTCCCGGCAAAGGGCATAATAGCCGATAGCGGTTTCCTTTTCTAAAAGACAAATATGCTTAGGCTACGGAGGAACACAATGCAGGGAAAGGTAGAGATCTGCGGCGTAAACACCGCCCGTTTGAAGGTTCTGTCCTCACAAGAAATGGACGCATTGCTTTTACAAGCAAAAAACGGAGACACATCTGCCCGGGAGCAGCTTATTGAAGGTAACCTTAGGTTGGTATTATCCGTCATTCAGCGCTTTGAGAAAAGGGGAGAATCTCCTGATGATCTATTTCAGGTAGGCTGTATCGGTCTTATGAAAGCAATTAACAACTTTGATCCCACAAAACAGGTTAAATTTTCCACCTACGGTGTCCCTATGATTGCCGGCGAGGTTCGCCGGTATCTCCGGGACAACGCTGCCATTCGCGTCTCCCGTTCTATTCGGGACGTGGCTTATCGGGTTTTGCAGTGCAAAGAAGCACTGATCTTAAAATTAGGCAGAGATCCCACACTTGAGGAAATATCCCAAGCGCTGGAACTGCCGGAAGCCACTGTCAGTGAAGCATTAGATGCCGTCTGCGCCCCAGTCAGCCTATACGATCCAGTCTATGCAGACGGTGGTGATCCCCTTATGATTATGGATCAGGTGCGTGACTGTCGGAACACAGACGAAAATTGGTTGGAACGCATTGCGCTTCGGGACGCTTTCCGGGCGTTGGCACCTCGTGAAAAGCATATCCTCGCTCTACGTTTTTTTGACGGTAAGACCCAAATGGAGGTAGCTAACCTGGTCGGCATCTCCCAAGCGCAGGTCTCCCGGCTGGAAAAGGGTGCGATCAGTGCAATGCGGAAACAGGTTCTCCCCAGCTAAAGCATATTCCCTCTCCCCGATGCATAGAATTTTGCAGTATCATCCGGGGAGGTAAGAATATGGCCTGTAAATTTACGGAATTGCACTGTAAAGAAGTGATTTGCATTTGCGACGGGCGGCGGCTGGGCTTCGTATCGGACGCGGTGGTGGAGCTTCCGGAAGGACGAATTCTTTCCATTGTCGTTCCTGCGCCCGCCCGTTTTCCCCAATTTGGACACCGGGACGAGTATTTGATTCCTTGGGAATGCATCAAAAAGATTGGGCCGGATATTATTTTGGTCGACATAAAGCCGGATCAATGCCGCATTCCCCGGCCACGGCTGGGATTTCTGTGCTGAACCGGCTTTTTTCTGCAAAAAAAAGCATAAAAAAGCCGGAATTTTTTTCAAAAAACACTTGAAAAACAGAAAGCCTTGCATTATAATGATTCGGCACGGAATTTTTCCGTAGTATTATTTACACCACACACCCGGGGACCTGTCGCTCCCGTGTCCTTCATAAGGACGGGCGGTCGGAATGAACGGGGTGGAGGACAAAACAAAAGGAGAAAACAAAAAATGGCTGTCGTATCTATGAAACAACTGTTGGAGGCCGGCGTACACTTCGGTCACCAGACCCGTCGCTGGAACCCCAAAATGGCTCCCTACATTTACACCGAGCGTAACGGCATCTACATCATCGACCTGCAGAAGACCGTTAAGAAGCTGGAGGAAGCCTACAACTTCGTTCGTGACATGTCCGCTGAGGGCGGTAGCCTTCTGTTTGTCGGCACCAAGAAGCAGGCACAGGACGCAATTAAGGAAGAAGCGATCCGCTGCGGTGGCTACTATGTCAACGCTCGTTGGCTGGGTGGCATGCTGACCAACTTCCGCACTATGCGTACCCGTATCGACCGTCTGGCACAGCTGCGCAAGATGGAAGCTGACGGCACCTTCGCTATGCTGCCCAAGAAGGAAGTTATCAAGCATCAGGGCGAGATCGAGAAGCTGGAAAAGTATCTCGGCGGCGTTAAGGAAATGAAGAAGCTGCCCGCGGCTCTGTTTATCGTTGACCCCCGCAAGGAGCGCAACGCAATTGCTGAGGCTAAGAAGCTGAACATTCCCATCGTTGCAATCGTTGACACCAACTGCGATCCCGAAGAGATCGATTACGTTATCCCCGGCAATGATGACGCCATCCGCGCCATCCGTCTGATCGCTGCTGCTATGGCAAGCGGTGTGATCGAAGGCCGTCAGGGTGAGGACGCTACTGCCGAGGCTACCGAGGCTGTAGAAGAGACCGTCGCTGAGTAATTTTACTTGTCATTGCGAGGAGCCGTTTGCGGCGACGTGGCAATCTTTGGAAATGCCTGTAGATTCCCACGCAGTGTGCGCACTGGCTCGGAATGACATCGTTACAAGATATAGGAGGAAATAAAAAATGGCTTTTACTGCTCTTGATGTTAAGAAGCTCCGCGAGATGACCAATGTCGGTATGATGGACTGCAAGGCTGCTCTTGCTGCTACCGACGGTGATATGGACAAGGCTGTTGACTGGCTCCGTGAAAAGGGTCTTGCCAAGGCTGCCAAGAAGGCTGACCGCATCGCTGCGGAAGGCGTTGCTTACGCAACTGTCGTTGACGGCGTAGGCGTTGTCATCGAGGTCAACTCCGAGACCGACTTTGCTGCTAAGACCGATTCCTTCATGGATCTGGTCAAGAATCTGGCTGTGGTTGTCGCACAGCAGAACCCTGCTGATGTAGAGGCTCTGAAGGCTTGCACCTATCCCAACTCCACTCTCACTGTTACCGAGATCATGCAGGAGAAGGTTATGTCCATCGGTGAAAATATGCAGATCCGCCGCTTCGACCGCTTTGCTACCGGCACCTCCGTTGCTTACGTCCACATGGGCGGCACCCACGGTGTTCTGGTAAACCTGGAAGTCGAAGGCGACATCGACGCTACCGAGATCGGCAAGAACGTTGCTATGCAGATCGCTGCTATGAACGCTAAGTACTGGGATAAGACCCTTGTTCCTCAGGCTGAGATCGACAAGGAGCTGTCCGTACAGCTGGCTCTGATGGAGAACGATCCCAAGATGGCTTCTAAGCCCGCTCAGGTCAAGGAGAAGATCGCTGCCGGTAAGATCAATGCCTTCTTTAAGGATATCTGCCTGCTGCAGCAGGATTTCGTCCGCTCCGACCTCTTCCAGGGTGATGTGGCTGGCTACATTGCTGATGCTGGCAAGAAGCTCGGCGGTAAGGTTACTTTCGTCAACGCCATTCACTATGTGAAGGGTGAGGGCATCGAGAAGAAGGAAGAGAACTTCGCTGCTGAAGTCGCTGCTCAGATCGCCGGTGCTAAGTAATTAACCGAATAAATTTCCGGGAGACCAAATTGGTCTCCCGGTTTTTCTTTATGTAAATTGCAACGATCACTTTCTACCGTAACGATCTTCTCTGTATTGGTCGGAGGTAAAATATGCGTGAATTTGACCTATAGCCTCCCTTGTCAGGATTCCTTCTTTATAGGCTTCTTCAAATCCATAGTGCTTCCCTTGGTAGATCACGACCGGTGTTGCGCCGGTAGGAAAATCAAAGGAGTATCCGCCAAGGCTGACATAGGTCATCACCATAGTGGCGCCATCGCTGTAAATCACCATTGCGCCATCGTAAACACCAAAGTACATCCATTTGCCGCCCTCATCTATAAAAGTGAGCTTACCCTTCGCAACGCGATTGACCTCCATTTTTTGCCAAAAAGAGAACGGCTCACCCGGCGCTAAATCATTTCCGGCACAGCCAGTAAGCAAGGCAGCGCACATTACCACCAGCAAAACGGTAGAAATCACTCTTTTTATAGACATATCGATACCTCCTATCATCATTTGTCCATTTACACTTTACCGCGATTTTGGAGAAATGACAAGGTGCAAGAGAGAAATTCAGCATTTTGACCATCTCTTGTAGGGGTCGGCGCCCACGACGACCCGAAATAAAATCGGCACTCGATGTGCCGATTTTATTGTATCGTTGTACAACGGGGCGTCGAAGGCGCCGCCCCCTACATTATATTTTACAAAAACAATGCATCTACGGTTGCGAAGGAATAACCCATTTCTTTCCATTTGGTTAATAACTCATCCAAAATCTCCGCATTGGTTTTGGAGGTGGAGTGCAAAAGTATCACCGCGCCGTTGTGGATGCGAGGCAGGAGCTTAGAGAAAGCCTCCTCTTTCGTGGGCTGGGCATCATTGTTCCAGTCCACATAGGCAAGGCTCCAAAAGACCGTCTTATACCCCAATTCCTTGGCATTTTTCAGGTTTTCGAGACTATAAACACCCTGCGGTGGGCGGTAGTATTTGGGCAGTTCCTGACCGGTGATGTCAAAAAACAGCTTTTCCAGCTCCTGCAGCTCCTCCGCAAAGGCTGCCGGGTCAGAAATCTTCTCCATATTATAATGGTGCATCGTGTGATTGCCTACGATATGTCCCTCGTTTACCATCCGCCGCACAATGTCCGGGTTTCGCTCCATATAATTGCCCACAAGGAAAAAGGCGGCTTTTATATTATGTTTTTTTAATGTATCTAAGATTTTCTCCGTGCAGCCATTTTCATAGCCTGCATCAAAGGTCAGATAGACCGTCTTTTCGCTGGTATCGCCCAAGAATGCGCTGTCGTATTTCTGTAGCTGTCCAACATCTGCAGTCCCCTCCGGCGCCTCCCCCTCTGTGTGGAAACGAAGTCCCCAGTTACCTGCAGGAATCGCTTCCCCAAAAATGCTCGCTGCTATGCCGAAAATACAAAACACGCCAATGGCAGCAAGTGTCCATAGCTTTCTTTTCATACCATCCCTCCTTGGGACAATCTATGGCCTTCCAGCCGAAAATATGCCTCCGTCGTCAAAATATACACATTTGTCCTTGTGGGAAAAGCACACTTTGGCAGGTTTTCTCCAAAAAAACTGTTGCAATCGTTTTTCCATTTTGCTAAAATAGAGGAAGATTTTTAATCAGGAGGTAACTTAGTATGGGTTATATTGACGAAGTATTAGAGCTGGTCGCTCAGCAAAATCCCGATCAGAAGGAATTCCAGCAGGCAGTCAAAGAGGTTCTTTCCTCCCTGCGTCCCGTGATTGAAAAGAACGAGGCGCGTTACCGTCGGGAAGCGCTCCTTGAGAAGATGGTAAACCCTGAGCGGGTAATTATGTTCCGGGTGCCTTGGCAGGATGACGAGGGCAACACCCACGTCAACACCGGCTACCGCATCCAGTTTAACGGCGCTATCGGTCCTTACAAGGGCGGACTGCGCTTCCACCCCTCTGTGAACCTTAGCATTATGAAGTTCCTTGCTTTTGAGCAGTGCTTTAAGAACTCCCTCACCGGTCTGCCTATGGGCGGCGGCAAGGGTGGCTCCGACTTTGACCCCAAGGGCAAGTCCGACCGGGAAATTCTTCGCTTCTGCCAGAGTTTTATGACCGAGCTTGTGAAGTACATCGGGCCGGACACCGACGTTCCTGCCGGTGACATCGGTGTTGGCGCACGGGAGATTGGCTATATGTACGGCCAGTACCGCCGCATCCGCGGCGCATACGAGGGCGGCGCCCTCACCGGCAAGGGTTTGACCTATGGCGGCTCTTTGGGCCGCAAGCAGGCAACGGGCTACGGTCTTTTGTACCTGACGCGGGAGCTGCTGAAGGCAAACAATATGGATATTGCCGGTAAGATTGTTACCGTTTCCGGCGCCGGCAACGTTGCCATCTACGCTATTGAAAAAGCCACCGCTATGGGCGCTAAGGTAGTCACCTGCTCCGATTCCACCGGCTGGATCTATGATCCCGAAGGCATCGATGTGGAGCTGCTGAAAGATGTGAAGGAAGTCCGTCGGGCACGGCTGGACGCTTATGCTGCCGCTCGTCCCAGCGCACAGTATAAGGAAGGCCGCGGCGTATGGTCTGTCAAGTGCGACATCGCGCTGCCCTGTGCGACCCAGAATGAGCTGCTGCTGGACGATGCCAAGATGCTGGTCGCAAACGGCTGCACTGCCGTCTGTGAGGGCGCAAATATGCCCACCACCTTGGAAGCCACCCACTATCTGCAGGAAAGCGGTGTTCTCTTCTGCCCCGGCAAGGCTGCCAACGCCGGTGGCGTAGCTTGCTCCGGTCTTGAGATGAGCCAGAACTCCCAGCGCCTTTCCTGGAGTGTGGAAGAGGTGGACGAGAAGCTGCAGACTATTATGGTGAACATCTTCAAGAATCTCGATCAGGCCGCCAAGGATTACGGTATGGCAGGCAACTATGTTGCCGGTGCCAATATTGCAGGCTTTGAAAAGCTGGCAGAGGCTATGATCGCCCAGGCTTCTTTCTAAATTTTGTCCCTTAAACACATAAGAGGGTTTTCCATGAAATCTGTCAAAACGATGCTTCTTGGCATTGCCGTCCTGATCCTCGCTTCCTTTGGCTACATTGCGTGGATAAACGGCGTGGGCGTAGGCGCAGTCACCTTTTTTGCAGGTTTGGTGATCGGCTTGCTCCTCTGTCTGCGGGGTTATTTCAAAAAAGACGAATAAAAAATCGGCACCCACAATCGGGTGCCGATTTTTTATCCCTCTTTCAGGCGGATACAGACTACGGTGGCATCGTCGTCCCCTTGGTAGGTGCCGCAATCCAGTAGACAGCGGGCGAGAATTTCATCCGGCGCACCGGCTTTTTCCCGGCAGATACGAAATGCGCTCTCCTCCCCTACGCCGTCGCTGACCATCACAAGCCGCTCTCCGTTTCGGAGACTCACCCGTTTTGCCGGTGGCTGCCAGCCGGAGGCAGAAAGGCCGGGCGGTGGCGTGGGCGTGCCTAATTTGTCGGTTTTTCCATCTACAATGAGATACGACGGTGCTGCGCCCCACTTATATAAGGTCACCGCGCCGGTGCCCAAATGGAGCTCTGCCATATCTACAGTCAGAATTCCGGCTCTGTCCCGCAGGGCGCATATGCTGTTAAGGCTTCCCAAGGCGTGCTCTGCCGGATAGCCTGCCAGCAGCAGCTTTCGCAGCAATTCCCCACCTGTTTTGGCTTCCATTGCTGCTTCTACACCGGTGCCCATCCCATCGCACAGTACCACATAGTATTTCCCACCTGTGCCCAAAAAACGCAAGCATCGGTCACCGTTTCCCGCTGATGGATGATTGCAATAGACCTTTGTTTCTGCGCGGTAACGGTCGCGGATATTGTCCGCTTTTTGGGTCAGCGTATCAGACAGCTGCTGCAAGTACCCGGAGAGAAAGCCGTATTGCTGGAGTACCGCAGCCCGATAGTCCTTTTGCCGCTCACGATCTGCCAAAATGGAGCAAAGCTGCTCCTGACTGCGGTGAAGCTGCGCAAGAAACCGCCCGCTCTTTTTGCAGGCGATGGGCAGCTCCTCGATGCTGTGGAGTGGCTTATGGAGAAGCGCACCGGGCAGCTGGGCAATACGGCGATGGTCTTTACAATTTTTCCGGTAGCTGCAGCCGTTGCAAGCTGTTTCTGCCGCTTTTTGCACCAAGAGATCCTCGTCCACCGGTGTTTCCGGAATTTCTGCAAGGAGCTGCTGCGTCTGCCCCATCACCCCGGCAGCCAGCTCCAGTCGTACCTGTGCAAGTCCGATGGCGCCCCGACGGTGACTCAGAGGTGCCTGACTGGGCAGGTAAACACCGCCCATTGCCCCAAAAAACAGACCCGGAACCGGCGTGATGTCCCAAATGCCGCATACATACATTACCATCGCGCAGACACAGACCACCGTAACACCTCCCAACCAAAGGGGTTGCTTGGGCAAAAAGCGAATTAAGTAAGCAAGACATAAAATTGCCGTCATAGGCAGCAGTGTGATTCCCGCTAAGTCCAGCGCAAGTCCTGCCAGCGCTGCCGCCGGGAACGCACCGCGAACCACCAGCGCACCGGCCGCCAAGTACCCTAACCCCAAATAAGGAACGGGCAAAATCTGCGCCAGCGCCAATACGGCAAAGCCACAGGCAAACCAGTCATAAAGGGGATTTCGCTCCCGAAGCACCCGACTAAACAGTCCGCAGGTGACACCGCAGAGCAGGATCCGCAAAAGGAAGATGAATACCGGAGGGCCTGCCTCACCGGAAAAACGGGAAAACACGCCCAGTGCCGCCACTGAAAAAGATGCCACCATAGGCATTAGCAGCGGCAGCGCCCGGCTAACCCGCTTGTCCCCCAAAACCGCTGAGAGGATCATTGCCACCGCGCACCAAGCCACCGGCTGCAGCGCATCCCAAAACACCAAATATCCCCAAATACCGCCTACTGCTGCAAGTAAGGACGGCAAACCGGTGCTGCCGCAAATAAGCCCCACCGTCAGGGGCAAAAACTGGTGATTTATGCTGGCGGCACTCAGGCAAAAACCCGCTAAAAAGTACCCCAAACCGCCCAAAACTGCATATACCTGGGGATAAGCCGACAGTCGCTGTAAAAATCGCTTCCCCTGTCCTATGAAAATATCCATATGTACCACGACCTTTCTTTTTCCTTCTCATCCTATCACCAAAGAGAGAAATTTTTTGTCGTTTGGACGCAGCACAGAAAGATTCTTGCATATCGTGGCGATCGGGTGTATAATAGCCGAAAAGGAGGCGGTAATGTGGGTTTGGAATACGAAAAGAAGTTTCGGGCAGAGGAAAATGTCCTGCGTAGAATAGATGCCGCCCTTACAGAGCCTCCCTACTTTCTGCAAATGGAAACCACTTATTACGACACCCCAAGCGGTGCGTTATCCAAACGAAGGATCACGCTCCGCCGCCGTTTGGAAAACGGCATCTCTGTTTGCACTCTGAAAACCCCCACCGGCACTGCCGCCCGGGGTGAATTTCAAACAGAATGTGCCAGCATCCAAGACGCTATTCCAATTTTATGTAAACTCACTAATTGGGACGAGCTGCTGTTTTTGACCGCAGAAGGTGTCGCACCGGTCTGTGGCGCAAAATTTACGCGAACTGCCCGGAAAATTCTCTTTGGAGACAGCCTTTTGGAGGTCGCGCTGGATCAGGGCATTTTAATAGGCGGTGAAAGAGAGTTGCCGCTTTTTGAAGTTGAGGTAGAGCTGCTTTCCGGAAAAGAGCAGGATGCGGACCTCTATGCCGCGCTGCTGGCGCAGAAGTTTTCCTTGCAGGAAGAACCGAAAAGCAAATTCCGCCGGGCGCTGGACTTGGCGAAAGGAGACGAAAAATGGCAATAAATGCGTTTTTTGAAACATATGACCGGCTGTTTCTCTTCGATACAGAGACCACCGGCCTGGACTTTATGCGGGATGAGATCATCGAATTTGCCGCCATTGTGGTGGAATTAAAGGACGGCAGTCCGGTGGTTACCGAGGAATATGACGAGTTGATCTCCCTGACACCCGGAAATACCATTCCCTTAAAGATCCAACAGCTTACCGGCATTACCAACGAGGATGTGCAAGTAAGAGGTATTCCCAAAGCACAGCTTTGCAGCGACATTGCGCGAATGGTGTCCGGCAAGACACTGCTGCTTGCTTACAATGCCCATTTTGACTTGAGTTTTCTTTTTTACTTGCTGCTGCGCAGCGGTGACCCCGCTATCCTCAAAGGTAAGGACAAATTGGATCTTCTCACCGTCTACAAGGATCGCCGGGATTTTCCCCATAAGCTGTGCAATGCCATCGAAAGCTACGGTCTTTCCGGCAAGGTAGTCAACTCCCATCGGGCGGTAGACGATGTACTGGCAACCTTGGAGGTTATGAAGGAGATGGATAAGGAAAAGCCGGATCTTCTGCATTATGTTAACCTCTTTGGCTATCATCCTACATACGGTCTTGGCAGCAAGCCCATCGGCTCTGTCACTTATAAACCCCAGCCCACCCCCGCAAGAACACCACTTTATGAACATCAGGAGGCATTATGGTAAACGAACAAGCATACGCCCTCGGCACAAAGCGTTCCTGCATCCGAGAGCTTTTTGAATACGGCAGAATGCGCGCCGCCATCGTGGGCGCTGACAAGGTCTATGATTACAGCTTAGGCAATCCCAGTATTCCCGCCCCCAAGGAGGTCAACGAGACCATTGCTGCCCTTTTACAGGACACCGATTCCCTCGCGCTCCACGGCTACACCTCTGCAGTAGGTGATCTTGCTACCCGGCAGGCCATTGCGGATGATCTGAACGCCCGCTACGATGCCGGTGTTAATGCCGCTGATTTATTTATCACCTGCGGCGCCGCCCCCGGTCTTTGCGCTGTTTTCGGTGCGCTGGCAGTTCCCGGCGGTGAGATTTTGGCGATTGCCCCCTACTTCCCAGAGTACCGTCCCTTTGTGGAAAGCGCGGGTCTTACTTTCAAAGCCGTTACCCCCGATGTGCCGGACTTCCAGATTCGTTTGGATGCTTTAGCAGAAGCCATCACCGAAAACACCCAAGCCATCATTGTAAACTCTCCCAACAACCCCGCCGGTACGGTCTACAGCCGTCAAACCCTGACTGCGCTGGGCGCATTGCTCACCGAAAAGAGCAAGGAATTTGGTCATCCCATCTATATCATCTCCGACGAGCCCTATCGAGAGCTTGCTTACGACGGCACAGAAGTCCCCTTTATCCCCACCATTTATAAGAACACCATCGTTTGTTACTCCTATTCCAAGTCCCTGTCGCTCCCCGGTGAGCGGATCGGCTATGTCTATGTGCCTCAGCAAGCCGATGACGCAAAGGCACTACTCCCCGCTGTGGCAGGCGCTGCCCGGAGTATGGGACATGTCTGTGCCCCCTCCATGTGGCAAAAGCTGATTGCCCGTTGCACCCATCTGCGTCCCGACCTTGAAAGCTACGACATTAACCGCCGCACCCTGTATGAAGGCTTGGTAAAAGCCGGCTACCGGGTAGCAAAGCCCGATGGCGCGTTCTATCTTTTCGTGGAAGCACCCGGCGGCGATGCCAAGGCATTTTCCGAAAAAGCAAAGGAAAAGGATCTTTTGATCGTTCCCGGTGATGATTTCGGCTGTCCCGGCTATTTCCGGCTGTGCTACTGCGTCAGCCTGCGGCAAATCACCGAAAGCCTCCCCCTCTTTGCCGAGCTTATTTAACAAAAAAGCAGGCATAGTGCCTGCTTTTTTGCAGTTTTACTTATAAAAATATTGCATTTACGCATAATATATGCTATATTTTTTAGGTTAAAAGCTATTAAAGGAGAGAAGCAGGATATGGCATCTCAGGAAAACATTCGTAATATTGCCATCATCGCCCACGTTGACCACGGTAAGACCACCTTGGTGGATGAAATGTTGAAGCAGGGCGGTATTTATCGGGAAAATCAAGCCACCGTTACCCGTGTTATGGACTCCGGCGACTTGGAGCGGGAGCGCGGTATCACGATCCTGGCGAAGAACACCTCCGTTTATTATAAGGATACCAAAATTAACATCGTGGACACCCCCGGTCACGCCGACTTTGGCGGCGAGGTGGAGCGCATTCTCAAGATGGTTAACGGTGTTCTTTTGCTGGTTGACGCGGCAGAAGGTCCGATGCCCCAGACCCGTTTCGTGCTGCAAAAGGCTTTGGAGCTGGGTCACAAGGTCATTGTGGTTGTCAACAAGATCGACAAGCCCGATGCTCGTATCCACGAAGTAATGGACGAGGTTTTGGAGCTGCTTTTGGATCTGAACGCCACCGACGAGCAGTTTAACTCCCCCACCGTTTTCTGCTCCGGCAGACAGGGCACTGCCGCGTACGGCCCTGACGAAACCGGCGTCAATTTGGTGCCCCTCTTTGAGACCATCGTCAATTATGTACCCGCCCCCGAGGGCGATAAGAACGCCCCTCTGCAGCTTTTGGTCTCCTCCATCGATTATAATGAATATGTGGGCAGAATTGCCGTAGGCCGTGTGGAGCGGGGCAGCATCAAGGTCGGTCAGGAAGTGGTGATTGCCGACTACCACGACAGTGCCTTAAAGCAAAAGGGCAAGGTCGTCGCCCTCTATGAGTACAGCGGACTGGAAAAGGCCGCAATTCAGGAAGCCTCCGCCGGTGAGATCGTGGCGCTGTCCGGTATGGCAGACATCACCATCGGTCGTACTCTCTGCGCACCCGATTGGATCGAGCCGCTGCCCTTTGTGAAGATCTCTGAGCCTACCATCGAAATGACCTTCGCGGTCAACGATTCTCCCTTTGCCGGCAAGGAGGGCAAATTCGTTACCTCCCGCCAGCTCCGCGACCGACTGGAAAAGGAGCTATTAAAGGATGTTTCGCTGCGTGTTACCGAGCAGGGCAGTGATTCCTTCAACGTGGCAGGTCGAGGCGAAATGCACCTCTCCATTCTGATGGAGACCATGCGCCGTGAGGGCTTCGAGTTCTCCGTCTCCACCCCCCGCGTGCTGACAAAAGAAATTGACGGCAAGCTCTGCGAGCCTGTGGAAAGAATGGTGGCCGATGTGCCCGAGGAATGTATGGGCGCAGTCATTGAGAAAATGGGCCGCCGCAAGGGCGATTTGCTCAGTATGACGCCTATGGGCAACCGCTACCGCCTGGAGTTTTTAGTTCCCTCCCGCGGACTTTTTGGCTATCGGAACGAATTTTTGACCGATACCCGGGGCGAAGGCATTATGAGTAGTGTCTTGGAGACCTATACACCTATGAAGGGCGAGATCGAGCGCCGCCTTACCGGCTCTCTCATTGCTTTCGAGAACGGCGAGGCTTGCTCCTACGGTCTGTTTAACGCCCAGGAGCGTGGCGCGCTGTTTATCGGTGCCGGCACACCGGTCTATGCCGGTATGGTGGTAGGCATCTGCAGCCGGAACGAGGATATGACCGTCAATGTCTGCAAGAAAAAGCAGCTGACCAATATGCGCGCCTCCGGCTCCGACGAAGCGCTGCGGCTGACCAGCCCCAAGATCTTCTCCTTGGAGCAGTGTCTGGAATTTTTGGCAGACGATGAGCTTTTGGAGTGTACCCCCAAGAGCCTGCGTATCCGCAAGCGGGAGCTTGACCACGCCGTGCGTATGCGCCAGCTGATGAAAAAGAGAAATCAGGAATAACCCCAAAAGGAGAGCTGCGGCTCTCCTTTTTGATGTATAGCAGACACACCGCCGAAAAAGATTGTAGGGGAGGCGTTCCGCCTCCCGCAGGCGATTCGTGATCGCCCCTACGATGTGTTTTCGAAGGTTTTTGCGGGGCGTCGTGGGCGCCGCCCCCTACAAACACACAACCAAAACCGTCATTTCCTCACTTTACATCATGCAGGCGGAAAAAGTTGTTGACTTATAAGCATTTTTTGGTTATAATGGGTAGGCTGACGATTGTATCGTCGATTATTATGCGTTGCTGCGGTCTTTTGACTGTTGAGCATATGTGATTATTAGGAGGTGTATTTTATGAAGCGTACCTACCAGCCCAGCCGCCGTCATCGCTCCAAGGTTCACGGTTTCCGGCAGAGAATGGCTACTTCCAATGGCCGCAAGGTTCTTGCCCGCCGTCGTGCAAAGGGCCGTAAAGTCCTGTCTGCCTGAGTTCAGTCTTTTATGGTCTGAGCCACAGCAAAAATAATCGCTCATTGCGAAAATGGGAGTCTGTGCGGGGCGAACCGGTATTCGCCCCGCCCCTTTTTTATGGGAGATCCGCTTATGAAATTCTCCAGCGCACTGAAACTGAATCATATTTTCCGCCGTCTTTACGGCACACCCGGAAGTACCAACCGCTTTTTGGCGCTTTATGCCCGGAAAAATCGGCTGGAACAGAACCGCGTTGGCATCACCGTCAGCAAAAAGCTGGGATGCGCTGTGGTACGCAACCGGGTCCGCCGCCGCCTGCGTGAAATTTATCGCATAAATGAAGACCGTTTTCTTCCCGGCTTCGACATTGTGGTGGTTGCCCGTTCCCGGGCAACGGATGCTTCCTTTGCGGAGCTTACTGTCGCTTACCTTTCTGCCGCGGAAAAAGCGGGCATTCTGCGTCCGGAGGCACAGCAATGAAAAAGCTGATGCTGAAATTCATTCAGTTTTATCGGAAACACATCTCTCCCTATACACCTCCCAGCTGTCGGTTCACACCCACCTGTTCTCAATACGCATACGAGGCAATCAACAAATACGGGGCCTTAAAAGGCGGTTTTTTGGCGCTAAAGCGACTGCTTCGCTGCCACCCCTTCAGTAATGCCGACCATTATGATCCCGTACCCTGAGGAGGTAAATAAATGTTTCTTGCATTCAATATTGCGGACATCGTTAACGTACCTTTTGGTTTCCTGCTGCGTGTCCTCTACCAGCTTGTAGACAACTACGGTGTAGCACTGATGCTCTTTACCCTGTTGGTAAAGCTGGTTTTGCTGCCTCTCTCCGCGAAGAGCAAAAAGGGTATGATGCAGACATCCCGTCTGTCCCCTTATGTGCAAGCTCTGCGGAAAAAGTACGAAAACGATCCCCAAAAGCAAGCGGAAGCCATTCAGGCTCTGTACAAGGAGGAAAACTGCAGCCCCACCGGTGGCTGCCTTTGGAGCTTCGTTCCTCTGCTGATCTTGATTCCCCTGTACACGATTGTCCGCGAACCTATCACCTATATTTTAGGTGAAAGCAGAGAAGTCACTGCACAAATCATCGAGGCCATCAAGGCCGCTGCCCCCGAAGGCACTTTTACTGCAGGTAATGCCTATTACGACCAGATGACCGCTGCTGCGCTCATCCCCCAATATAAGGACGCACTTGCAAGCCTGAATCTCAGCGCACAAACCTTAGAAGGTGTTAAATTCGATTTCCTTGGCATCAATCTTGCCCGGATCCCGGATTTCAATATCTTCGCGTGGAAGGCCTTCACTTGGGCAAATATCGGTGCTTTCCTGCTGCCCGTTATCTCTGCCGGCAGCCAGATGTTCACCAGCTGGCTCTCTCAGAAGATGAACCGTTCCGTTGTCACCAACGAAAAAGGTCTGCAGGACGAAGAAACTGCAAAGCAGTCCGATGCCGCCCAGACCGGCAAGTATATGCTCTTTATGATGCCCATTATGACGCTGATATTCGGCTTCTCTATGCCTGCCGCCATTAGCGTTTACTGGGTTGTACAGGGCATTGTATCTACCATCATTGACGTGATCCTCACCAAGGTCTACCGTAAGGGCTATGACGAAGAAGACCACGCCCGCCGGCTCAAAGCGCTTCAGGAAGAGGCCGAGGAAGCAGAAAGGGAGCGCATCCGCGCTGAGCGCCGGGCTGCGAATCCTGACGGTATCACCGAAAATACCAGCAAAAAGAAAATGCAGCAAAAGGCGCAAAAGGAAAAAGAAGCTGCCAAGGCCGCTGCTGCGCGGGAATATGCCATCCGTAAGGGCGAATATGTGGAAGAGGACGAGCCCTCCACACCTAAGACCCTTTCCGGCATCCCCGACCGTCCCTTCTGTAAGGGTCGGGCATACGATCCCAACCGATACAGCGTCAATAACACGGAGGAATAAATGGAAAAGACGATTATTACCACCGGCAAGACCATTGATCTTGCTATCGAAGCTGCGCTCCAGCAGCTGGGTTTGGACCGGGACAGCGTTTCCGTTCAGGTTCTGTCTCAGGCAAAGCCCGGCTTCTTAGGCTTCGGTGCCACACCTGCCCGTGTGCAGGTTACTTATGAGGCACCGGATGCAGCTCCCGAGGCACCCAAGAGCGCACTGACCTCTGCTTCCCGGAGCAAACCCAAGCCCACATATATTGCACCCAAACCGGAAGAACCCAAGCCTGCCGCTCCCAAAGCAGAGGCACCCAAGGCAGAAAAGCCTGCACCCAAGAAGGAAGCGCCCAAGGCTGAGAAGCCCGCTCCCAAGAAGGAAGCCCCCAAAGCGCCTAAGACCTACGCTCCTGCAGAAGTCGGCAGCACTGAGGAGAAGATCGAAACCTTTATTAAGGGACTTTTAGAGCATATGGGTTCTACCGCTGTCCCCCACGCTGAAAAGGCAGAAAACGACACCTATAACGTTGATCTTGTAGGTGAAGATCTCGGCTTCCTGATCGGTCGCCGGGGCGACACCCTGGATGCCATTCAGCATCTTGCCAACTACTCCATTAACCGCGGCATCAGCGGTCACATCCGCATCAATGTGGATGCAGAGCAGTACCGTCAGAAGCGGGAGGAATCCCTCCGCCGCTACGCCCAGAAGAAGGCGCAGCAGGTGCTCAAGGCCCACCGCCGCACTACACTGGAGCCTATGAACGCTTACGAGCGTCATTTGATCCACGCTGCACTGCAGGATATGGACCGGATCACCACTTACTCTGTGGGTACCGAGCCCAACCGCCGTGTCGTCATCGAGTATGTCCGCTAAGTAATAAAATGCCCAGCCGATCGGCTGGGCATTTACTTATGTATTTAGTCACAGCAAGGATCCTTCTTTGCAGGCTTTTCCGGCTTGGGCGCTTCGGGAGTATCGTCGCCGAGACCGGTTGTCTCTGTAAAGATGGTGTTTTTCTTTACCATTTCCACTGTATCGGTGGGAATGATCAGCTTGGAGGCTGTGCCGTTTGCCATCTCCACAAGGGCCTCGTAGCGCTTGAGCTCAATGACCTCAGGGGTAGGACAGGCTGCCATAATGGCGCGCAGACCGTCTGCCTCTGCCTGCTTTTGCAACAGAACTGCCTTTGCTTCACCTTCTGCCCGGGCAATGCGGGCATCCCGTTCGCCCTCTGCAGCCAAAACCATCGCCTGCTTGTCACCCTCTGCCCGGGTAATAACTGCCTGCTTGTGGCCTTCCGCCTCCAAAAGGGTCTCTCGTCTTGCACGTTCTGCCTTCATCTGCTTTTCCATAGATTCACGGATATCCGCAGAAGGCGTGATATTTCGAATTTCCACACGGGTAACGCGAATACCCCATTCGTCCGTAGCTCTGTCCAGATTTTCCGTCATCTTGGCATTGATAGAGTCACGGGAGGTAAGAGATTCGTCCAGAGTAAGCTCACCGACGATGTTACGCAGCGTGGTGGTGGTCAGATTTGCGAGGGCTTCCACGGGATTTGCGGCGCCGTAAGCGTAGAGCTTAGGATCGAAAGTCTTGTGATAAACCACTGCATCAATAGTCAGCGGTACATTATCGCTGGTGATCACAGACTGCGGCGGGGTATCGAGCACCTTCTCCTTTGTGGTCGCCCGGGCAACCACCCGGTCAATTCCAAAAGGAAGAAGGAAGTGCAGACCCGCTTCCCAAATTGCGTGGAATTTACCAAGCCGCTCAATGACATAGCTCTCCGTATGGGGTACGACCCGGATACAAGAGATCGCGATCACCAACAGGATGATCAAAATAATGATAAGCCACATATTCCTTTCTCCTTTACATAAATGAATTTGTGCGTTTGCAAATTTATTTTACCTTATTTCGACAAGGGTGTCAACATTTTTCCAAGCTTGACATTTTTGCGTTTATCCGATATAATCGCACTAACTTTATAGGACAGTTCGTAACCATCCTGTCGGTAAATAAAACTAAGGAAAATCGATGGGCGCTCTGCGCCCATTTTTATTTGATTATGCAAAAAACAAAAAATCTAACCCGTGGCGCACTGCTTGCCGCCGCTTATGTGGTCCTGACCTATCTGCAAAATTTTATTTTTCCAAACTCCACATCCTTTGTCATCCAGTTCCGGGCATCGGAAGCCCTTTGTGTACTGGCGCTTTTCTTCCCCGCTGCCATTCCCGGTTTGTCTGTCGGCTGCTTTCTGTATAACTTAAGCTACACCGTGGCGCTGCCCTTAGACCCGATCGTCGGCACCCTTGCTACTTTTCTTGCCACGACCGGTATGTATTTTTTGCGAAATATAAAGCTGAAAGGACTTCCCCTCCTTTCCCTACTGATGCCGGCACTGTTTAATGCCATTCTCATAGGTTGGGAGTTAAATTTATATATTGGCGGGGGCTTTTGGATCAATGCGCTGTACGTAGCCATTGGCGAAGCCGCTGTGCTGCTTACTTTGGGTACTGCACTATACTTTGCCCTAAAACCACACGCAGCGCGGTTTACTGTCTGATTATACCTACAGCCGCAAGGCCCCCTCTGACGAGGGGGCTGGATTTTTGCGAAGCAAAAAGACTGAGGGAGAGAAAGCAGAAGCTTATATTCTCTCCCTCCGAGTCGGCTCACGCCGACCCACCTCTCTCATCAGAGGGAGGCTTTTTATTCCGTTTTGAAGGCCACGCTTTGCAGTATCTTCAAAAAAATCTCGCCCCAAGTCAGTCGTGGCACTCCTTTTTCCGCAAGCATCGGAATTTGAGATAATACCTGCTCCCCTGCCTTCAAGGTCAGGGTACCCAGCCTTTGTCCCTTCCCTACCGGGGCGTCCACCATATCCACAAGTTCAATCTGCGTGCTTACCATAGCTTTTTGGCTCTTATCAATGAGCAGTGCGCCTTCCTGTGCGGGAATCGCGCGAATCTCTTTTTCAGCTCCCAACCGCACCGGCACGGTGGCGTTTGGTATCTCCGGACGGATCAGCGCATAATTGGAAAAACCGTAATCCAGCAACTGCTTGCAGCCTGCAAACCGATCCTGCGAGCTTTCCGCGCCCATTACTACGGCAATCAGCTCCATTCCGTCCCGCTGGGCCGTAGCAGAAAGGCAATATCCTGCCTTGGCGGTAAACCCGGTTTTGAGCCCTGTACAGCCGTTATAAAACCGCACCATTTTGTTGGTATTGGAAAGCCCGAAAGTACCGTCCCGGACAGTATCCATCCAAATGGTGGTATATTTCTTAATATCCGGATGATTTTTCATCAGTTCCCGGCTCATAAGGGCAATATCGTGGGCAGAGGTTTTGTGGCTTTCCGCATCCTGGGCATCGTCGAGACCGGTACAGTTGACAAAATGGGTGTCCTGCATCCCCAATTCTGCCGCCCGGGCGTTCATTTTGTCCACAAAAGCGCTTTCACTGCCGTATAAATGCTCCGCCATAGCGCAGGCACAGTCGTTGGCAGAGGAGACGGCTATGGATTTGAGCATATCGGAAACCGACATCTGCTCTCCCACCTTGAGATAAATCTGACTGCCGCCCTTGGCTGCCGCCGCTTCCGAGGCGGTGACCATATCATTCCATCCGATCCTGCCGCTGTCGATGGCCTCCATAATCAGCAGCATAGTCATAATCTTCGTAACGCTTGCCGGATGGAGCGCCTCGTGGGCGTTCTGCTCATAGAGCACCGTGCCGGTTTCTACATCCATGAGCAGCGCGCTTTTTGCCTTCACCTGTAAATTTGTGGCGGCACTTACATTTGTGGGCAGCATCCCCACAAACAAAAGCACCGCCAAAATTACACTTAGTTTTTTCATAGTGATCCCCTCCTGCGGTCTTTCTACCACAGATTATGAGAGAATCCTTCCCAGTATGTTAAAAATCCGGGATAAAAGCTTCCGTAGCAGAGGACGCTTCCTGCGTAAAGCCCCGCAAGTCATTCAAATACATCCAGCTAAGGACTGCATCGTATTCCTCCTGCGTAATCTGCCGGTCATAAGGCGCAGGCAGACCGCCCATAGGCGTATACTGACGCATCAGGCTGACAAGGATCTCCCCTGGTGCGAACTTTTCGCCCAATAAATCCAATACCTTCAGAGAATTTTCCACTTGTCCGGGCAAAATCAAATGGCGGACGATCACACCGCGCACCATCTTTTCTCCGCAAAATGTCACCGGTCCTACTTGATTTACCATTTCCCGGATGGCAGAAAGTGCGGTTTCTGCGTAGTCGGCAGCGCCGGAAAGCTGTAAAGCCAAGGAATTATCCGCATATTTCATATCCGGAAGGTAGATATCCACCAACCCCGAAAGGGCACGGATGGTCTCTACTCGTTCATAACCACCGCAGTTATAGACCACCGGCACCGGGAGTTTAGGAGAAAGAGCAGGAATGATCGTAGGCAAATATTGGGTTGGGGTCACAAGATCGATATTTTCCGCCCCTTGCGCGATGAGCTTTTCCATTTCCCCACGCAACGCTTCGCTGTCCATCGATTTTCCTGTGGGTTTGTGGCTAATCGCCCGGTTTTGGCAGTATTTGCAGCCTAATGTACAGCCGCCAAAGAAGATGGCACCGCTGCCGCCACTGCCCGCCAGCACCGGCTCTTCCCATTTATGGAGCATCGTTTTTGCCACCAGCGCAGCATCCGGGCAGCCGCAAAAGCCGGTCTCGCCCGTGGTTCTGTTCACACCGCACTGTCGGGGGCAAAGGGTACAGTTTTTGTAATCCATAATATCCTCACAAAAAAGGGAGGGTCGCCCCTCCATTGCCACTAAGTACATTGTCATTGCGAACCAGTGACAGATGTCACTGGTGTGGCAATCTCAAGAAGGAAAGCAATCCCATAGATTCCCACGCCAGTGTGCGCACTGGCTCGGAAGGACAATAAATCTCTACTTAATAGCATTGGAGGCTGCCCCTCCCACGCTTTATTTTTCTTCTTCCGGGGTAAAATCCAAAGTAATGGTCTTTACGTTCGTGCGAAGCTGGGTATATTTCACGCCGGCAGCCGCGAACATCCGCTTGGAGGCAATGGTCGCGGGGGTATCGGCATATTTATCAGAAAGATAGAAAACCTCCCGAACACCGCTTTGAATGATCGCTTTTGCGCACTCATTGCAGGGAAACAGGGCAACATACAGCTTACTGCCCCGCAGATCACGCCCGTTTGCATTCAAAATTGCATTGAGCTCTGCGTGGACCACATAGGGATATTTGGTATCCTCTCCGGTTCGTTCCCAAGGAAACTCATCGTCAGAACAGCCCTTGGGCATACCGTTATAGCCTGTGGAGATAATAATATTGTCCTGAGAGACAATGCAAGCACCCACCTGCGTACCGGGATCTTTACTGCGCTTTGCCGCCAGCATGGCAATGCCCATAAAATATTCGTCCCAGCTGATATAATCTGTTCTCTTCATAGGGTGACCTCCAAGCCTTAAAAATTCTGTAACCTATCATAACACAAAAAAGGCGACAAGAGCAACCCCTCATCGCCTTTTTTCTTCTATTAATCAAAAATATCCTTGATCGTATCAAAGAATTTCTTCATTTTTGGGGTAGATTTGTTATCCATCGTGCCGTCTAATTTGCGAAGCAGCTCCTTTTGCTCCTTTGTCAGCTTGGTAGGCGTCTCCACCACCACAAAGAAATGGTGATTGCCACGGCGACGAGGATCGTTTACACGGGGAACGCCCTTTCCGGAGAGTACAAATTCTTTACCGGTCTGGGTGCCCTCGGGAATCTCGTATTTTACCTTGCCGTCCAAGGTGGGGATCTCAATCTCTGCACCCAAAGCAGCTTGGGTAAAGGTGATGGGGATCTCGCAGTAGACCTCCGTACCGTCCCGCTTGAAGATGGGATGGCGCTTGATAGAGACCTCTACCAGCAGATCACCGGAGGGACCGCCATTATTGCCGACGCAGCCCTCACCCCGCACGCGGGCGCTCTGTCCGTGGTCGATGCCGGCAGGGATATTGACCTTGACCTTCTGTGTACGGCGGACCTTACCCTTCCCCTTACAGGTCTGGCAGGGATTCTTGATAACCTTGCCGCGACCGCTGCACTGGGGACAAGTCGTTGTAGACTGGATCGCCATACCCATAATATTTTGGGTAGTCCGTACCTGACCGCTGCCACGGCAGTAGGAACAGGTCTCCGTCGCACCGTCGGCAGAGCCGGTACCACTACAAGTCGCACAATTCTCAATTCGAGGGACAGAAACCTCTTTCTCCACACCAAATGCAGCCTCTTCAAAGGTCACTTCCACCCGGATCGCCACATTTTCGCCCCGGGAAGGGCCGTTTCTTGTGGTGCTTCTCCGTCCGCCACCAAAGAAATCGCTGAAAATATCACCGAAATCTCCGAATCCGCCAAAACCGCCGAAGCCGTCAAAGCCCTGACCGCCACCAAAATTAGGGTCAACACCTTGGAAGCCAAACTGGTCGTACCGCGCCCGTTTATCGCTGTCAGACAGCACCTCGTAGGCCTCGCCGATCTCCTTGAACTTTTCCTCTGCGGACTTGTCACCGGGGTTTCTGTCAGGGTGGTATTTGCCTGCCAGACGCCGGTATGCCCGCTTTATATCCTCGGCACTGGCATTTTTCTGAATCCCCAGCACCTCATAATAATCCCGCTTATTTTCTGCCATTTTTTCACCTCTTCACAATCCTGTTTATCGAATAGTCTGTACGATAAGTAATTGACAATGGACAATTGACAGTTGACAATTAATGTGTGCGCTACGCGCATAATTCCATTCGTTTTTCCAAGAAAAAAACCATAATTATCAATTATCAATCGTCAATTCTCAATTGCGGATTTGTGCAATAAATCAAAATGATGCACCGAAAAGGGCGGCAAATGCCGCCCTTTTTTGGGTTTGGTTAGTCAACCGTCTCGTAGTCAGCGTCTACAACGCCATCGTCAGCAGGCTGACCTTCGCCCTGGGGCGCAGCGTTCTTGTAGAGCTTCTCACTGACAGCGTAGAAAGCCTTCTGCACTTCCTCGGTAGCTTCCTTGATAGCCGCCACATCGGTGCCCTTGTTGACTTCCTTCAGCTTGTCAATCGCTGTCTGGATGGTCTGCTTCTCCTCCTCGGAGATCTTGTCACCCAGCTCGGAGAGGGTCTTTTCCGTCTGGTAAACGGTCTGGTCTGCCATATTGTGGGTGTCCACTTCCTCGCGGCGGGCCTTATCCTCAGCCGCAAACTGCTCTGCCTCACGGACTGCCTTGTCGATATCCTCCTGAGAGAGGTTGGTAGAAGCAGTGATAGAGATCTGCTGCTCCTTACCGGTACCCAAGTCCTTAGCGGAAACCTTTACGATGCCGTTTGCGTCAATATCAAAAGTGACCTCGATCTGGGGTACGCCACGGGGCGCGGGGGCAATGCCGGTGAGCTGGAAGTTGCCCAAGGTCTTATTGTAGGCAGCCATTTCACGCTCGCCCTGCAGAACGTGGACATCTACAGCGGTCTGACCGTCAGCAGCAGTAGAGAAGATCTGGCTCTTACGGGTGGGAATGGTGGTGTTGCGGTCGATCAGTCTTGTGAACACACCGCCCATGGTCTCAATACCGAGAGACAGGGGGGTAACGTCCAAAAGAACGATGTCCTTTACGTCACCGGTCAGCACGCCGCCTTGAATGGCAGCGCCGAGGGCAACACACTCGTCAGGATTGATGCCCTTGAAGCCTTCCTTGCCGGTCAGGTTCTTGACAGCCTCCTGCACAGCAGGAATACGGGTAGAGCCGCCAACCAGCAGGACCTTATTAAGATCAGAAGCAGAAAGGCCGGCATCGCTCATAGCCTGACGGACAGGCTTCAAAGTGCGCTCTACCAAGTCCGCAGTCAGCTCGTTGAACTTTGCCCGGGAGATGGTGATGTCCATATGCTTAGGACCGGAAATATCTGCGGTGATATAAGGCAGGTTTACAGTGGTGGAGGTCATGCCGGACAGCTCGATCTTTGCCTTCTCAGCTGCCTCACGGAGACGCTGCATGGCCATCTTATCGTTCTTCAGGTCAACGCCTTCTGCCTTCTTGAACTCGGAAACGAGATAATCCATAATTCTCTGGTCGAAGTCGTCACCGCCCAAACGGGTGTCACCGGCAGTAGCCAAAACCTCTACAATGCCATCGCCGATCTCCAAAATGGAAACGTCGAAGGTGCCGCCGCCAAGGTCATAGACCATGATCTTCTGCTCGTTCTCCTTATCAAGACCGTAAGCCAGCGCAGCGGCAGTCGGCTCGTTGATGATACGTTTTACTTCCAGACCTGCGATCTTGCCTGCGTCCTTGGTGGCCTGACGCTGGGCGTCGGAGAAGTAAGCAGGAACGGTGATGACAGCTTCGGAAACGGTCTGGCCCAAGTAAGCCTCGGCGTCAGACTTCAGCTTCTGCAGCACCATTGCGCTGATCTCCTGGGGGGTGTAGCCCTTGCCGTCCACAGTTACGTGGTAGTTTTCGCCCATATGGCGCTTGATGGATGCGATGGTGCGGTCTGCGTTGGTGACAGCCTGACGCTTTGCCACCTGCCCGACCATACGCTCGCCGGTCTTTGCGAATGCAACAACAGAGGGAGTGGTTCTGCCGCCCTCAGCGTTGGCGATCACAACAGGCTCGCCGCCTTCCAAAACTGCAACACAAGAGTTGGTTGTACCCAAGTCAATACCAATAATCTTACCCATAATAATTTCCTCCTATAGAAACTTAAATTATTTACATAATGAATGGACAATTAAGGTGTCCGCTTTGCGGACTTATTTTAATCCTCTTCCCCTTGGAAGATACCATAATTGTCAATTATCCATTGTCCATTGTCAATTTAGTTCGCGACCTGTACCATTGCAAATCTTACGATCTTTTCGCCTACCTTGAAGCCCTTCTGGAACACTTGGGTGATGGTGTTTTCTCCAAAAGCTTCGTCATCGATATGCATCACTGCATTGTGGAGATTGGGATCAAACAGATCACCGGGGGCACCGTAGATCTCCACACCCAATGTGCCGAAAATCTTCACAAGCTCGGTCATTGTCAGCTCCACGCCCTTTTTGTAGGCCTCGTCAGCAGTAGGCTGATTCAGTGCGCGCTCTAAGTTATCATACACCGGCAGAAGCTTTTCCACCGCCTCGGCCTTGCCGAGGGTGTAGAGCAGTTCCTTTTCCTTGGTGTTGCGCTTGCGGAAATTGTCGTACTCCGCAGCCAGCCGCAAGTGGGCATCGTGCTCTGCGTTATACTTTTCTTCCCATTCGTTAATTTCCGGGGTTTCTTCTACGGTTTCCTCTGCCGTTTCCTCAGCAGGGGTTTCCTTTACTTCTTCGTCTTTTTTCTTTTTTGCCACGTTTTATGCCTCCTCATCGGTTTTGCCCGTCAACTGGGGCTGTTCCGGTTTTGCAAACATGCGGGACAGGCTCTCTGCAAAGTAGCTCAGCCGGGCGGTGACCTTTGCGTAATCCATTCGGGTAGGGCCGACCACGCCGATCATACCCTGCATACCGTCACCGATGTCAAATTTTGTCATAACCACGCTGGTGTCCTTCAGCTCTTTTGCCACATTCTCAGGACCGACTAAAACCTGGGTGCCGTTGGCGCTCTGCATTACAGCCGGCAAATTTGAAAGGGCGTCCTCGTCAAGGCTGGTCATAATTCTCTGTGCTTTGTCCACATCCCGGTATTCCGGCTGGGTCAGAAGCTTCATATGTCCGGTAACCACCATATTGGTATCCGTCTGCCGGCGCAGCGTCTCTGCGGTAAACTCTACGATCACTGGCACCAAGCTGGAAGCATTTCCTGCGGAGCGCATTACCTTTTCCAGAAGTCCTTGGGTAAATTCCTCCCGGGTCAGGTCTGTCATTGTGGCGTTGAGCAGTGCCGAAAGCAGCTGTAAGTCACTTTCTGTAATACGCAGCGGCAATTTAATGAGCTTATTGACCACTTCGTCATTAGAGAGCATTACCACTAAGATGAAGCTGCCCTCACCCGCCAAGATCAGATCAAACCGACGGACCTTTATGCCGCCCTGCCGGGATGCGGCAGAGATTGCCGGGAGATCGGTGGCCTGAGAAACAAGCTTTGCCACCTTTTCCATCAGTTTATCCACCCGCTGCATCTTTTCTTCCAATGCCTCGTTAATGGACTGGGTCTCATCTAAGGAAAGGCGGTAATCCTGCATCAGCTCATCCACATAGATCCGGTAACCGGCAGCGGAGGGCACACGGCCTGCGCTGGTGTGGGGCTGGTCAAGATAACCCATTGCCGTCAGCTCGGCCATTTCGTTTCGGATGGTGGCGGAGGAATACTGCATATCCGGCAGCGCCGCAATTGCCTTGGAGCCTACCGGCTCAGCGGTGCGGATATAAAGGTCTACGATACAGCGCAGCACCTTTTTTTGCCGTTCGGTCATCTCCATTTGGATTCCTCCTTCCTCTTTAGCACTCTTCACCTCTGAGTGCTAAGCACACTATACACCAGAGTGCTAAAAATGTCAATAGTTCTTTTTTGAATAATATATGAATTTTTTGGCTTTTCATCCAAGAAAGCAAAAAGGAGAGCCTTTCAGCTCTCCTTGTAGGGGAGGCGTTCCGCCTCCCGCGGGACGGGAAACCCGTCCCTTACGGTTTATGAATCTTTTTTCTCTGCATTCAGGGCATCGACCACGATGTCGGGATAGGGATTTACAATAACGGTGCGGTGGCTGTGGTAGATGACCATACCGGGCTTTCCGCCGGGGATCCGCTTGATCTTGCCCACAGGATTGACATCCACCGGGATGTTCTGACCGCCTGCCGTTTCTGCATAATGGGCGGCAAGCTGGGCAGCTTGGGTCACCGTATCGTCAGGGGGCGTTCTGCCGCCGCAGGCGATGATCACATGGCTGCCGTGGACCTTTTGGGCGTGGAGCCAAATATCGTCCTTTCGGGCAAAACGGAAGGTCAGCTCCTCATTTTGCTGATTATTCCGACCTACATAAATGGGATAGCCGTCGGTGGATTCAAACTTGAGTGGCGGCAGCTTTCCTTTTTTTATCTGCTTTTTGCTGCCGTCGGCGCGGATATAGCCGCCATCCTGCAGCTCCTGACGGATCTCCTCCAATTCCCGCTCGGATTCCGCACGGTTCAGCTCGTGGAGAACGCTTTGGAGGTAACTAAGCTCGGTTTCGCCTAACGCAATTTGCTTTGTCAGCTCTTTTTCCGCGTTTTTTCGCTTGCTGTAATCCTTATAATATTTCGCCGCATTTTGCTGAGGAGACAGCAGTGGCGAGATAGCGACCTCAATAGTCGGCATATTTTCGTCGTAGAAATCCTCCACCAAAACCTTTGTCATACCCTTTTGCATTTTGTGGATATTGGCGGTGAGGATGTCGCCCAACTGACGCAGCCGCTCCCGGTCGTAGGTTTCCTGCAGCTCCTTTTCCTGAATGGCAAGCTTCCGCTGGAGTCTTTGACAGAGGTTTTGCACCAGCTTGCGGACCGCCTGACTTTTCTGCGCCATGGCCTCTTTTTTGTCCTTTTGGCTGTAAAAACCGTCTAAAAGGGCGCAAAAGCTCTCCTTTTCCCGGTATGGACCGTACTGGGTCACCGGGCAAAAGGCGTACTGCTTGGGTGTGCCGTCCGGTGCTTCATAGACACAAGGGATGGGGTTTGTAATATACTTCCCGAAAAATGCATAGAGCTTTTTGGCGGTGGCCGCAAGGTCTGCATTTTCCAATCTCGCATCGGTTTCGCCCAAGGCATAGATTGCCGCCTCCCGGCAGACAAGAGGCGAAAGACCGCCAAGGCTGTCCATCAATCGGTCACAAAGCCGGTCTGCGCCGGGCTGTTGTAATATCCGCAGATAATCCCCTTCTGTGAGCACAGCGGGGTCTTCTTTATTCATAGGCGTGGGGTGCTGATAGTAAAGTCCCGGCAATGCCGCCCGCCCGGATGCCGTATCCAAGCCCACACGGCGGAGGCAATCCAAGATCCTGCCTTCTTTATCTATAAGATATAAGTTGCAGGTACGACCCATCAGCTCTGCGATGAGAGACTTTTCCGTAGGGTCGCCCATCTCGTCGATGCAGTCAAAGGTAAATTTCGCCCACCGCTCCATAGGCAGCTGCTCGATCTTCGTCAGTCTGCCGCCGGACAGGTGCTTTCTCAGCAGCATACAGAACATCGGCGGCTGAGCGGGATTTTCGAGAGTCTGCTCTGTAAAATGAAGCCGGGGCGCCGTGGGAGAGATGACAAAGAGCAGCTTTTGCCGTCCGGTGGGGGTCTTCAGCAGCAGCACCACCGTATCCCGGGTGGGCTGGTGGATCTTTTCGATCCGACCGCCCACAGCTGCCTGTACTTCTCCTAAAACAGCCCGGAGAAAAAACGCGTCAAATGCCATTTTGCGCCTCCATTCCCAAGCAGAACAGCTCGTTTAAGCGCTCGGTTCTGCCCATCAGGTACAGTGCGCCAAAGAGTGCCTCCAAGCCCGTTGCCTTTGCATACTCCTGCGGTGTGGCAGATTTGGGTGCGGCGTGGGTGTGGGCATTCTTACCCCGGCGGTAAAAGTCCTGCTCCTCCTCTGTAAGAACAGGCAAGAGCTTCTCCATCACTTTCGCCTGATAGGCAGCGTTGACCAATTTAATGGCGTTTTTATGGAGGTTATTGACCTTTTTTCCGCCTTTTTCGCACAGATATGCACGGCACAGCAGCTCATAGACACCGTCGCCTATATGGGCAAGCCCAAGGCTGGAGATCTCCTTCACCTGCGAGAGCGTCATATGCATTTCAAAATAATTTTCCATACAGCCTCCAGACTATGCATCATTTTAATTGTATAGTAGCAGAAACCGCCACTGCTGTCAAACACCCATATCGATTTTTTCTTGCTATATACTTCTTCGTATGATAAAATATGTATGCACAAAGGTGCATATATAAAGAGAAAGAGGTGTTTTCTATGATCGGTTCCGGTCTCAAAAAGTTCGCGCAAGCAAACGGTCTGTCTGTAGACAGTGGCATCGGCTACGGTGTTCTTCGCGGTTTTCAGGCAACCCTTTCCGAAGGCTCCGGCTATAAGCAGATCGTCGTAAAAACCAAATTCCCCGATGTGGAAAAGCTCAACGCGCTTCAAGCGACACTCAACAGCGTAAATCTGCAAAAGGACTTCCGTGTTCAGCAGCTTTCCTTTGCTACCGACGGTGTAGTGATCGCCTTTTTGGACAATCCCGGTACGATGGCAAAAATCGAAGCCTTTACTGACTGGTTCTTTCCTCTGCTGACAGAAGCAGAGGCCTACGGCGCGCACATTTGCCCGGAATGCGGTATGCCGCTGGATGATGGCGGTGTATGGAGAATGATTTCCGGTGTGGCAGGGCTTTATCACCCCGCCTGTGCAGAAAAGCTTTCTCAGGAACTAAACGCAGAAAACGAAGCAAGAGAACAGGCAGATACCGGCACTTATGCAAGCGGTATTATCGGCGCTGCCATTGGTGCGCTGATCGGTGCTGTGGTTTGGGCGCTTGTCCTGCATGCCGGTTATGTAGCCTCCATTATCGGCCTGTTGATCGCGTTCCTTGCAGATAAAGGCTACGACCTTTTGAAGGGTCGTCAGGGCAAGGGCAAAGTGGTGACGCTTATTATAGCCGTGGTTCTCGGCGTTGCGTTCGGCACCGCTCTTTCAGAATTTATGGGCATTGCCAGCTTGATCGACGAAGGCTATTTCATTGCGGAAATTACTTATGCCAATATCCCGGAGCTTTTCTTTATGTTTATGGAGGAAGCAGAATACGCCGGTGCGGTATTTGGCAACTTCTTCCAGGGCTTGTTGTTTGCTGCTTTGGGTGTATTCTTCTTTATTAAGCAAGCCGCCAAAAAGGTTACTGCTCCAAAAATGAAGGAGCTGAAATAATCGTAAATACCCCCGGACTTTCGTCCGGGGGTAAATTTTACACTTTTTCCAATACGATCGCTGTGCGGCTGGGG
>SVLZ01000079.1 GCA_015067665.1 Oscillospiraceae bacterium | reverse complement strand
TGACCTTGCTCTCAGTTTCATTATAGACGGTAATGGTAGCCGTTTTGGCGGAGGCACCAATACCCATAATTCCTCCGCTTCCCTTGGCGGTAACCGTAATGGTTTCGCCGGACATAGAGGTGTTGGTCGCGCCGGATACATACACCGTCATACCCTCAACAGGCTCATAGGTGCCAGAAGATGCCGCAGATGCCTTAATAGGCGTTACGCAGAGCATCACAACCAGCAGCAACAGGGAAAGTATACTTCTCCTTACATTTTTTGCTGACATTGCTTATTCCTCCTTAAGATTAAATACGCCGATATATATAAATGCACAATTGTTTTCACAAAGTGCTTAATTTTCGCGATAGGGTTTGATGGTTTTGAAGCCCCGGATGCCCAAGTTCATCCAGCGCAGGATCTGTTTCAAGGGAGCTCCGGATTTTTTCTTGAGCTTTGCGGCAAAATACCACTTCATCAGGCACTTGCCCTTTGGAAATGCGCTGGCAACCATAGCGCCCCAATCATAATAAAACTTGTCATTGTATCCTGCAAACCAGGACGAGGTATCCTTGGCGCATTTTCCCAGCACATAATCGCTGGAATACACCCGCAAGCCCTTCCGGAAGCAATCCCGGATCAGAATTGTGTCCTCACCGCTGCCATAAACGCATCCACCACCAAACAAGGTGGAAAATGCCAGGCGGTTTTTCACGAAAGCAGACCGGCGGACAGCCATTCTCGCTGCGCCGTAACGCAGAGAATTCCACAAATGCGTCCGACAGGCTTTGTTTCGCCGTTTGTCGAAAATTTCTCCGTTTCGCGTCATATCCATACCGAAGAAGATCACATCGGCATCCGGAAACTGCCGGAAAGCATCCAAAACGCCCTCCACCATTCCGTCATAATAGGTAATATCATCGTCGGCAAACAGCAGAACATCCGCCTTTGCCAACTGTAAGGTCAGATTGCGGTTAATGCCCACGCCTTTGGTTTTGGTGGAGATCATACGCACCCTGCCGTCAGTGCTTTCCGTATAGTCCCACCGGTCGCATTGGTTTGCAATCACCGCGGCAGTCTGAATATTCATTTTTTCTGCCAGGGTGCAATCTTCTTGCCCAACGGTGGCAACCAACACTTCTAATTCCATATTTCTCCTATCGGATGCTTCTGGTATGAATGGTAAATTTCATACCGTCCCGGTATGTTTTATAGTGTTCGTAGGAACGGGTTAGATCCACAAGGATCGCGTGTTCTTTACACTTTCTGTCTTCTTCTGCAGGAATCTGCCGCCAATCGCCGTACAAAACCTGCAGCAACTCTTCATATTGCTCCGGCGCAGAAAACTGACCGTCCACAAAGGGAAGCTGCGCCGTCTTTTGAAGCCATTTGGCCGGAAATACACTTTTGGACATTTTGGAGGCTGCGCCTAAAAAGCAGTGCACATACGCCCCCGTCTTTTTAGGACCTCGGACAATTCTATGAAAAGGCTTTCTCGGCAGCAAGCGGCTGAGAACCATAATGATCTTCTTTGCCTTGCTGTCTGTATCATAGCCTTCTTTATCCAAGCCTTTTGCCACGACCACCTTAGAGCAGGCAAATTGCGCAAGTCTGCCCAGCTTGCTGCCATAGGCATTGTCGCAAGGGAAAATGTCCATATAAACACCCTGATGGATCAGCGGATCCTTGGGGTGATATTTCTCAAGGCAAGTTGTTCCGTTAAGCCGCAGTTTGGAGAAAAACATAGGAAAATGCTCTGAAAATTCACCCTGCAGGAAAAAATGCTTCTGATCCAAAAGCTTCGGCGCTTCCGCCAAAAGCCGATGGTAGTCTTTTCTGGGCATCAGCACGTCCAGATCGTCGTCCCAAGGTATGAAGCCCTGGTGGCGCGCCGCACCCAAAAGCGTTCCCGCAAACAGAAAATAGGTAATGTCCAGTTCCTTGCAAACTCTGTCAAATTCACGCAGCAAGCAATATAGCGCTTTTTGGTGCTCCTGCAGTGTTGCCAGCTCCCCTGCCTGCGTCAGTTCCATCGTTCAACCACCTTATATCCGCTTGTATTTGATGATTCCGTAGTAGCCATACCGCATCATCACAAAAATGCATTGTATGACCGGCATATGTAAATGCTTTCTGTAAACAACCCATCTGCGCTTGGCGCTGCCAAGCTTTCCTGCAGATCTGGAGTTGGCTCTTTGCCGATATGCCGCCAAAACCTCCGGCACACCTCTGGCAACGCCGCCCTCCTTCAAGATCTGAAACCACAGGGCGATATCCTCGTGATACATATTCGTAGGAAAGCGGTATTTTTCCACCAGCTGACGGGTAAGCAGCACTGTGGAACAAGTAATCACGCTGCGAACAATGGATTCTTCAAAAGTGGTTTCCGGCGGCACAATAAAATCGTTGCACACCTTACTCCCCTGCTCGTCCACTATTTCGTAAGAGCAGTAGATAATATCCGCGCCGGTTTCCTCTGCTCTGGCGATCATTTTCTCCAGCAGCTGGGGCTTCCAATAGTCATCGCTGTCTAAAAGCGCCACATATTTTCCCCGGCACAGCTCCATACCCCGATTTCGGGTTTTGGCAACGCCCATATTGGATTCATTGACCACCAGCTGGATCCTGGGATCCTTTTGGGCGAATTCGGTAACGATCTTTTGGGTGTTGTCCGACGAACCATCGTCGATCACCAGCATCTGCCAATCGCTCACCGTCTGAGAAAGCACCGATTCGATGGTTTCTCTCAAAAAAGGCTCTGCATTATAGGCAGGTATGATCACCGATACCAAGGGTGATGTTTCCTGTGTATGTATCTGCATTGCCGCAACCTCTCAATTACCGTGCGCCATCTCCGCGGATCACCGCGCCAAACGTAGCGAAGAATATCTTCACATCCCACCAAAAGCTGGCGTTCTCAACATAATGCAGCTCCATTTCCATACGCTTTTCATAGCTACAGGAGCTGCGGGCATACGCCTGCCAATAACCGGTCAAGCCCGGGGTTACGCTTAAAAACACATCTTGCTTATCCCCGTATTTTTCCAGTTCTTTCTGCACAACAGGTCTGGGGCCGACAATCGACAGCCCGCCGATAAGTACATTCACAAGCTGGGGCAATTCGTCCAAGCTGGTGCGTCTGAGGAATTTGCCCACCTTGGTGATTCTGGGATCGTCCTCCAGCTTAAAATTCCGCTCCCATTCTTCTTTTTGCTCCGGTGTAAAGTCCTCCACCATCTCGTCTGCATCGGCAAACATAGACCGGAACTTAAACAGTGCCAAAGGCTTTCCGTTTTTACCGACGCGATGATGCAAATAGATTGCAGGGCCGGGAGATTCCAATACGATAGCCAAGGAAATGAACAACATCGGTACTATGCCAATGGCTAAACCGATCAGTGAAAGAACAATATCAAAAAGTCGCTTCGCGAACAAATATCCACGCTTTTGGCGACGCTTTTGCTGAACAGAAACGCCAGCAAAAGTATTCGCTTTTTCTGTGGTTTCCGCCTGCACATCCAGTACATTCATAACGCCGCTCTCCCTCTTTTCTTCCTATGATAATGAAATACGATGCTTCTTGCAATTATGCAAAAATTTGCGGTCGGGACATTCGTACACCAATCTAGCATTCATTATATTATACTTTAATATCGAATGCAATAGAATTTGCAAAAATTATGCTCCACTTCCCCCAATATTTGTGCAATTAACAACTTTTGCCAAAAAGTTCCATTTCTTGGCAAAAAACGGCAAGGAGAGCTTCTCCTTGCCGTTTTGCTGTGTAGTTTTATGCTATTTTACTGTCAGCTTGACCTTGTCGGTATAGACCGCATTTCCTGCAGAATCCGTAACCATACAGCGGTAGTAGTTGCCGTTATGGCTGGACTTGGCTGTGAAGGTGAAGATCGCCTTGACAGCAGATGCGGAGGAGCAATTCTTCCAGGTCTTGCCGCCGTCAGTGGATACCTGCCACTGATACTTCAGACTGTGGCCGGTGGCCTCAACGCTGAACTTAGCGGTCTTGCCCTTATTTACGGTCTTCTTCACCGGCTGCTCCGTAACACCCAGAACATACAGCCGAACAGCATCGGTATAGACCGTGTTGCCGCCGTTATCCTTGATCCGGCAGCGGTAGTAATTTCCGTTATGCTTGGTCTTACCGGTGAACTTGAAGGTTGCCTCCGTCGCAGAGCTGGAGGAGCAGTTCTTCCAGGTCTTGCCGTCGGTAGAGGACTGCCACTGATAGGTCTTGCCTGCGCCGGTGGCCTTCACAGTGAATTTGACGGTTGTGTCGGCTTTCACCTTCTTTGTTGTGGGCTGAGTGGTAACGCCCAGCACATACAGACGGACCACATCGGTATAGACCGTGTTGCCGCCGTTATCCTTGATCCGGCAGCGGTAGTAATTTCCGTTATGCTTGGTCTTACCGGTGAACTTGAAGGTTGCCTCCGTCGCAGAGCTGGAGGAGCAGTTCTTCCA
>SVLZ01000016.1 GCA_015067665.1 Oscillospiraceae bacterium | reverse complement strand
CCGCAAAGCCAACATAAACATACAAGGAATGCTCTGGGCTGGGACACAGCATGAATTTTATGTCTGTGCCTTCAAGACTTACATTGTAGACCACAAAGGTATCATAAACATCTAACAGTCTATTGAATTTCGTTTCGATCAAGGATATCTTAATTGCATTTTCGCCAATTAAATTCTGGAATTCAACAGGCCGTTCCCCTTGGATAATTACATCGTCATCTTCGAGAATCTCAACGCTGTATCCCATGCAATCGAAATATTCTACTTTCAAACAGACTTTGTCGCCTTGCTTATAGAATGCCAGATCTCGAATTCCGGCATTTTGGCTAACAAAAAGACGCAGATTCTCGCAGGCAGTAAAGCTAAAAAGCATGGCAAAAACCAAAAAAAGCAAAAATACTCTTTTCATAATGATGACGATTCCTTTCATTATAGGTAACGGTCTTGTCCAAATAGAATTATACAATTTTTATGCTGTTCCGTCAACAGCATGCACAATGTTGTCCCATCAATATCGTTTATAAGAATCTTCCTTTTTCCTTTGTACATCGTTGCTAAACAACAAGCATATCCAATGACAAAATTTGTTGGTAAATATTTCTTTCCGGTGTTGCAATTTACATAGATTTAATGCTATAATACTGATGTATGGTTACAGGTATATCCTAAACCGAATATAGAAATAAGCGAGGTATATTCAAGATGATTGCATATGGCGACAACATCAAGGTATTCTGCGGCAATTCTAACCCTGCCTTTGCCCAGACAATTTGCAATGAGCTTGGCATTAAGCTCGGACAAAGCACCGTTCGTACCTTTGCAGACGGCGAAGCTTCCGTTTCCTTGGAAGAAACAGTCCGTGGCGCTGACGTGTTTCTCGTTCAGTCCACCTGCAAGCCTGTTAATGACCATTTAATGGAGCTGCTTGTTATGATCGACGCTTGCCGTCGTGCCTCTGCCGGCCGTATTACCGCGGTTATCCCCTATTTCGGCTATGCGCGTCAGGACCGCAAGGCAAAGAGCCGTGATCCCATCTCTGCAAAGCTTGTCGCCAATATGATTACCGCTGCCGGTGCTGATCGGATCCTGACGATGGATCTCCACGCAGCACAGATTCAGGGCTTCTTTGATATTCCCGTGGATCATCTGCTGGGCAATCCCACTTTCGTCAAATACTACCTCGATAAATTCCCCGAAGATAAGTTTAACCACGATGATTTTGTAGTTGTCTCCCCCGACGTAGGCTCCGTGGCACGTGCTCGCGCTTTTGCAGCAAAAGTCCATATGGGTCTTGCCATTGTAGACAAGCGGCGCCAAAAAGCAAATGTCTGTGAGGTTATGAATGTCATTGGCGACGTACAGGGAAAAACCTGTATCCTCTACGATGATATGGTCGATACCGCAGGCTCTCTGTGCAATGCTGCCAATGCACTGGTAGAGGTAGGCGGTGCCAAAGAGGTTTACGCCTGTGCTACCCACGGTGTTCTTTCCGGTCCTGCTTTTGACCGAATCACCAACAGCGTCATCAAGGAGCTTGTATTCCATAACACCATTCCGATGCCGGAGTACTGTCCCTGTGATAAGATCAAAATGCTGGATGTTGCGCCTATTTTCGCGCGGGCCATTGCCCATGTGCACGGTGGCACCTCCATCGCGGATCTGTTCTAAGCCGTGTTTGGTCGGGAAAAGAATGGATGGCTCATTGTGGGCTTGGGCAATCCCGGTAAAGATTACACCCACACCCGTCACAATGCAGGCTATCGTGCGTTGGATATTCTTGCAAATAAACTTAACTGCAAAGTAGATAAAGGTAAGTTTCAAGGTCTTTATGGACAGGTCAAATACGGAACTGAGAAGGTCTTTCTTCTCAAGCCCTTGACCTATATGAATTTATCCGGTCTGTCTGTTTTGCAGCTTTCTGCATACTATAATATTCCGCCGCAACGGATTATCGTTCTATTTGATGACATTTCCCTGCCGCCCGGTCGCCTGCGCGTACGGCCCGACGGTTCTGCCGGTGGACACAATGGCATTAAGTCCATTATCAGCCAGCTTGGCAGCCAGGACTTTCCTCGCGTAAAGATCGGTGTAGGGGCCAAACCTGATCCCGAAAAGGATCTTGCGGATTGGGTACTTTCGCCTTTCTCCGCACAGGAGGAAGAGGCACTGTCCTATTCTTTGGAAAAAGCCGCAGACGCAGCACTTGCGATTATCGATAAGGGCGTCCCGGAAGCTGCTAACCTGTTTAACGGTTGCCAGCCGAAGTAAAACATAGAGAAAATACGGAGAGGGGGTATAATCCCCCTTTCCGCGTTCCTACGTGGAGACAAAGTATTGTGAGGTGCAGTATGAAGGAGATTCTAAATATTCTCAAATCCCTACCTGAATACCAGACAGTGCTGCAGTGTTTGGCGGATATTTCTGCAGTAGCGCTGACCGGTATTGGTCAAATCAATCGTAGCCACATCATAGCTGCGCTTCAAAAACATACAGATCGTCCCTTAGTAGTAATTTGCCAAGATGATATGGCAGCAAAACGTTTGCAAAGTGAACTTGCCGCCTTTCTTGGTGAGGAATTCCCCACGCTCCCCGGTCGGGAACTGACACTATACGACAGCATTGTTGTCTCGCGCGGTTGGGAGCAGAAGCGCCTGCGTCAGCTCTACGATCTTTCCTGCGGACATACAAAATTGCAGATCATGTCCTGGGAATCCCTTGCCATACGGACAATGCCACGTGCCGCACTGAATAAGACCGTATTCACTCTATCCATCGGCGAACGCTATGATTTGCAACAGCTGCTGACGCAACTTACAGAAGCAGGATACACCCGCTGTTCGATGGTAGAGGGTCCGGGTCAGTTTGCAGTAAGGGGTGGAATTCTGGATGTCTACTCCCCTGCTGCCGACCGTCCGTTCCGGGCAGAGTTTTTCGGAGATGAGCTGGATACAATGGGTTATTTTGATCCCGATACTCAGCGCAGAACCGAAAACACAGATGCGGTTGTTTTACTCCCCATTGGGGAAACGCAGCCGTCTCTCCATCCGGACGGCATTGCAGGGCTTTGCAAGGATATTCTGCACTTTATTGATCGCCAAAAACGGCGAAAATCCCCAAACGAGGCATTGATTTCCACTTTACAAAAAGATTTGGAAAAATTCGAAAACGGTTTACAAAACGCATCAGCCGACCGATATATGTCCCTCATTTATCCGGATTTCACCTGCGCCACAGACTACTTTCCTGAGAATGCAGCCATCATTGTCTGCGACCACAGTAGTCTTAAAAAGACCGCAAGGAATTTTGAAGATGAAATTGGCTTGATGCTGGACGGTCTGCTTCAGGCCGGTACTGTTGCCGGTGAGCTGTGCGACTACACCTGCCCTTGGGAAGATTTCTCTTTGTCTCTAAAGAGTAGATCCGTTCTCTATTTGGATGCCTTTGCCGGTGCCGCGTATCCCGAAGACTGCCCTCCAAAGGCACTTCTATCCCTTGCTGCAAAGCAACTTCCCGGCTACGGCGGTAATATGGACACAGCCGCTGCTGATCTTTCTCATTATCAAAAGCTATCCTATGCCACTGTTGTGTTATGCGGCTCACGCCGACGTGCAGAGCTTCTTCAGGAGCTGCTGGATTCCCGAGGCGTGCACGCAAGCATATATATACCTCTTGAGAGGCTGCCGAAGCCCGGCGAAGTTTACCTATCAGATGCAACGCTTCCCTTTGGTATGGAGTATCCTTCCATCCACTTCTCAGTACTGACAGAAGGTCAGCTTATGGCAAAAAGTGTTGTTCGCAAGAAAGCAAAAGCCGCTACCAACCGCCAGAAGCTTAACGCTTTTACCGACCTCACCCCCGGTGATCTTGTTGTTCACGAAAACTATGGCATTGGCCGGTTTGTGGCAATGGAGCAAATCCGCTTAGATGGCGTAGTCAAGGACTATATCAAAATTGCTTACCAAGGGACTGATACACTATTCGTTCCTGCAACCCAGCTGGATATGGTCAGCAAATATATCGGCGGTGGTGAGGACGGAAATGTCCGCCTCAGCAAAATCGGCACCGACACTTGGCAAAAAACCAAACAAAAGGCAAGAAAAGCAGCAAAAGATATGGCTGCCGAATTAATTAAGCTCTACGCGGCTCGACGCAGGCAGGAGGGCTATGCTTTTGCTGCAGACTCCCCTTGGCAGCTGGAATTTGAAGACAACTTCCCCTACCCGGAAACAGATGATCAGCTTCGCTGTATTGCGGATATTAAAGCAGATATGGAGTCCCCCACACCGATGGATCGCCTGCTCTGCGGTGACGTCGGTTTCGGCAAGACAGAGGTTGCTCTCCGTGCAGTAATGAAGGCCGTTATGGACGGCAAACAAGTAGCCATCTTGGTACCTACAACGGTTCTTGCCCAGCAGCATTATCAAACCATTCTTTCCCGCTTTTCCGGCTTTCCTGTCAATGTGGATGTTCTCAGCCGATTCCGTACACCCAAACAGCAGAAAAAAACCATTACGAACCTGAAAGAAGGTCTTGTAGACGTCATTGTCGGCACCCATAAGCTTCTCCAAAAGGGTGTGGAATATAAAGATCTTGGATTGCTGATCGTCGATGAGGAGCAACGGTTTGGTGTCAGTCATAAGGAGCGTCTGAAGGAAATCTCCCAAGGCGTAGACGTGCTGACTCTGTCTGCAACCCCGATTCCGCGAACGCTTAATATGGCACTTTCCGGTATTCGGGATATGTCCACAATTGAGCAGCCGCCTGCTGATCGGTACCCTGTTCAGACCTTCGTTATGGAACACAGTGATGCCGTTTTAGATGATGCAATCCGACGGGAAATCATCCGCGGAGGTCAGGTCTATTATCTTCACAATCGCGTGGAGACAATCGATCAATGCGCCGCCGCACTCAAAAGACGTATCCCCGGTATTCAGGTAGCCGTTGCGCACGGTAAAATGGGCGAGGACGCGCTGGGTGATGTTATGCAGTCTATGGCCAGCGGTGATATTCAGGTTCTCGTCTGCACCACCATTATCGAAACCGGTTTGGATATTCCAAATGCGAATACATTGATTATCGAAAACGCGGATCGCTTCGGTCTTTCCCAGCTTCATCAGCTTCGGGGACGTGTTGGCCGCTCCAATCGACACGCCTATGCCTACTTCACCTATCGTCCCGATAAAAACTTAACAGAGATAGCAGAAAAACGTCTTTCTGCTATCCGGGACTTCGCTGAGTTTGGCTCCGGCTTCAAAATTGCTATGCGCGATTTAGAGATCCGAGGTGCCGGCAACCTCTTAGGCGCAGAACAATCCGGCCATATGATGAGCGTTGGTTACGATATGTATCTCAAGCTTTTGGACGAGGCTGTTCTTGAAGAGCGCGGAGAAAAGCCGAAGGAGCCAGAGTGTACTGCGGACCTGAATGTAACCGCCAACGTGGATCAAGGTTATGTTTCCCGCGGTGAGGAGCGAATGGATCTCTACCGCCGTATGGCTGCAATCCGCACGCAAAATGATGCAGACGATCTGCTCGATGAGATCGTTGACCGCTATGGAGATCCCCCGAAGGGTGTAATGAACCTGATTGAAATCGCTCTTCTTCGTGCCAAAGCCAAGTCTGCAGGTATTAAGGACATTCGTCAAAAGGGCAGTGAAGTTCTCTTTACATTGACGAATCTGGACTTTCAGGCAGTCAGCGCTCTCTGTGCAGACACCTCCTATAAAGGACGCATCCAGTTTCTTGCTAATTATAAGGAGCCTACGCTCCGTCTTCGGCTGACTGGCGGGATCGATATTTTGCGGCAATGCAAGGTGTTTGTACAAAAGTACAGTCAGTGTATTTCCGACAAGTAGTTGCATTTTATTTCTTGTGTAGTATAATAAGCATACAAACCATTGAGGAGTCAAAGTATGTCAATTTGGAAAAAGAAAACCCAATATGATTTGGACGCAGAGGAAGTCACCACCGATGATTATGAATATTTGTACAACAAACATCGGAATCTAAAGTCTGTAGCGAAAATAAGCGCAATTGTCGTTTTTGCTGTCGTTACAGTAGTTCTTGTGCTTCAGGCTGTCAGGTTTTACGGGGATACGTGGCTGCAAACCGGCACAATCTATAATGTATCTGTTGGCTCTATCTCACTTGAAGGTCTCACAGTTGAGGAAGCAAATGCCTTGCTAAGTCAACACAAAAACGAGTTGCTGCCAAAAAATGACATTACCGTAAAAATCGCTGACCAAGTTTTGATCTTAACCTACCAAGACACCAAAGCGGAGCTTAATGTTGCATCTATGGCCAACACAGCCTATCTTCACGGACGTAACGATAATATGGAAGGCAGCGAGCCGATTTCCTTGGATCCGCTGGATTTTGTTGATATAGATGCCGGCAGCGTCCGCGCTCTTTTGAAAGCTTTTGTACAACCCTTCAACGGACGACCGATTGAAACATCTGCTGTGATCAGCGGCGAAAGGCCAGATCTCAGTGCAGAACCTACACCTGATGAAACCAATCAAATTCTTACAATAACCGTAGGATCCTCCAAATATCTATGCGATCCGGAGACTATTTTTCAGACTTTGAAAACCGCGCACCGTATGCGAAAATTCGTAATCGAAGGCGAAACCAAACTAATAGAGCCGGAGCCCCCCAGTGCGCATAAGATTTTCAGGGAATTCTGTTTATTTCCCGTCGATGCCACAATTGACTCCGAAACATCCATCATCACGGAATCGTCTATTGGTTACGGTTTCGACATCGTAGAAGTCCAAAAAATACTGGATGCCGCCGAAGAGGGTGAAGTAATCAATATCCCTCTGGCCCGTTTAGAGCCCAGTGTCACTACAGATGAGCTCCTTGGCGCAAAACCATAGTGCCATCCATACCGGCAAAGCCCGCAAGCATTACAAAATGCCCCCCTCGGTCTGAGGGGGGCGTTCATTATTCTATCGGATAATGCGAATGCGTAATACGCCGGGGATCTGTGCGATCTGCTGAAGTGCAGAAGGTGGAACCGGGTGGTCCAAGTCAAACATAGTATAGGCATATTCCCCACGGCTGCGGTTGAGCATATCGGAAATATTTATACCCGCACCGGCCAAAACGGTAGTAAACTGGCTAAGCGTATTGGGGATATTCTTATGCAAAATCGTAATACGTCCTGCCTTTGTGCATATACCCATATCACAGTTGGGGTAGTTGACCGAATTGACAATATTGCCGTTCTCCAAGTAATTCATTACCTGCTTGACTGCCATCTTGGCACAGTTGTCCTCCGATTCTTCGGTAGAGGCACCCAAGTGCGGGATGGCGATAACACCGACCATTGAAGCAGTCTTATCATTGGGAAAATCGGTAACATAGCGTCGGATCTTTCCTGATGCAAGTCCCTTTTCCAGCGCATCATCGTCCACTAAGAGATCCCGCGCGAAATTCAGTAGTACCACACCATCACGCATTTTAGCGATAGCTTCCTCATTGATCATTCCCTTTGTATCCTCAAGGAGGGGTACGTGGAGAGAAATGATGTCGCAATTTTCGTAGATTTCTTCCCTTGTCTTTACACGGACGATGTGACTATCCAAGTGCCAAGCCGCATCAATGGAAATATATGGATCGCACCCGTAGACCTCCATTCCCAGCTTCCGCGCTGCGTTAGCTAGAGGGCCGCCGATTGCGCCAAGACCGATAACTCCAAGTCTTTTGCCCCGAATCTCATAACCGGCAAATTTGGATTTCCCCTTTTCCACTTTGGCTGCAATATCGCCATCTTCTTTGATCGACTGCACCCAATTAATACCGCCAACCACGTCGCGGCAGGCAAGAAGCATACCGCAGATGGACATCTCCACCACACCGTTTGCATTTGCACCGGGGGTGTTGAAGACCACGATGCCCTGTTCTGCACATTTTTGCAGGGGAATATTATTGACACCCGCACCTGCCCTCGCCACAGCAAGGAGGCTTTCAGGTAGCGTAAGGTCGTGCATTTTTGCGCTGCGGACCATAACCACGTCCGCAAGGGACAGATCCTCTGTCTTTTCATAATCTTCCGTCCAAAGGGCTGTGCCCTTAGGGGAAATGGGATTGAGATAATGAACCTTTGCCATTTTTTCGCTCCTTAGCTGTGCAGATTTTCAAATTCTTCCATAAAGGCGACCAGCTTTTGCACACCCTCGATGGGCATCGCGTTATAGATGCTGGCCCGCATACCGCCAACGGTTCGGTGACCCTTTAAGTTCACAAAACCTGCCTCTGTTGCCGCTTTGATAAACGTTGCATCCAACTCCTCGCTGCCGGTCACAAAGGGCACATTCATGAGGGAGCGGTCTTCTTTGCGGACTGTTCCCTTAAATAATTTGCTGCGGTCCAAGAAATCGTACAAAACGGAGGCCTTTTCTTCGTTGTACGCCTTCATTGCCTCTAAGCCGCCCTGCTTTTTCAGCCACTTGAAGACCTTACCGCAGATATAGATGCCGTAAGCCGGCGGGGTGTTATAGAGAGAGCCATTATCGGCGTGGATCTTATATTTGAGCATTGTAGGCGTACACGGCAGTACATCGTCCGATATTAGGTCTTCCCGGATAATGAGGATGACCACTCCGGCAGGTCCGATATTCTTCTGGACACCGCCGTAAAGTATGCCATATTTTGTAACATCCACCGGCTCCGATAAGAAGCAGGAGGACACATCGGAAACTAAGACCTTGCCCTTTGTGTTGGGCAGCTGCTTAAATTTTGTACCGTAGATGGTGTTATTCTCGCAGATATAGACATAGTCCGCATTTTCAGAGACGGGAAGGTCCGAGCAGTCCGGGATGTAGGAGAAGGTCTTATCCGCAGACGACGCGATGGCATTGGCTGTGCCGTACTTTTTCGCTTCCTCGTAGGCCTTTTTCGCCCACTGTCCGGTAATGATATAATCTGCCACCTTATTTTTCATCAGGTTCATCGGGATCGCTGCAAATTGTTGAGATGCACCGCCCTGGAGGAATAAGACCTTATAGTTTTCCGGAATGTGCATCAACTCCCGCAGGTCCGTCTCCGCTTCATCAAGAATCTTCTGGTAAGTCTTGGAGCGATGGCTCATTTCCATTACAGACATACCACTACCCGCATAGTCCAGCATTTCTGCAGCTGCCTCAAGGAGCACCTCCTCAGGAAGTACTGCAGGTCCGGCAGAAAAATTATATACACGTGCCAAAATAATCGCCTCCGTTAGCTGTTAAGCAATTTGTCGATATGCTCTACATAAGCAGTAATATGCCGTTTTGCCCCCACCGGGTACTCATCCATAATATACACAAGCTCATAATCAAGCACCGCGCCGTCTGCCTCGGCGCAGAAGGTCTCAATGGGCGCAGCGTCCGCAACACCACAACCGATGATGCAAGGAATACCCGGGTTCGCATCCCGGGCAAGTCGAACAGCATTTTGCACATTACTGCGATCTGTTTCAGCGCCGGTAACGATATAGAGGAAGCCCTCTGCCGCCTTTGCGATCATTGGAATACGAGCAGGCACCTCCGGAGAGACCATAGAAATGAGTACGATGCCGTAATTACGGAATACTGCCTTAAATTCCTCCTGCTCCTCATAAGGTACATCGTGGAGGATTATGCCTGCAACACCGCTGTCCGCACATTGTCTTGCGAAATTCTCGATACCAGGACTAAAGACAAGATTCGCATAACCGGTCAGAATGACCGGAACTTTATCCGAAAAGAGTTTTGCTGTTTCCATTACCGTTTTGGTGGTAGTTCCGGACGCAAGACCACGCAGTGAGGATTCCTGGATCACAGGATCGACAGCAGTCGGATCAGAGAACGGAATGCCGAGAAACAAAATATCTGCACCGGCGGCAATTGCAGCAGACGCTGCCTCTACGGTCGCCTCCACAAAAGGATCGCCACAAGTAAAATAGGCAGACAGTGCTTTTCCGCCGGAAAATGCTTTTGAAAGCTTATTCATAGAGCTTACCTCCCTTATATCGTGCGATAGCAGCGCAGTCTTTATCGCCGCGGCCGGAAAGGGTGATAACGATGATCTTATCCTTATCCATCGTGGGCGCGATCTTCATCGCGTGTGCAACCGCGTGCGCAGATTCAATTGCAGGAATGACACCCTCGGTCCGGGAGAGGTATTCGAAAGCTGCCACCGCTTCGTCGTCAGTCACCGGCACGTACTGGGCACGTCCGGAATCATATAGACCTGCGTGCTCAGGGCCGATGCCGGGATAGTCAAGACCGGCAGAAATGGAATATACCGGTGCGATCTGACCGTCCTCATTCTGACAGAAATAGGATTTCATACCGTGGAAAATACCCACGTCGCCCGTACTGATCGTGGCTGCAGTCTCCAAGGTATCTACGCCACGACCTGCTGCCTCACAGCCGATAAGCCGCACACCCGGCTCGTCGATAAAGTGATAGAAGGTTCCGATCGCATTGGAACCACCGCCAACACAAGCCATTACCACGTCAGGAAGCCGGCCTTCAGCAACCATCATCTGCTCCTTGATCTCCTTGGAAATAACAGCTTGAAGGTCTCTTACAATAATGGGGAAAGGATGCGGTCCGACGGAAGATCCCAAACAGTAATGGGTATCTGTTACACACCGGCCCCAAGCGCACATTGCTTCGGACACCGCGTCTTTAAGTGTGCCTGTGCCACTGGTAACCGGTACAACCTTTGCGCCCAAAAGCTGCATTTTATATACATTCAGCGCCTGCCGTTCAATATCCTCCTGCCCCATATAGACAGTGCACTCCATATCCATCAGCGCCGCAGCGGTGGCAGAGGCGACGCCGTGCTGTCCGGCACCGGTTTCGGCAATGAGATGGGTCTTTCCCATTTTTTTAGCAAGAAGCGCCTGCCCAAGCACGTTATTGATCTTATGGGCGCCGGTATGGTTCATATCTTCCCGTTTTAGATAAATCTTCGCACCGCCCAGCTCTCGGGTCAGTTTATTTGCAAAGTAGAGCCGGGAGGGTCTGCCGGCATAATCATTAAACAGTCGGGTCAGTTCCTCTTGAAATGTCGGATCATTCTTATAAAAATTGTAGGCATCTTCCAATTCTTTCAGTGCGCCCATCAAGCTTTCAGGCACATACTGCCCACCGTGAATACCAAATCTTCCTTCCATAATTGCCTCCTAAAGTACTGCCTGAAAAAGAAAAATCCTTGACAGACGAAATTCTGTCAAGGACGAATACATAGATCCGCGGTGCCACCTTGATTTACAGCCGTAGCTGTACCCTTTGCGAGATACCAACATATCTCCGGTAACTGACGCATACCTTCGCGTTGCAGATACTAAGGCTTCCCCTTTCCCTGCACCCTCCGCGGCCCATTTGTCGATCTGTGTTTTGCCCGGATCGCAGCATCCCGGACTCTCTGTGAAAGCATAACCGACTTTACTCCCGCATCAACGGTTTTTATATGAATGATTTATAGCATATTGGTGCCATAATGTCAATAGTCTACCGCTAAAAAACTTTTGTTTTTGTTGGAAAATCAGACAATAGATACGTGATAGTGGCGAAGCCAAAAATCCAGCTGAAGCATATAGGCAATTGTCTGCGGTTTTTTCATCAGCTGCCCATACCAAGGCCATGTAAATTCTGCCGTCAAAAGTTGCTCCAGTGCGTACCGGTCTACAATTTGGAAGATGGGAGCTGTTGGGTCACTGAGTATCTCACGGAGAAGCGCAGATACGATTTCTTCATAACGGGGATCGTGGGTTTTCGGGTAAGGACTTTTCTTTCGCCATAGAATTTCATCCGGAAGAATGCCGCGCATTGCGTGGCGCAGCAATCCTTTTTCGTAGCCATTATGGTCTTTATAGGACCAAGGAACGCTATACATATATTCCGCGATCCGCCAGTCGCAAAAAGGCACTCGGACCTCAAGTCCACAGTACATACTCATTCGGTCCTTTCGGTCAAGAAGTGTTTGCATAAACCAGCGATGGTTTAGATTCACCATCTCCTTCATTCGCCTTTCCTGCGGCAGAGTGCCCGGCAGAATGTCGCAGGCATTTATGGTAGAGCTGTAAACATCCCCTATGAAGCTCTCAGGGTCCATCTCCGACCGCATATCCTGCGAAAGGAACGATGACCGCATATCTGTATTTTGCGCCCAAGGGAAGCCGCTACGGGCGCGCACCTCCGGGTCACGGAACCAAGGATAGCCGCCAAATATCTCATCAGCACACTCGCCGGACAGTGCAACCTTTACAACACTGCGTATTTCCTTACAAAATGCCAATAGCGAGAAGTCCACATCCGCCATACCAGGCAGATCCCGCGCAATGGTGGCATCCTGCAAATTGTCCACTAAGTTTTCCGGTGTCAGGACCGTTCTATGGGGAATAACTTTCAACGCATTTTCCATAATTGGGATATAATCGCTGTCCGTGTTGGGTTGGAATTTTCCAGGAACAAAGAATTTGCGGTTGTTTTCGTAATCTAAGGAAAAAGTAGGAAGACGCGCTCCCCTTTTGGCCATTTCACTGGCACAAACTGATGAAATAAGGCTTGAATCCAATCCTCCGGACAAGAAGCAGCCGATTGGCACATCTGATACCATTTGCCGCCCTATAGCGTCGGTCAGCAGCATACGAATATGCTCTGCCGTTTCCTCGAAGCTCTCCTCGTGTGTTCGATCTTTCAACTTCCAGTACCGCTCCCATTGCCATTTTCCGCTTTCAAATACACCACAGCAGCCCGGCTCCAACTCCAGAATGCCCCGAAAGACACCGCTGCCCGGCATCCGTCCCGGTCCGAGAAGCAACAGTTCTGCCACCCCTTGTGCATCCAGCCGTGCCTCCATCGTGGGGTAAGCAAGAATGGTTTTCATTTCGGACGCGAACAAAATACCGTCCTTATGGAGTGTGTAAAACAGCGGCTTTACGCCGATCCTGTCTCGTGCAAGAAAGAGCCGTTTTCTATGATGCTCCCAAACCGCAAAAGCAAAAATACCATTTAGAACCTGCAAAACATCCCTGCCCCACTGGGCATATGCGTGAAGCAGCACCTCCGTATCGGAACGTCCCTTAAAGCAATGCCCCAACGCAAGTAACCGGCTGCGGATTTCTTCTGTATTATATAGCTCTCCATTGTAGGAGATGGTATATTTTTCATTGCCCCATTCAAAAGTCATCGGTTGGGCACCGCCTGCGGGATCAATAATAGCAAGACGGCTATGGAGAAGACAGCACGGTCCTTCCTGAAAGCATCCATTGCTGTCCGGACCGCGCCTTGCCATCGTACTCAGCATTTTGTCCGTTCCGATAAACGGTATGGCTACCATTCCTGCAATTGCGCACATATGCATCCCTTCCCTTTCGTGGTACATTCTATTAACATTTGGAAATTATGTGCATAATTTCCCTTGTGGACGGGAATGTTACAAGGGGTGATAAAATGAAAACAGGAAAAGATGTATTAAATTCCGTAATTAAAACCACGCAGATGGGACAGCTTGGCATCGAAGCAGTGCTGGAATTTACTCGGCAGCCTGAGCTGCGCCAAGCCCTTCGGGATCAAAAGAAAGAATACGATCAAATCGAAAAGGAAGCGCTGCGCATCGCAGACGAGCGGCAATGGCAGGTCAAAAACCTGAATCCCGCCGTTAAGGGTATGGCACGGATGACTACCCGTATGCGAGTTTCCGGCAAAGACCCAGATGCCACCATCGCTGCAATGATGATTCAGGGCAATACAAGAGGCAGCATTAAGACGCTGAAAAATTTGCACCGTTATCCGGAGACCACAGGACGTATCTGTGCGATCTCTCAAAGACTACTGGACTGTGAGACAGACAATATTACGCAAATGCAGGGGTTCGTGTAACCCCTACACATTTTTTATCGATCCACATAAGATAAGAAGAAGAAAGGAGTGTGATCTTCTGAGCGCACAAGGTCAAATTCAGGTAAACGCTTACGTCAGTAATGCACGTATTCCTCTAAAGGATGTTGCAGTTACCGTTACCGATGCAGGTGGCTCTGCCATTGCTATGCGCCTTACCAACCGCAGCGGACAGCTGGATGAACCTATTACCATAGAAGTTCCGGATCGTGCCGCCAGCTTGAATCCGAATACCGGTGTGATCCCCTTTAGTACCGTAAATCTATACGCAAGGCACGAAAATTACGAGGAGATATTTATCGAAAACTTGCAGGTTTTTGCCGATACAGTGACGGATCAGGATTTGGAATTGATCCCGCTTGCGGAGTATCCGGATAGCTGGAACAAGTCCGAAACGTTCCTGACACCGCCTCAAAATCTATAAGGAGGGGTGCCTATGCCAGTCGTAACACCCTACGTTCCTGAAAACATCACTGTACATTTGGGTTCCCCTGCCTCCAACGCCCCTAATGTGACCGTATCCTTTGTAGATTATGTCAAAAACGTAGCATCCAGTGAAATATACCCCACATGGGACGAGGATGCCCTTCGCGCAAATATTCTTGCGATCGTGTCCTTTGCACTGAATCGGGTCTATACGGAATTTTACCGCAGTCGCGGCTATAGTTTTGACATTACGAACAATACCGCCTATGATCAGGCATTCGTAAACGGAAGAAGCTATTTTGGGAACATTTCCCGACTTGTCGATGAAATATTTAACGATTATTTGCGTCGTCCCGGTTTTGTAGAGCCACTGGCCGCGAAATTCTGTAACGGCACCACCGTCACCTGCGAGGGACTTAGTCAATGGGGCAGCGAAAACCTCGCCCGTCAAGGCTATTCCTACGACCAAATCCTGCGCAGCTACTACGGCAATGTAGAAATCGTACCCAACGCACCGGTACGTGGGCTTATGAACTCCTATCCCGGCACACCTTTGCAGCGCGGCAGTACCGGACCAAATGTGGTGGTTCTGCAGGTAGCGTTAAATCGAATTGCCCAAAACTATCCGGCAATCCCCAAGATTGCCAATGTAGACGGTATTTTTGGCAGCCGTACAGAAGCCACCGTTCGCGCCTTCCAGCAGATATTTAACCTGACACCCGACGGTATCGTCGGTCCTGCCACATGGTATTCGGTCGTCCGTCTCTATACCGCAGTTACTGAGCTTTCTGAACTACGCAGTCAGGGGCAGCAGTTTTATGCTGTCAACTGGAGCAGTCCCAACGGCTTGCAAGTAGGCGATTCCGGAGATAAAGTAAGACTTTTGCAGTACTGGCTCTCCGTTCTCGCGGAATATATCTCCGGAATACCCTCATTGGCAGTAGACGGCATTTTTGGCAATAACACGCGGGATGCAGTCCTTGCTGCCCAACGTCGATTCGGTCTGCCGGAAACCGGTATCGTAGGCCCCGAGACGTGGGACGCAATTTATGAACAATATGCCGGCATTGAAAATACCACACTGCGCAGTGGCGAGACATTCCCGACAAGTGGTGCGCAAGCCGTTCCTGCCTTTGCCCGGACAAGGAACGCAAATCCCAACCGACAGCAATATGCGAGGACACCTACCCTCACCCAATTCCCGGGCAGAGATCTTAGCATGGGCACCCAAGATCCAGTCCGTCAGGAGGTAGTACGATGAAGCCGGATGAATCCTTTGTAAGTCAAAGTGTTCGCTCGCTACAAACAATGCTGCGCTTGATCGCCAAGGAGGGCGGCTACATTCCCGCGGTCATCCCGGATGGCATTTACGGACCCACAACAATGAGCGCTGTTGCTGCCTTTCAGCGATATTATAACCTGCCTGTCAGCGGTATTACCGATCAAGCAACTTGGGAGAAGATCGCAGAAATTTACGATATTGCCATTGTCAATATCGGTAAGTCCGAGCCTATTGAGATCCTCTTTGAACCGGGGCAGGTATTTCGTTTGGGAGATGGCGGTCCCTATCTTTATCTGACGCAAAGTATGCTCATATGGCTCTCCGGCAACCACCTTTCCATCCCGGAACCAAATCACACGGGCATTTTGGATCGAGAGACTGCGGAGGCACTTCGGGCATTTCAGCGCTTAAACGCACTCCCGGAAACGGGAGATTTAGACCGAAACACTTTCAAAAATCTCTCAAAACAATTCACTCTCAGTGCACATCATAATACGGCAAATCCAGATAAATAGAAAAAATAATAAAGTTTGGCTTTTTTTCAAAATTATACTTGAATTGCAGAGAATAAAAGCATATAATAATGGAGTTAATGTGTACGCTGGAGGAAGCAGCTATGAGACTCATAAAGGATTGGAAAAAAGAAATACTTACCGTCCCGAATCTGCTGAGCCTTTTCAGACTCTTATTGATCCCGGTCTACGTGGTAATCTACCTGAATGCAAAAAGCAGCACAGATTACTACATCGCAGGTGCGATTTTGGCAGTATCCTGTCTTACAGACCTGATCGACGGCAAGATTGCCCGGCATTTTAATTTGATCACCACAGTGGGCAAGGTTTTGGATCCCATTGCAGATAAGGCAACGCAGTTTACGCTCATCGTCTGTCTTGCGATGCACTATCATGTGCTCTTTTACGTGATAGCTCTGTTCGTAGTAAAGGAGACATTCCAGCTTGTCGCCGCCTACTGGCTTTACCGCAAAGGTAAGATCCTCAAAGGTGCACTGATCACCGGTAAGATCTGCACAACCGTGCTGTTCGTCAGTCTGATTACTATGGTAGTCTTCCCTGAACTGACTGCGCGTCAGGTGGAGATTATCGCAGTTGTAGATGTCATCTTTATGGTTATGGCCTTTACAGAATATGCCCTCGCCTACTTCAGCAGAAAAAACCATTTCCAAAACATCGATTAATCATAAAAGGTAGACACGTTGGTGTCTACCTTTTTCTTATATCTGCCAAGGCAATCAATAGGCTGGCAAAGATGACAAGCAAAGAACCGATTCCTACACGAAAACCGATTGGCTCGTGAAAAACAAAAGCTCCCAGCACCACACTGATAATTGGCTCTAATGTACATAAAATAGATGCTTTTGCGCCGCCGATCAAAAATGTGCTTTGCTGAAACAGGTATACTGCGCCTACCGTGATAGCAAGTGCAAAAAATGTGCTGCTGACCCAACCTTCCCACGATGTGGGCAGTGCAAGCTGATTGCTCCCTATACAAATAAGCAGCATCCCGATACTGCTGATCAGGGCAATATAGAAGCTAAATCGATAACCTGTGATCTGCGGATAGCGAAACCTATTAAGCAGCAAAACATAAACCGCATATACGACACCGGATAGCAGCGCCAAAGCGCAACCACGCAGATCTATCAACGCACCGGGATCATAGAAAAGACCAATTCCCGCAGCGCACATCAAGACGCTGATGATATTGCCAGTCTTTCTTTGACGAGAAAGCATCATTCCGGCAAGCACTACAACAGCAGGGTAAACGAAATGAAAGACTGTCGCCGTCCCGGAGTCAATGTAACTGTAGGAAAGGAAGAGCAAAATTGGTGTAAGACAGCCACCAAATAAAGCAATAATGCCGAGAGATGGCAATGCTTTTACCGGAACAGATACTGTTTTTTCCTTAAAAAATGTCAGCCCGCCCAAAACAGGCAGTGCAAGCAGGTTTCTAAGCAAAACAAGGGTCAGTGCATTTACGCCCTGCCCGTAGATTTCCTTTGCCATAACGGGCATACAACCGTAAATCAAAGCACTGCAGATTGCAAAGAGATACCCTTTTATTAGAGTTGCTTTCATCATTTCGAAAATCAGAACCTTTCACGCTTTAGCAAGACGGCACGAATGCATTACGAAAATGCATCCGTGCCGTTATTTATGCGTTTATCGGATAGAATACGCCTTCATGCCTTACTCGTTAATGGCAACCTCGCACCAGTTCATAAACGTACTATTGCCAGCTCTGCCGGTAAACATAAACTTAACGTGGGTTACGTTCTCACGGCCCTGACCGCCAATGGTTGCAATAAAGTCATTATAGTACTGAGATGCTGTCTCCGCATTGACGCTTGCCAGCAGCTCGTAGGTAGCGCCACAATCACTACTGGTGTATACATCAAAGTAGTGCGCATTGCTTGCTACAGTGACAACGATGTCCTTCAGGTCTGCAGGTCTGTTCAGCCGATAGATAAGACCTGGGTTCTCCGCATAACTACCCTTGGCTTGGGGATTCCACTTGGTAGTGGCACTACCGTCAAAGCTCTTACGGACACCAACGTTACTATCGCTGTAATTGGTCCTTACCCAACCGCCGAGAATGCTGAAGCCATTGATCTTCGCCTTAGCGGGAATCATCCACGCGGTGTCGATAGCTTCGCTGCCCTCTTCGCTCACCACGACCTCATTGATGGAGACGAAGTCACTCTGAGGATCATTGCCGACCAACAGCAGCTTGATGTGGGTCACATCTTGCAGTTTGAGACCATCCAGTGTACAAATGTTGTATGTCTTACCCTCAATGGCAGTCGAAGTATAAGCATTTGCAGCATTATCTGCATCAATGCTGCCAAGGAAGGTATAGTCATCACCGTTGGTGCTGGTATAGATATCAAAATAATAATTTCTTGCGTTGAAGGTAATAGTGATCTTCTTCAGATCCGCAGGTCTGTTGAGCATATAGATAATGCCGGGCTCATTGCACCAATGAATCTGCGTTTGAGGATTCCAAATGGTTGTAATCTTGCCGTCATAGCTGCCGCTGGCACCGGGAGCAACGGTCATCTGCGCTTGATTGTTGACCCAAGCTGCATTGACGTCATTGGCATCCACTCTCTTGTCGCCAAGGATCTGATGCGCAATGATGGCTGCAGGAGGAATATAGTCAGGGTTTTCTGCGCCACAAACACCACAGGTGGGATTATTATTGCCAAAGCTGTGACCGGTAGCGGGATCACCATCCACCTTGTAGCTGTCGCCACAAGCGCAGACATAGGTGGTGTAACCGGCTTCGGTGCAGGTAGGAGCAGTTACAGTGGATTTGTGAGAGTGCCCCTTAGCATCAGCCAGCTTTTCGCCGCAAACAGTGCAAGTCTGGGGTGCGGTACAGGTTGCTTCTGCACCGGGAGTATGACCCTTAGCATCAGCCAGCTTTTCGCCGCAGACAGTGCAGGTCTGGGGTACAGTGCAGGTTGCCTCTGCACCGGGAGTATGACCCTTAGCATCAGCCAGCTTTTCGCCACAGACAGTGCAGGTCTGAGGTGCAGTGCAGGTTGCTTCTGCGCCGGGAGTATGTCCCTTAGCGTCAGCCAGCTTTTCGCCGCAGTCAGTGCAGGTCTGAGGTGTGGTGCAGGTTGCCTCTGCACCGGGAGTATGTACATGAGGAGGCTCCGTTGCAGGAGGTTCAGTTACAGGAGGCTCAGTAGGATCTGTGGGATCTGTAGGATCTGCAGGATCGGTGGGATCAGCAGGATCGGTAGGATCTGCAGGATCAGTAGGATCTGCAGGATCGGTAGGATCTGCAGGATCGGTGGGGTTTGCAGGTTCAGTGGGTTCAGTGGGCGCAACAGGCTCGCCAAACCCTGCACAACCGGCCAGTGTACCTAAAGAAAGAACAAAGACCAAAAGCAGTGCAATCAGACGGGAAGCGTTTGCTTTTTTCATAAGTATTTCCTCCTTATAATTAATGACATCGTCATTTATTAAAAATTTATATAATTGCAAAAAATCAATGGGCGCCAAAATTGAAATTACATACTCTTGTACAATCACTATTGTACATCAAGTCTTTTCATTTTGCGATTGTTAATAATTCCATAATGATTGCGAATATGACCATTATTTAATAATTTCCCGTTCAAATTTGAATTGCACATTCTGTGTAAATTGCTCATTCATTTTCGATTCTCTTTGTTCAAATCCGTCGTTTTATCCCACATCCCCAAAATACGTAGGAATAATTCAAAGAAAAACAAACAATACAGTAGTTGACAAAGACATATAAAATGTTATTATATACAATATCGCGATTGGAGGTGCACCAAATGGCTTCGTTAGTAAGTTATGATACCGATGTTGTATTCCATTACCTCAATTCCATTGAGCATGACCGGGAATTTCAGATGCATTTTCACGACATTTATGAGATTTATTATTTTGTTGACGGTGAAGCAGACTATTTTGTAGAAGGCAAACAGTACCGATTAAAACCCGATAGCTTACTATTATTGGCACCCCACGCCATTCACGGTGTACGGGTCAACTCGCCAAAACCATACAAGCGATATACCATTCACTTTGACTCCGACCTTGTCAGCATTGACCGTCGTGCCTTTTTGCTTTCTGCGTTTTCTGATGGCAAGCACGATGGAACCCATGAGGTATATTATCAAAATCTCGGTGACTTCGACCTATATCCCTATTTTGATGCCCTTACAAACTGCAATCACTTGCCCGATAGTCTTTCGCAAAAGCTGATCCCCATCCACATTGAGGCACTTCTTGCAAAACTGGTGGAACTGCGCCATTCGCTCCACTATTCCGATGAGGGTATTACGCTTTCAAAGACCGTGGTCGCTGTTACAAACTACATTAACCAGCATTTGACAGAAAACATCACTTTGGACACCCTCTGTGAGCAGTTCTATGTTAGCAAGGTTCATTTGAACCGCATTTTTACCAAATCCATTGGCACAACCGTTTTCGAATATGTTGCCTATAAACGCATCGCTCTTGCGCGGCGCCTTTTAGAAAACGGTGTACCTGCCCGTGAAGCTGCCATTCAAGTCGGCTACAACGATTATTCCACCTTTTTCCGCGCCTACAAAAAGATTACCAATTGCGCACCGACCCAGGAGACTTTTAACCATCAGGAGTGATTTTGCTTGAAATTTAATTTATATAATAGTGGCTTTTTCCGGTTTTTTGCCAGAATTGCTGATCTTATGCTTCTAAATTCTTTGTTTTTATTATGCTGTTTACCCATTGTGACGGCAGGCGCTTCCCTGTCCGCCCTATATAGCGTGTGCCTTAAGTTGGTTCGGAAAGAAGAGGCATATATTACGAAGGATTTTTTTCGCGCCTTTCGGCAAAATCTGAAACACGGCATTATTTTACATCTTCTTTTTTCTCTTATTACCTCGATCGTTGTCACAGACTTGGTGTTTGTATGGAACATTATGGAATCTGCCGCCCTCTTGAAAGGTGTATTTTTTGTAATGGCGATCATCGCCCTATTCCTTTTTATGGCCTCTATTTACATCTGTCCGCTGTTGGCGCAGTTTTCAAACACGATAAAAGGCTATTTGCAAAATGCCGCTATCCTATCCATAAAGCACCTGCCCTGCACAGTTATGCTTTTACTAATTATCCTCTTGCCATTTGCTGCAGCATTGCTGGTACCGGGTGCCCTTTTATGGGAGATCCTTCTTTTCCTGTTATTGGGCTTTTCAGGTATGGCATATATTATCTCTATTTTCCTTTCACCGCTTTTCCTAAAATACATAGAGGAAAGTCAAGAATGATCAAAAGCACCGAAGACGGATCTTCGGTGCTTTTGATATTTGGATCATCTTCCGTAATACTGATCCAACACTTCCGATACGGTGTTTGACCATACGATCAGGTTTTTAGGACGACCTGAAACAGTGCTGATATCCTTCAGCACAAATTCCACAGGACAACCGTGCTGTATACACAGCTTAACTGTCTTTTCTGTCTCACGTCGAATCACATCAGGATCGATGAACTTCGCCACATTGGCAGGATTCGGCTTTCTTGCGTAGACGTATTTGCCGCCCAAACGCTCCGCCATTACTTCTTCCTTTGCCCAAGGGGAAACACCCACCTTGCGAAGGTTTGGGATATTGAAAATAACATCCAGCTTTCTGTCCAAAGGCTCGCAGCAGCCATAGTAGGTATAGCCAAAATGCTTTGCAACGTCGAGGGCATAGCTTACATCAAACTCCCAGTGCATATCCGGGGACACATCAGAAAAGCCTTGGGCCATCGTGCGATACCAAGTAGCCTTACAGCCGTCTTCTGCCAAGCCGGAAACATAAGCAGGTGTACAGTGGAGATTGGGTGCTGTAGGGTCTACATGCATCTGTTCGTTGATAAAGTCAATTTCCGCAAGCATAATTTCCTGAAATTTCTTGCGAATGGCATGGAGATGTTCTGGGCGGTCATACAGATCGTAAAGAATCGGCTCCAAGCCTCTGAGCCGGGCGATCAGATCCCAGGGGGCATTGTACATAAAGCCTCGTCCGCAGAGCTTTACCGGCATGGTATCGCCAAATAACTCCGTATAAAATGCCATTGCCCGTTCATCTCTGTCGGGATGGGCTGTAAAAGTAGGAATTTTGATCAGTTCAACGCTCTCTTCTTCCTCCAAAACGTCCTCATAGCTATGGGAGACGATATTATTGGTATCATCGGTGCGTTTGATCTCTTCCTTATGCCCCACACCAATCCCGGAGGAGGTGTAGGACATAGTAACGCGCCAAAAAGGCTCAAACATCGTATCCGCCCGGAAATGCTTCCGGCGGTAGATGGCCGTGCGCAGGGTGCTTTCCACATTTCGGACAGCCGGGTCCTCGCATACGCATTTCAGCTCACCGTCAATGTCCATTTGATACCACGGAATCTCATCCAACAAAACCACCGGACGAACCAGCTTTAAGTCGTTGGTATCCTTCATCCGCTGATTCATCTTTTGTTGGGCATCATCTGTGGCAAAGGCCATATATTGCTTTGCAAGCTCTCGAATGATATTTTTATCTGCCTGTGTCATAAAAAACCTCGTTTCGGTCACTCAGTCATAGTCTGAAATTTTCCACGAGTCGTGCCAGTCCAAATACACCATTTCCCCGTCAAAACGGAGGGGCAGCCACACATAGTCTGCATCTCTTGTATATGCAAGAGGCAAGGCAGCATAGGCCTTTCGGGAAGCATCCACCTGCTCCTTGGGGATATTCTTTCCAAACATATCGCAGAACTGTTTTTCGTAGGTTTCGTACGGGATGTCCATATGCTGGGGTCTCCAACGGTCCGCGCAGGCGATGTACAGATCTTCTTTCCCCTCGACCTTCAGCACAGAGGAGATTTGACTGTGATAGGAGGTACGGCTCTCGTCTGCCGGGTGAGGATCACCAAGCACCCGGAAGGGTCCGTGTAAAGCATCCGCTACTGCAATCTCCGAGGGGTTAGGGAATTTAGATGTGGTACCGGAAGTAAACAGATAATGCTTGCCATTGCGAGCAAAATGAGCCGGTGCCTCACGGGCATAGGGTGGCATCTGTCCCGGAAAATGCACAGAGTACACCCCTGTTACATCTGTATAATCCTCTGTTAATTCCGCGCAAATCACTTCGCAGTGGGGATGCTCATAGTAATAATATGCTTTTCCATCCTCTGCAACAACCAAATCAAAGTCGCCACCGCTCATACCCAACGGCATAAACCCTTGGCGAACCATGCTATAGGGTCCGGTAATGGAATCCGCAGTCAGAATCGTTTCTGTCTGGCTGAAGTTGCGTTCCATAATCTTCAGCCAGCAGACAAACTTTTTTGTTTTTGCATTATAGATGATATGGGGGCGATCCATTTTAGATGCGGGGTGGAGCGGAGAAGCAGGGTCATCGGGACAAGGAGGAATGATCACGCCCAAATCCTCCCAGTTATATAAATCCTGAGAGCGATAGCAGCGGACACCCCAGTGCCATAACTTTTCGCCCAAATCAGTAAACTCCTTATTCTCGCCGTACCAGTAGTACCACCCATCAAAAAACAGTACACTTCCGCCGTGGGCTTGAATACGCTCACCCTTGGTATCCAACCAGACTTGTCCGGGGCGGATGCTGTCATATACTTGTTTCATAGGTACATTTCTCCTATTTTGCACATCCCTCTCCTCTTTCGGAGAGAGATGTGTCATTCAAATCATTTATGCTGCGACCGGAGGCACATCCACGAAACTGATTTCATGGATATTGAGCCACAAGGTGGTCGTATTCGCACTATTGCGTGCGCCGGTAAATACCAGCTTGACAAATCTGACATTTTCCGTATTGCCGAGATCCAGATTGCAAACAAAGTCCTCATAGCACTCGCCAGCATTGGTGGAATCGACACTGGCTACCTTTTCGTAGGTCTCCCCGTCTGCACTGGTATATACATCAAAATACGTCATGATCTTTGTATTCACCAGCTGAAGACTTTCCAATGCATAGGTTCCGTTGAGTTGGAGCACAATGGCTTCCCCGCTCTTAAAATCAAGAGCGCAGGGATTCCATCTGCTGTCAGCATCCTTATCAAATACACGGGAAGGTCCGTAAGTGCTGTCCTCAACATCCCCATTGACACGGCTCATAGACCACTTACCCTCAACGGAAACGCCTTTGATCTTCAATCCGTCTGGATGGGGTCGCTTCTCGGCTTCTGCACGGGATTCCCGTTCGAAAGTGCAATCCTTCAGTGTGCCGTAAACAAAATTCAGTCGACCATAGGGCGCAGCATCGCCGTTTTTATAGAAAGACCAAATATCGTCCTCGCCCTGATAGTTATCCGCCCACTTAAACTCCAAATTGATAGCTTCAGAATCGGTAATACCCAGCATCACAAGCGGAATCTCCAGCTGCATTGCACGGCCTGCCTGCTTGTAGGCGACCTTACCACAGACCTCCCAACCGTTCTCTGTCCGCTTTTCAACAGTCAGTTCCCTGCTACCTGCAGCAATGCGGTTAACTACGAAATCATAGCCTTCCCAGCTGTGTTCCCCTGTTCCTACAGACAAAAAGAGACTCATACAGTGGTCATCCTTCATACCTACTATGTTCTCCGCAGTCTGTACGTAGAAATAAAGCTTCTCGTCATCGTTGGTGACCTTCATCTTTTCAATGTCGTTCCTGCCGGTGGTATCGGTATAGTGCAGCTTGCCCCAACCCCGGGCATCCCGGTGAACGGTGTCACCCTGATAGTCCAAATAGAAAGTTTCAATACTATTCCACTGAGAAAACTGACCGCCAATATCGATAGTCATTTCCTTCTGCTCAGCAGCGGTATTGAGGTTCTTATTGACGGTCTCCACGCCCTTAAACTTACGAATGTAGTCGATCATCAGCATATAGTAGTTATCGCCGTAGCCGCCGTTCATAGGCATTAGGTCACGGCTATTGTTAATGTCGCAGGTGTCTACAAAAATAACGGGGTCTGTGATATACTCCCCTTCCATATTCTTCCAAGAGCTTTGGCGGGCAGCGATCCATTCGTTCCAACCTGTCAGAATAACATAGTCCACGTTAGCATCGATGGCATTTTGGAACTGCTCTGCAAAGTTATAGCCGTACTTCCACGCATCCTCGCCCTTATCGTTGGCACCATCGTGCCAGCTTCTTGTATGGTTGGTGTCGTCCATATAAAGCGCGCTGGAGCTAAAGGCCAGTGTACCTGCGTGCTGGGCTACGGAAACGCTCATAATCGCAGAACCGTTGCTCCATTCAAAAACGGTCTGCTTTCCGTCCTTATCCAGATCCAAATCGATCCAGGGTACAGAATCCGCGTGGTAGCCTTCCTTGGGCCATTGGGGCCACTTAATGGTAAAGTACTCTCTGCAAGCAAGAGGCAGATTCGCATCCGTAGTAGATGTGATCAGCAGCGGCTTTCCATCTACGCGGTACCACAAATGATCATACTCAGGATGAGCTTTATAAATATCCTCATAGATTCCCTTGGCAGACTTGCCGGGGTTTGCCTTTGTTACAAATGTGATCTGAGGCACATTGTAGCCTTGCTGATAGTACTTATTAAGAACCGACAGCAATGCCTCTACCTGTGTTTCATAATAACTACCGTTGGAGGCATCGATCATCAAAAAGTCTACGCCCGCATCAGTGAGCATTTGTACATCACGATCCAAAACGTACATATCTGGTGTGCGATAATAACCGAAAATAGATTCGCCCCACCAATGGCGCGTACCGGCCTCGCCGCCACCTGCTAATAGCCAGGAAACACCATCTCTGGCAGCATAGGGGTCATTCTCCTTGATCTTTGAAATGTCGTAAGGACCTTCCGCAGACGAAGCACCTACCCAAGTAAAGTAAAACACACCCACCTGTCTCGTTTCATCCAGTTCCGGTACCTTCTCGTCACCGGGTTGACCCAAAACGCGCCCTAAATCGTCGGTGCCGGCTAAAAGCATTGTGGTATTCTTTCGTGCTGTGGTATCGGCCGTGTCACGCAAAATGACATCAGGTTCACCGCTACAGCCAACGATCAGTGCCAGCATAAGTACAACCAGCAGAATAAGACCTAAGCACTTTTTCATAGGCTTATCTCCTTTCCAATTTGACATCGGCGGGCGGCGCGTACCGCCCGCGCGAAATGTGTTGAAATTACGCGGCAGCAGTACCCATCAAGTAAACCTCATTGCAGGTCACCCAAGGTCCGTTATCCTCTCTGCCGGTGAATACGATCTTCACAAAATTCGCTTCTGCACCGGATAAGTTAACCGTTGCCACGCTGCCACTATACAAATCCGCAGCATTGTCCTTATTTACAAGCCCCAGCTCATTAAATTCCACACCGTCTGTGCTGCCGTAGACCTTAAAGTACATCTTTTTTGTGCTGGTGTTCATTTGCAGTGCAGTCAAGTTGTAGGCACCGTCCAATGTGTAGATGATACCGGGATCACCTGTATAACCACTCTTTGCGGTGGGATTCCACTGCGTTGCAGCATCCCCGTCAAAGCTCTTACTGGGACCAATCTTTGCATCCTCCGTGCCGTCATCCCAAATGCGGGTCTGCGAGAATTCTCCGGTGAGCTGATAGCCGGAAATTACTGCATTTTTCGTGCTATCAGGCTCTGTGGGTACAGGAGGTTCGGTTACCGCAGGCTCAGTTACGGGAGGCTCGGTTGCGGGAGGTGCCACATATTCAGGCTCTTCTACTGCATCACCACTAAGGGTGACTTCGTAAAGGCTGATCCAGAGCTGATTGGCAGGTCTGCCGGTTAAGATGATCTTAACATAGCGAATACCCTCGCCTGCCAGATCTAAAAGTGCAGTATTCTCTGTGTAAGCAGTGTCGATATTCTCGGAGTCTACTCTTGTAAGCTCGGTGTAGATTTCACCGTGAGAGCTGCCGTAAACGACAAAGGACATATCAGGCTTACTGAATGTCAGTTCGATCTTTGTAAGATCATACCAACCATTGAGGGTATAGATAATACCGGGCTCGCCAACATACTGGTCTTCTGCGCAGGGATTCCAGAATGTAGATGCTTTGCCGTCAAAGGTCAGATGCGGGCCATAGCTGGCGTCCGAATTGCCGTCATCCCAAACACGGCTATTTCTAAATGTACCGGTGACCTTATAATCTGTAATTTCCAACTTAGTAGCAGGAGGCTCCGTTACAGGCGGCTCCGTTACAGGAGGCTCAGTTACAGGCGGCTCAGTTACAGGCGGTTCACTTCCGGGAATCATCCAAGAGGTATCAACATCTGTTGCACCGGTCTCAAAGAATTCAACTTCTTTCACGCTGACCCAAAGATTATTAGAAGCCCTGCCGGTGAACATCAGACGAACAAAACGAATATCTTTCAATTGCAAACCATCCAAGGTGCAGATGCCTTCCACAAACGCAAGATCCGCGTTTTCCTTGGTGATTCGGGCAACAAAGGTCTCATTTTCACCGTCTGCACTTACATACAGATCAAAATAATATGTATCATTCATCGTAAATACGAACTTATTCAGGTCGTAGGCCCGATCAAGCTCATACATAATACCGGGATCACCGGCAAAATTCGGTAATGCTTGGGGATTCCAGTCGGTATAGGGGTTAAAGTCCTGACTTCTTGCAGGGCCCTTAGCACCGTCCTCACCGGTTGCGGTGACGCGGCTGTTTGCCCACTCACCTAAAACAGTGTAGTTTTTCAGAAGTACCTCACGCTGAGGCATCGGAGGTTCAATAAAGACAGGCGGCTCTGTGGGCTCAGTAGGCGCTTCCGGCTGAATAATAGGCTCTTGGGAGCAACCTACCAGCACAAAAAGCATTGAAGCCAGCAAAAACCATGCAATATTGCGTAAAAAAGCGGATTTTCTTGATTTCACATCAATCACCCTTTACAAACTTCATAATTTTGAAAGTGGGCGGTAAATAGCCGCCCACTAACGGATCTACCGTAATTACTTCAGATTTGCGTAATAATCTCTTGTGGTCTGCACGATCTCGGCAGCACCGAGACGATCCAGTTCATCAAAGTACTTGTTCAGCTCCTCATCGGTCAGGTCTCGTCTGCCGGTGATGAACTTAGCACTTTCCTGCGTAGAGTACTCACGGACCAAAGTGAACAGATAGTTGACACGCGCTGCGGTATCCGCATCATAGTAAATGGTGACAGGCATATCCTTTGTGACAAAAGGAACCATGGTATCTTCCAGCGCGGAGCGGAAGTGCATTTCACCGTCGTGGGCGGTCTGTTTACGAAGGTCGCTTTGGATAGCAGGATCGCTGACATCAGGATAGCTATCTACGATCTCGTCTGCCTTATAGCCATACTGCAGGGCATCCTTCATCATAGATCCGCCATCGCTACCGCGGCCAACGATAGAATAACCAAACAGGTAGACCTCTTTACCGATAAAGTCGTTCTTGGAGGAGTAAGAACTCTTATTGTTCTCATAGTCCGGCCAAGAAGGCAGGAAGGTCTCAGGATCAATGTCAAAGCCGGTGACAACACTGTCATAAATGTACTGTGTCTGTGTCTTTGCAGGGCCGTTGGTTGCCAGGTTGTAATTCAGGGAAGATTCCTCGTACAGCCAGTCAATGAATGCGATTGCCAACTCGAGATTTTCGCTCTCTGCACTAAATACGCAGTTGCCGGGAGCAAGGTGAGAAACACCGGCAGGCCATGCAGGCGTGTTATTTACGCTGCTGGTAAGCGGTGCTGCACCCCACCAAGAAGAGAAATTTGTGGTGACAACGAAAGGTGCGGTGGTCATATAACCAACCTTATTTGCAGCAGCCAGTGCAGTTGTGGCAGCAGCATCCATGGTATAGAAATCCTTATGGATCAAGTTCTCTGTATAAAGCGTTTTCATTGTCTTTAGGAATTCACCGTAGGCTGCACGGTCTGCAACAGGCAGAACAGGCTGGCCGTTACGCAGTGCGATACTGCGACCGGTTGCATCCTCTGTAATGTAGCCCAATGCATTGAGGATGATCAGGCTGGGGTTGTTGCTGGCATAGCTGCCACCCATAGGAATAACACCATCACCGCGCTTCTTAAACGCCCGAAGCATATCTATAAACTGATCCAGTGTTTTAGGCACTTCCAGATTGGCCTCTTCCAGCCAGTCATAGTTAATGAACGCTCTGGGGATATTGCCGCGGGTATAGGGATTCGTAACAAAGCCAAGAGACCACATACGGCCTTCATTGTCGGATACATACTTCTTATACTCAGGCTTTTCGTTGTAAAGCTTGTGCAAGTTGGGTGCAAATTCAGGGGTGATATAGGGAGCGATATTCGCAATCAGGCCTTCCTCGCCATATTCGGATAAGCTGCCGGAGCCTAAGCCGGCACCGATAATGATGTCAGGCAAGTCGCCGTCTGCCATGATCATAGAGATAAACTCGTTGGCATTGGCAGCCGTAAAGCGGGTTACTTCCAGATTGATATTCATTTCCTTTTCAACGAACTTGTAGAACCACTGGTCCTCAGGGTCGCCGGAATCTTCGTACATACGAACCGCAATCTTCAGTGTCTTTTCGGTACCCTCTTTGACGATGGGAAGAGAGCCGTCGCTATTAAGCCAAGACAGGTCCTTATTCGGGTCAGGACCCTCATTTGTAGGACCGCCACAGGCCGCGACTGACAGCAACATGAGGGTTGCTAAGATAAAAGTAATCACGCGCTTGAAGAGGTTTGTTTTTTCCATTTTGTTCACCTTATCCTTTCACAGAACCTACCATGGTTCCTTTTTCAAAATATTTTTGCGCGAAGGGGAAAAGCAACAGCAGTGGCAGACTGGCAATGATCACGATTGCATATTTCATGCCGACTACCTGCTGGGCACGCTGGATGAGATATGCCAAATCATCACCGGCAGTGGGTCCCATCTCAATGGATACTTGGTTTTTTACCAAAATGTTACGCAGAACCAGCTGTAAAGGGAAATACTTGCTGTCCTGAATAAACATAAGTGCGCTGAAGTAGCTGTTCCAACGGCTTGTACCACAGTAGAGGGTAAGTACCGTAATAATGGGCTTTGCCAGCGGAAGTGCCACATTTACAAAGGCTTTCCACTCTGATGCGCCATCGATATAGGCCGCATCATATAGGTTTTGGGAGATGCTTGTTTGAAAATACTGCTTGGTGATGGTCAGATTATAATAACCCACACCAACACCGATGATCTGAGACAAGGGATTGTTGATAAGGTTCAGATTTTTGACCAGGATGTACTGCGGGATCAGACCGCCGCCTACATACATAGTCAGGAAAAAGAACCAGTTGATTGCTTTCCCGAAGGGTACATTGCGCTTAGACATAACGTATGCCGCCGGAATAGTAAGTACAAGGTTATAGAGTGTTCCAAATATCGTATAGATAATTGTATTACGATAGCCAACCCAAAGCTGACTCTCTCTGAGCATATACTTATAAGAATCGAGGGTGAAGCCCTTGATCCAAGTTACTACGTTGCCCAGTGCAATTTCGGAGGGTTTCGAGAATGATGCGATCACGCAGAAATACAGCGGATAGAGGACGGCGATCGTAATAGCTACAACTAAGCCAACATTCACCACGTCAAACAGCTCAATTCTCTTTTTTCTCTTAAGCAATTTCTCCACCTCCTTACCACAAGCCGGATTCTTTCTCGGTCAACTTTTTGACAACAGTGTTTGCCAAAATAACCAAGATGATGGAAATGGCGTTATTGAATACGCCTACGGCGGTAGAGTAACTCCACTGACGACCGATCAGACCCATTTCATACACGTGAGTGGAGATAACGGAAGAAACCTCTAAATTAAGCGGATTTTGCAGCAGGAAAATCTTCTCAAATCCGATGGAAAGCAATGTACCCATCTTCATAATCATAACGGTTGCGATGGTAGGACGAATATGGGGCAAATAAATATGCCAAATGATACGCATACGGCTGGCACCGTCCACCTTGGCTGCCTCCACTGTCTCCATAGGTACCGATGAAAGAGATGAGGTGAATAAGATAGTGCCCCAGCCCAAGCCTGACCATAGACCGCTAATAAGATAGATTGGAACAAACAGCTTCGGCTCGCCGATCATATCCGTTGCAGTACCGCCAAAGAACTCCACAATTTTATTGGCGATACCGTCTCTGCTGACGAACAGCAGAACCATTGAGCATACAACAACTACAGATACAAAGTGAGGCGCATAGAGGATCGTTTGAATAGACTTTTTGAATTTTGTGGTTCGCATTTCGTTGAGCATCAGCGCCAAAACAATAGGCGCAGGGGTGGTGACAAAGGACCACAAACTCAATGACAGTGTATTGCCGATAATTTTCCAGAAATAAGGGTACTCCACAAAGGTCTTGAAATGCTTTAAGCCGACAAACTCACTGCCGAAAACACCGCGGCTGGGCTTGTAATTCTGAAAAGCCATAAGAATGCCGTAGACAGGTATGTAGTGGAATATAAAAACAGCAACAATTGCTGGCAAAACCATAAAGTACAGCTGCCTGTTTCTGTTCACCCGCATCAGCAAGGTGTGCTGACCCGGCGCCGGATTTCTGTTTTTATTTTTCATATAAGCCTCACCTCTTGCAAATTTTGCACCAATACAACTATAAATATATTCTATACAAAAAAAGCACTCGATGCAATTGCTAATAATAACATAAGGATTGCGTATTTTGTCATAATGATATTTTTCGCCATCTGCGTGCAATAGGGTTTTTGTACAAATCCACCATAGTTGTCGCCAATCTTTTGTGTAATATGCCTCGCGAGCTGTGAAGTGCTTAGATAATTTTCATATTTTACATGAATTTCCTCCTATTGACAATCTGCCGGGATATGATATTATATGCAATATATGACCATTTGCGTAGTGCGGCGATCACCTGATCCCAAGCCGCCTTCGATACAGGAAGGAAAAACTATGAAATTACTCGATCCAAACGGCCCTGTTTTCCGATTCTTAAGCCGCATCGGAGACCTGATCATCTTGAACATCCTGTGCATTTTGTGTTCTCTCCCTATCCTTACAGCCGGTGCATCTATTACGGCTATGTACTATGTAACACTCCGTATGCATCGCGGACAAGATTCAGGTGTTGTACGGGATTTCTTCCACTCCTTTCGCCAAAACCTGAAACAAAGTACGATCCTTCACATCCTGCTGACTTCGGGCACAATCCTGCTGGCTTTGGACTTATATATTCTATGGACACTGTGGGAATTCGATCTTGTCTTCCGGGTCTTGCTTGTTATTATGGCGATCCTTGCTTTTTTTTACGTAGGGATTTGCCTGTTTACCTATCCCCTGCTGGCGCAGTTTAATAACACCGTCCTTGGTTTTCTCAAAAACGCCTTCTTTATGTCTATGAAACATCGCAGCTATACCATTGCCATCGTATTGGTGACACTTGCACCTTGGTTGATCGGTCTATATGTACCCTATGCGCTGGAATGGCTACTGATCATTTATCTCTTTATCGGCTTCTCTTCCGTTGCCTTCTTCCTTTCCCGCTACTTTGCAACAATCTTTGACAAGTATATCTCTGCAGACGAGTGTTAATATATCTACAATTGCTAACCGTGAGGTTCCATCTATGTCTTTCCGAAATGAATTCCATAAACTCAAAAATGAAAGTTTCAAAGTAAAACTGGAATATATATTTACATATTACTGGATCCCTATTCTTACCGTAGCTGCTCTGCTCGTGATCCTTGTTTCCCAAATGATCCATTTTGCTACAAGAAAGGAAGCTGTTCTCTCCGGTCACTTTATCAATGCAATTTTCGAGCAGGAAGATTCGGAGCGGTTTTTAAGCGATGTTTCCTCTAAAATGAATATCGAAGAAAAAACAAGCGAAATATCCTTATCCAACAGCCTTCTTTCCTCAGACGATCCCTATAGTATGATGGCAGCCCATCAATTGATAACGGCGCAAATCGCTGCAAAATCCTTGGACTTTTTGGTCGGTGATATAGATACACTTTCGCAGTATGCCTACGACGAATCTTTTCTCGATATTCGCACAGTATTATCCACTGAGCAGACTGCAGTCCTCTCTCCTTATTTTTTATTTATCGATCGAGCTATTATCGAACAAATCTCCCAATCCGGTGAGCCACCAAAAGAATTCCCGGACCCAACCAAACCGGAAACTATGAAGAAGCCTATGCCATTTGCTGTGCAAATCCCGGAAAATTCTGAATTTGATAATGTTTATTTCGCCCAAACTACCAAAGCAATAGCGATTGCCATCATCTGCAACGGTCCAAATCCTACCGGTGCCGCGCAATTCATTTTTCTTGCCTGCGAATCATTTCAATAGTTTTCTTGAAATAGAAAACCGGAAGCAAAATGCTTCCGGTTTTGATTATTTTTCGGCAATCAATTTTTTAATTTCTGCCAGTTCTTCAGGGGCAATGTCTTCACGAGAAAGAAGTGCCTTCACGAGACCAACGATCTGAGGCTTATGATTGTGGCAAAAGATCGTCGTTGCGAAGTATTCCTCCCGTGTCAATGCGGGAGCAAAAGTTCGACCAAAGGTCTTCGTACGTTTTACAAATCCAACTTCGCGGATAGCGCCTTTACGCAAGAGGCTGTTGAGCATAATGTGCACGGAACTGTCCTTCCAGCTTTTCTCTTCCTGACGCGCTAAGAGGTCGCTGCGGGAAAGAGGCACGTTACTGTTCCACAGAACGTCCATAATTTCCATTTCGCTTTTTGTTAATACCATAACACACCTCCATATTCGTGGTATTCTAATTTTACAAATATTATACATGAGAGTCAATCGTGATATTCAGTTTATGTGGTTTATTTTTGTGTTCTTTTGTGTTATTTTCGGAATTTTCTCATTAATCTACATTTTCGCGTATTAAACGCACCCAGTAGTTGTATAATTTATGTAAAAGAAAATTGGCCGCAGCGCAGGCTGCGGCCAAAATTTACTTTTTGCGGAAGGATTTACAGTCAGTGCACTGCTCCATTGCAGGATTGCTTTCGTGTGTGCCCACTAAAATACGGTCGAGAGAGCAGTAGTTTGCCTCATCGCAGTGATAAGCGCACTGGGAAACGGTACATTCGATGCACTTATTGGCTTTGCAGTTCATTTTGGTCTCCTCCTTTTTTTCGTGATAGGCTTAGTATGCACAAAACCGCAAAAACGATACGAAAAACGCGTACCAAA
>SVLZ01000015.1 GCA_015067665.1 Oscillospiraceae bacterium | reverse complement strand
TTATACCTCATTCTATACCTTTTTCGAAAAAGTCAAAAAGCCCCAAAAACCCTGTAAAATAAAGGATTTTTAAAACTCTTGGTGAATACTTGACACGTGGAGACGATTTGGGAAGAATTGTGATTCCCAAGGAAATTAGAAGAACACTTAAAATCCGCGAGGGTGACCCGCTTGAGATTTATACCGAAAAGGATGGCGGGGTGATCTTCCGTAAATACTCCCCTATGGGCGAGCTGCAGGATTTTGCTGCCCAGATTTGTGAGGCGATCGGAGATAATACCGGCTGCATCGCGGCAGTGGCAGATCGGGATGGCATTATTGCGCTGTCCGGTGCGCCTAAGCGTGAACTGATGGACAAGCCCAATTCCCGGGAACTGGAAAAGCTTATGGAGAGCCGGAAAACCTATCGTTATGCAGGCGGGGAGAGCCGTATTTCTGCTGCTGAGGGGACAGATAAATATCACTTGGGTGTGGCAACACCCATTTTGTGTCAGGGGGATCTTTTGGGTTGTGTAATGCTGCTGCTCAGTGAGGGAGATGCGCCCCTGCAGGAGTCAGAGCAGCGTCTTGCACAAACAGTAGCAGGCTTTTTGGGCAAGCAGATGGAAAGTTGAATTGACAATTGATAATTGACAGTTGACAATTATTTTCAGAAGTAAATAACCCTCCCCTTTGGGGAGGGAGCCACGAAGTGGTGGTTGAGGGTTTTGCCTCATCCGTCAAAAATCAAAGATTTTTGCCGCCTTCCCCGGGGGGAAGGCTTTTTTTACTTTCTTAGAAAGCGGGATTTTATGGCATTTATGCCTTGCGCCAGAATATCACCGGTGTTATTGCCTAAGATTTCCTGCAAATACGCTTCCTCTGATTGACTGCCGTGAGGAACGTTCCACGCACCTGCATCGGTGCCGGGGGCAAGAAGACCGCCTATGGAAGCGAATGTGGCGCAGTTTTCTGCGGCGCTGTCAAAAATCTTTTCTACATCTTTTTCGGAAAACCGTCCTGTGCCGCGGAGATTTCCAATGGTGGAGAGGGTAGGTACCCAGACGGTGCGGTTTTCTGCCATTGCTTGCAGTGCATCCTGATCTAAGTAAGCACCGTGCTCAATGCTGTCTACACCGGCTTTGGCTGCGGCTTCGGCTGTGCGCGGACCGTTACAGTGGGCCATCACCGCAAAACCCTCCTCATGGGCGATGTGGATCAGTTCATAAATTTCCTCTGGGGGCAGGCCTTCTTCGGTCAGCACACCAAACCGGTCAAAGTCCATAAGTCCGGAGATCATAATCTTTATAAAATCGCAGCCCTCCGTACCCAGCCTCCGGACAAGGGCGGTGTACGCCCTGAAATCTTCGTAGGTTTCTCCGATAAAGGCACCGTAATGCCCTTTTTTACAAAGAGGGGAGAGGGGGGTGCGGTAGGTAATGCCGTAATCTTTTGCAATTTCACGGGCGGCTTTGCCTACACCCCAGCGATCACCACCATCGCGCAGGTAAGTATAGCCTGCCTCTTTGTAGGTCTGCAGCGCCCGGTGGACAAAACTCTCATCGGGAGAGATCCGGTGTCGGGCAATGGCGGCTTTCCAATTGATGCCGTCTAAGACCATATGAATGTGACAGTCACTTTTCACCGTAATTACCTTCTTTCTTTTCTTTAGTATAGCAAAATGCTGTAAATTGTCAAATAGAAAGGATTACAGTTGCATTTTTCGGGAACTTCCGCTATAATATATCGGAAAACTGTACAACGAGGAATCATTTATGGCAACAAACACTTTAGATAACAATAAAATGCGAACGATGCCGGTGGGCAAGCTCCTTTTCAATATGGCGCTTCCCCTGGCACTTTCTATGCTGGTGCAGGCCCTTTATAATGTGGTGGACAGTATCTATGTCTCCCGAATCTCTGAAAGTGCAGTCACGGCTCTGTCGTTGGCTTTCCCTATTCAGCACCTGATCATCGGCTTCGCTACCGGTATCGGCGTTGGTATGAACAGCCTGCTCAGTAAGTCCTTGGGCGAGAATAACCGGGAACGTGTAAATGCCGCCGCCGGAAACGGTATTTTTCTGATGCTGATTGCCGTGGTGCTGTTTATGGTCTTTGGCATTGTGGGTGCCCGTCCCTTTTTTGAAGTGCAGTCTTCCGTAGAGGAGACGGTAAAGGGCGGCGGTGATTATTTGACCATTTGCTGTCTTTTCTGTGTGGGTATCTTTGTGGAGGTATTGGGCGAGCGGATGCTGCAGGCCTCCGGTCGGACGATTTTTACCCTCTTTACCCAGGGTACCGGTGCAATTGTAAATATTATTTTGGATCCGGTATTTATTTTCGGTGTGCCGACGCTGGGAATTCCTGCCCTCGGTATGGCGGGTGCAGCCGTTGCAACCGTTATCGGTCAGTGGATCGCCGCTATTTTGGCCATCATCTTCAACCTGACAATGAACCCTGAGGTGCAGTTCAGCCTGAAAATGATCCGTCCTGACTTTAAGGTGCTGAGGAAGATCCTGTCTGTGGGCATTCCCTCTATTATTATGATGGCCATCGGTTCTGTGATGACTTTCTCTATGAACGGTATTTTCCAGAGCTTTAAGGATTACGGTGAGACGGCCACCGGTGTATTTGGCGTGTACTTTAAGCTTCAAAGCTTTGTGGTTATGCCCGTCCTTGGCATCAACAATGCTTCTGTATCCATCATCGCTTTTAACTACGGTGCAAGAAGTCCGGAGCGTATTACTAAAAATCTGAAATGCGCCCTGAGTGCGGCACTGGTCTTTATGACCTTGGGCCTTGCACTGTTCCAATTGGCACCTACGGTGCTGCTGGGGCTCTTTGAGCCTACGGAAGATTTTCTCCGTTTAGGCATCAGCGCCTTGCAGATCGTCTCCTTGGGCTTCCCCTTTGCGGCGGTAAGCATTGCCCTCAGTGCCACATTCCAGGCAATGGGTGTGGGCATTTACTCCAGCATAAACTCCCTCTGCCGTCAGCTCATCGTATTGGTGCCGGTGGCATATTTGCTGAGTCTTAGCGGAGATGTCCATCTTGTCTGGTGGGCTTTTGCCATTGCGGAGATCGTTAGTATGATCATTACGCTGTTTCTTTTCCGAAGAATTTACCGCAATAAGATCAAACCCCTTTACGAGCAGCAAAAAGCTGTGCTATAATAAATAACTACGACAAAAAGGAGGAAAGGCATATGTATATGGATGAAGTGAAGATCAGTGGCGACCATATGCATAAGCTGCTGTCTGCCGCCAGCGGTGATGCGGCCCTTCTTTATCTATACATTGCCGCCGGCAATATCCCTGAGGATGGGGAAAAGGCGCTGAATTTGGGCAGCACACGCTATGCTTGCGCTGCGGCAACGCTTCGGCAGCTTGGTCTTTGGCCGGAAAAGAAAAATACACCTATCTTCTCCGGGGAAAAGCCCCGCTACTCGGAAAAAGATGTGCTCATTGCAATGGAGCAAAGCGGCGATTTTAAGGCGCTGTACGGTGAGGTCCAGCGGCTGATGGGTCGTACCCTGAATACCGAGGAGCTAAAGATTCTGCTGGGGATCGTCAATTATTTGGGAATGCCTATGGAGGTTATTTCTGTGCTGTTTTGCTACTGTAAGGACCGGGCGCGGCAGAAGAATTTGCGCACACCCTCCTTGCGGTCTATCGAAAAAGAGGCCTACGCTTGGGCAGAGCAGGGAATTGATTCGATCGAAGAGGCGGCGGCCTATATCCAGCGGCAGAATTTCCGCCAAAGTCAGGTGGGAAAGATTATGGAAACCCTCCAGATCCGGGGTCGCAAGCTGACGCCCGCGGAGGCAAAATACGCCCAGCAATGGGTGGAATGGGGCTTTCAGCCCGACGTGATCGCAATCGCCTACGAGCGCACTTGTATCAATACCGGCGGTCTGAACTGGCCGTATATGAACCGGATTCTTACCCGTTGGCACGAAAATGGTCTGATGCGCCCGGAGGAAATTCAAAGAAAAGATGTGAAGCCCGCACCCAAGGGCGCCAAGGGAGAGCTGGCGGAGGATGACTACGCAGCGATCCGCAGACTTTTACAGGAGGACTAACAAATGGCATACAGTAAAGACGTAATGCGAAGAGCAAGAGCACGGCTGGATGTTATGCGTACAGATCGGCAGTCCCTGCAAGAGCAGCGTTTACATAGTGCCTATGCGCAATTGCCCCGTCTGCAGGAGATCGATATGCGTTTGCGGCAGACGATGGCGGAAGCCGCCCGTACAGCATTTCTGCAAAGTGAAAATGCCCACGCGCTAATGGAAAAGGTCCGTCAGGAGAATCAGGCGCTGCAAAGGGAGCGGGAAGCCTTGGTTGCTGCAAATTTCCCGGAAGACTATTTGCTGGAAGGTCCTCTCTGCGAGAGGTGCGGTGGACTTGGCTATATCGGTGCGGAAATGTGTTCTTGCCTCAAAAACCTTTGTCAGGAAGAGCAGAAGAATTTACTGACACGTCTTGCTTGCGGAACCGCCTCTTTTCGGGATTTTCGGCTGGATTATTACCCCGATAGCGTTGATCCCAAATATAGCGCCAGTCCCCGTCAGGTGATGGCGCGGACCTATGATTACTGCAAAAAATATGCGCAGAACTTTACCGCGAACAGCGGAAACCTCCTTTTTGTAGGCGGCACGGGCTTGGGAAAGACTATGCTTTCTGCCTGCATTGCCACCGAGGTGACGGAAAATGGCTTTATGGTGTCTTATGAGAGCGCAGGACATCTCTTCTCCAAGCTGGAAAAGAACCGTTTTATGCCCAGCGAGGAGACGGCAATGGCTGTGGCGGAGATCGAAAATGCGCAGCTGCTGATTATTGATGATTTGGGTACGGAAATGCCCAGCAGCTTTGTAACTGCAGCGCTTTACAGCCTGATCAATGATCGGATTCTCAGTGGAAAACCGACGATTATTTCTACCAATCTCAATGCACAGGAGATCGCGGCACGGTACTCACCCCAAATCGCATCCCGGCTTCAGGGTAATTTCCGTAAGCTGACCTTTGTGGGCGAGGACATCCGCCTGAAAAGAAGATGAAAATAGGTATTTTGTTTGATCTGGACGGCACGCTTTTGGACACCTTGGGAGATTTACATACTGCCGTAAATTATGCCCTTTCCCGTTTTGACTATCCCCATCGGGAGAAAGGGGAGATTCGTTCCTTTTTGGGAAACGGTATGCGAAACCTTATTAAGTGTTCTATGCCCGAAGGTACCACGGAGCAGCAGGTAGATGCGACACTTGCGGTCTATCAGCCTTATTACGACAGTCATAATTTGATTCTCACCAAGCCCTACGACGGTGTGCTGCCTGCGATAGCGAAACTAAAAGAAAAGTACCCCGTCGGTGTGGTTTCCAATAAGCAGGACACGGCGGTAAAGCCAATGTGCGCCCGATTTTTTGGCGAGGGGCTGTACGCATTGGGTGAGGTGCCCGGTTGCCCGCGAAAGCCTGCTCCGGATATGCTCTATAAAGCGATGGCGGAGATTGGGGTAGAAAAGGCTGTCTATGTAGGGGACAGTGAGGTGGACCTGAAAGTGGCAGAAAATGCAGGACTTCCGTGCCTGCTGGTCACTTGGGGCTTCCGGGATAAAGCGCAGCTGGAAACTGCGGGCGGCAGAAATTTCTGCGATGACCCCGCACAGCTGGTTGAAGCCTTGGAAGAGTTGATTTGCAAGGCATTTTACGAAAAATAGAACAGATTTCGGCTTGACGGAAGGAAGCTTCTGTGATAGTATTAGTTTTGCCGCCGGTATGGTGGAATAGGTAGACACAAGGGACTTAAAATCCCTCGGAGTAAAATCCGTACCGGTTCGATTCCGGTTACCGGCACCAAAAAGAGAGCACCCTCCGGGGTGCTCTCTTTTTGGTGGTAACGGAATCGAACCCATAGCAGTGGAACTGTCCGGTGGACAGTTCCTGCCACCAGTGCAAACACTGGTGGCTACCTTAGTTTTCTTTCGCAGGCGAAAGAAAATGCAAATCGATTCCGGTTACCGTGCTACGCTGCGCACAGCACCCTCCGGGGTGCTCTCTTTTTGGTGCCCCGGAAGCGAACCCACCTAAATGCAACGCGGATGCGCGTTGCATTTGCGGGAAATCGCAACAGAATACCGGTATATTGATATTTATTATCGCCTATCAAATTTGTTGACGGCAGAAAATAAGTATGTTAAACTAATTTCAGTAAGCAGTTATTCTGCAGAAAATGAGGTCTATCTCTATGAAATTTAAGCTGATTACCGATTCCAGTGCTAACCTGCGGGAGATCCACGAAGATGTGGATTTTGCCTCCGTACCCCTGACCATCCGTGTAGAAGATCGGGAATTTGTTGATGATGAAACGCTGGATCTGGAGGATATGCTCCATACTTTAGCGACTACCAAAAGCAAATCTTCCTCTTCTTGCCCTAATGTGGAGGACTACTTGACGGCCTTCGGTGACGCAGACCGCATTTTCTGCATTACGATCACCAGTAATCTCTCCGGCAGCTACAATGCCGCCCGGCTTGCAAAGGAGGAATATGAGGCAGCGCACCCGGACCGGAAGGTCTATGTCATCGACTCTTTGTCTGCAGGACCGGAGCTAAAGCTGCTGGCGCACCGCATTATTGAGCTGATCAAAAACTCTGAGTTATATGAAAATATTTGCACAAAAATCGCCGAGTATCAGACACACACCCGGCTGATGTTCTGTCTGGAGTCTATGAAAAACCTTGCCAATAACGGCCGTGTCAGTCCCATCGTGGCGAAAATTGCCGGTGTGCTGGGCATCCGGGCTGTGGGTAAGGCCAGCGATGTGGGTACCTTAGAGATGCTGGATAAGGTTCGTGGCGAAAAAGGTGCTGTGGCGAAAATTTTTGAGCGGATGCAGGAGATGGGTTATCGGGGTGGTAAGGTGCGCATCGATAACTGCTGTAACCTACCTGCTGCGAAGCAGCTGCAAGCGCTGATCGTAGCTAAGTTCCCCAAGGCACAGGTGATCCACGACACCTGCAAAGGCCTTTGTAGCTTCTATGCAGAAAAAGGCGGCCTGATGGTTGGCTTTGAATGTAATTAATCTTGAGACCGCCGTAAGGCGGTCTTGATTTTTGAATATCGGGAGAGTATAATTAATCATTATGAATAAAAAAAGAAGGACGTGTGCCCAATGATCGGATTTGATAATGAGAAATACATTCAAATACAGTCCGCCCATATTCAGGAGCGGATCGATTTTTTTGGCGGAAAGCTCTATCTGGAGTTTGGTGGCAAGCTTTACGACGATAACCACGCGGCTCGCGTTCTGCCCGGTTTTCAGCCGGATAGCAAGCTGCGGATGCTACTGCAAATTAAGGAAAAAGTTGAGATCGTTATCACCATCAATACCGATGACATAGAGAAAAACAAAGTCCGTGGTGACTTGGGCATCACCTATGACCGAGATGTCATTCGTCTGATTCGTGTGTTCCGGGATTTGGGGCTTTATGTCTCCTCTGTGGTATTGACCCGATTTAACGGACAGATCCGTGCCAAGGCCTTTCAGGAGCGACTGGAAGCTTTGGGACTACGGGTTTATCACCATTATGAGATCGAGGGTTATCCCAGCAATATCTCCCATATTGTCAGCGATGAGGGTTACGGCAGAAACGAGTTTATTGAAACCAGCCGTGAGCTGGTGGTCGTCACCGCGCCCGGACCGGGCAGCGGCAAGCTGGCGACCTGCCTGAGCCAGCTTTATCACGAGCATAAACGGGGGGGAAGTGCCGGTTACGCCAAATTTGAGACATTCCCCATTTGGAATCTACCGCTGAACCATCCCGTCAACCTCGCCTACGAGGCGGCAACCGCAGATCTTAATGATGTGAATATGCTCGACCCCTTCCATTTGGAGGCTTATGGCAGTACCACCGTTAACTATAACCGGGATGTGGAAGCATTTCCGGTGCTGGTGGCGATGCTGAGCCGAATTCTGGGACAGTGCCCCTATAAATCTCCCACCGATATGGGTGTAAATATGGTAGGCTTCTGCATTACGGATGATGAGGTATGCTGCAGTGCCTCCCGGCAGGAGATTTTGCGTCGGTATTATGATATTTTGAGCTTACAGAAGCAGGGCAAAGCGACCGATGGAGAAGTGCTGAAATTAGAGCTGCTGATGAATAAGGCCGGTGTCTGTGAGGACGACCGAAAGGTCATCGCTCCCGCAATGGCAAAAGCGGAGCAGACCGGAGGTCCTGCGGCAGCGATTGAACTGCAAGACGGACGAATCATCACCGGTAAGACCTCCAAGCTTTTGGGTGCATCGGCAGCGCTGATGCTCAATGCCCTCAAAGCACTGGCAGGAATCCCGGATGATCTGCACCTGATTGCACCGGAAGTAATTGATCCTATTCAGTATCTGAAGGTAAATCATTTCGGAAACCGAAATCCCCGCCTGCATACCGATGAGATACTAATTGCACTGTCAATCTGCGCAGCCAGTGATCCCCGTGCGGAGCAGGCAATGGCACAGCTGCCCAAGCTCCGCGGATGTCAGGTTCACTCTTCGGTGATCCTTTCTCCCGTGGATGAAAAAACTTTTAAGCGGTTGGGTGTGAACCTAACCTGCCATCCTCAGTATAAAGATGTAAGCTATGGAGGAAAGAATAATGTATAAGCGTATTCTTACTATTCAAGACATTTCCTGCGTGGGACAGTGTTCCCTAACGGTAGCGTTGCCTATTTTGTCTGCCTGCGGTGTGGAGGCATCTATTCTGCCGTCCGCGGTTCTGTCTACCCATACTGCCGGTTTTACCGGCTTTACCTTCCGGGATCTGGCGGACGATATGCCTGCTATCCGGGATCATTGGAAGAAGGAGAACATTCAGTTTTCCGCCATCTATACCGGTTACCTTGGCAGCATCAGTCAGGTGGACTATGTGCTGTCCATCCGGGAAGCCACCCTCCAAAAGGGCGGCAAGCTGATCGTGGATCCGGCAATGGCAGATAACGGTAAGCTCTATCCCATTTTTGATATGGCTTATGCCAAAGCAATGGGCAGACTTTGTGCCGCAGCGGACTATATTCTGCCCAATATCACAGAAGCCTGCTTCCTAACCGATACGGAATATAAGGAAACTTATGACGAGGGATATATCGAGGGGCTTATTACGAAATTGCAGGCTATGGGCTGCAAGAATGTGGTACTCACCGGTGTTTCCTACCGGGAAGGCTTTACTGGTGTTTTGGTGGCGGAAGGGGAGAAACGGCATTATTACGAGCACGAAAAGCTGCCCAATTCCTGCCACGGCACCGGCGATATTTATGCTTCTGCATTTGTGGGCGCGTATACCCGGGGCAAGACCGCACCGCAGGCCGCCAAAATTGCCGCAGATTACACCGTGGAATGTATCCGCTACACCGCAAAGCTCGATAACCATTGGTACGGCGCTGCTTTCGAGCCGCTGCTGGGAAAATTGATCGAGGCAATTGATAATGGATAATTGTAGGGGAGGCGTTTCGCCTCTCGCGGGACGGGGAACCCGTCCCGCTCTGTCATCCTGAGCAAGGCGAAGCCGCGCCGAAGGATCCGCTCCCCAAAAAGAAAACGGATTCTTCGACTCCGGGCTATCGCCCTTCGCTCAGAATGACATCCGTTTTCGATGGCGCAATTTATAATTTGCAACTTATTTCGCATAATCCCTCCTCTAAATGGGAAAAATAAGACCGCTTGCGGATTGTGCTTGACATTTACGGAATAAATTGTTATAGTAATCCCACATAAGGGAGTAATTCCGGGCGGTTTGCCGCCTGAAGCATTTCGTCAATACAGCCTTTTGGCTCGGAATGTTTACGTAAGAATGAGACTTATGCACCGCAGATTGCAGTGCATAGGTCTTTTTTATTAAGAAATTAAGGAGTGTTGTTCGGATGGAAAAAACCTACACCTTGTCCACCCAGCAGGTTTTAGACAAACTGGGTGTAACAACCCAAGGCCTTTCTGCCCAAGAGGCAGAAAAGCGGCTCTCCGAGTATGGCCCTAACAAGCTGAAGGAAGCGGAAAAACCCTCGCTGCTGCGCCGTTTTCTGAATCAGCTGAAAGACCCAATGCTCATTATTTTGATGATCGCAGCAGCGGTATCTGCGCTGACCGGTATGCTCTCCGGTGAAAACGAGTGGGCAGAGGTCATTATCATCATTGCGGTTGTGCTGCTCAATGCCATTTTGGGCGTTGTGCAGGAGAGTAAGGCAGAGGCTGCGATCGAAGCACTGCAAACTATGACGGCGGCAACCTGTAAGGTGATACGGGACGGTAAGCAGATCTCCCTGCCTTCCTCCGAGCTGGTGCCCGGTGACATCGTGGTGCTGGAAGCCGGTGACGCTGTTCCTGCAGATGGCCGTATCATCGAAAATGCAAGCCTGAAAATCGAAGAAGCAGCTCTGACCGGCGAAAGTGTGCCTGTCAATAAGCTGATCGATGCCCTGAATCTCACTGCCGGCGTGGAGGATGTACCTCTGGGTGACCGGAAGAATATGTGCTATATGGGCTCGACTGTTGTTTATGGCCGTGGCAAGGTGGTCATTACCGAAACCGGTATGGACACCGAAATGGGCAAAATTGCCGGTGCGTTGGCTGCTGCCGGGGATGAAGAAACTCCCCTGCAGAAGAAGCTGGATGCGCTGGGCAAGACCCTTTCCTTCATTGTGCTGGGCATTTGCGTCTTTATTTTTGCTTTCAATCTGCTGATGCACGGTGACTTCCATCTTGGCGCTATTTTGGAAACCTTTATGGTTGCGGTTTCCTTGGCTGTTGCGGCGATTCCCGAAGGCCTTGCCACTGTTGTGACTGTGGTACTTTCCATCGGTGTGACCAAGATGAGCAAGCGCAATGCTGTCATTCGTCGATTGACAGCTGTGGAGACCTTGGGCTGTACGCAGGTCATCTGCTCCGATAAGACCGGAACCCTGACCCAAAACAAGATGACCGTGGTGGAATGCTTCGGTGAGGAAAAGCTGGTCGCTACCGCGATGGCGCTCTGCTCCGATGCCAACCTAAACGACAGCGATGAAGCGGAAGGCGAGCCCACTGAGTGCGCGCTTGTAAATTTCGCTTGCAAATTAGGTCTTAAGAAGCAGGCGCTGGAAGCGGAAACACCTCGTGTGGATGAGGCACCTTTTGACTCCGGCAGAAAGATGATGTCCACCGTTCACGCGATTGGCGGCAAGTTCGTCCAGTATACCAAGGGTGGCCCGGATGTAGTACTGGCTCGCTGCAAGTACTATCTGGAAAAGGGCGAAGTGAAGCCTATGACGGAGGCGAAAATCGCTGAAATTATGTCTGCCAATAAGCAGATGGCAGATAAGGCCCTTCGCGTACTGGCGGCTGCACAGCGTCTGTGGGATGTGAAGCCTGCTGACAACAGTCCTGAAAACTTGGAGCAGGACTTGGTATTTTTAGGTCTTACCGGTATGATCGACCCGGTTCGTCCTGAAGTCAAGGCCGCCATTGAAGAATGCCGCAATGCCGGCATTCGCCCTGTGATGATCACCGGTGACCACAAGGACACTGCAGTTGCCATCGCAAAAGAACTGGGTATCATCACCGATGCCTCCGAGGCCATTACAGGCGCGGAGCTGGATGCCATTTTCGACGAAGACATCTGCGAGTTTGTGAAGAAATTCGGTGTTTATGCCCGCGTACAGCCGGAGCATAAGACACGGATCGTTAAGGCTTGGAAGGCAAACGGCTGTATCACTGCTATGACCGGTGACGGGGTCAATGATGCGCCCTCTATCAAGTCTGCGGACATCGGTGTGGGTATGGGCATCACCGGTACTGACGTAACAAAGAATGTTGCCGATATGGTGCTGGCGGACGACAACTTTGCCACCATCGTTTCTGCTGTTGGCGAGGGCAGACGGATCTATGACAATATCCGAAAGGCCATCCAGTTCCTGCTGGCGTCCAATATGAGTGAGGTGCTGGGTGTATTCGGTGCAACGCTGATGGGCTTTGTGCTCTTAAACCCGGTGCACCTGCTGTTTATCAACCTTGTTACTGACTGTTTCCCTGCGCTTGCGCTGGGCATGGAAGAAGCAGAGCCTGACACGATGAACCGTCCTCCCAGAAATTCCAAGGACGGCATCTTCTCCGGCGGTCTTGGTGTGGATGTGGTCTATCAGGGCATTTTGGTTACGGTTATCACCATTGTTGCTTATCTCATTGGCGCCTTTATGGATCCGGAGATTGGCAGCTTTGCCGCTCTGCGTGCCGCTGGTGAGTCCGGTCACGGTATGACGATGGCATTTCTTGCTATGAGTATGTGTGAGATCTTCCATTCCTTTAACCTCCGTTCTCAGAGAAAGAGCGTATTCTCTCTGCATACCCATAATAAAGTTCTGTGGGCAGCTATGTTGGGCAGCCTGCTGCTGACGACCTTGGTCATCGAGGTGCCCTTCCTTGCAAATGCCTTTGGCTTTACCACCATCGGACTGATGGAATACGGCATCGCCATCGGCTTGGCCATTTTGGTTATCCCTGTGGTGGAGCTTGTAAAGCTCATTCAGCGCAAAATCGCAAAATAATGAAAAAGCTGCGGCACACGAAAAGGTGTGCCGCAGATGTTATTTGTCGGTGTTTTCTTGAGGTTCGATGGGATTTTCGATTTCGTTATGGGTGCGCAGGAAATGGGCTTTTGAAAGCGTATATGGCTTTTTCATCAATAATACAGAGAAAATTCCTGCTACAGCGTACCAAAAGAACAGAAGCAGATTTGCAAGCTCCATAAAAACATGGGCATTTATAAAGAACAAAAGGACCGGCGCCCAGATCAGCAGGACAGAGCCTAAAGCACGCAGAGGATAGGCGGCCAGCAGATAAAAGGCATTTTGCATAAGCTGCCGCCGGGTGCAGGAAAACCAAGAGTGATATATGGGGGACAGAGTTTGTATGACAATGACGATACAAAAACCACTCAGTAGGACGATGCGCAGGGCATATGCGGGGACAGTAAAGTATATAGCGCCAATCAAAGCTGCGACGGCAGTTAATAGTAGCCATACAGGGGTGATCACCGTAAAGCCGTTTTTGAAGCCCCGGAGGAAGGCTGCAGCACAGGAGGAGTCATCATCCGCGTCTAAAAGGACCCGGAAGCCTGTGTATAAACCTGCTTGGGCAGCACCAATGGTAAATAGAGGAAGGGAAAAGAGCAGATAAAGAACATTAAGAATCAGAATATCCGCCAGCATCATTATGGACTGAATAAAGCGGGATTCGTAGTTAAATAAGCCTCTCATTTTGTTATTCCTTGTTAACGTGGGTTATTTCAGGTTCGTGATGCTGTCGGCAAAGACCTGCATAGCGGGCGAGTGATATTTGTTTTTCTTATAGGATACGTAAATACCGCGGCTGGCATATTTGGAGCTTATGGGATAGAAATAAATATGATCCGGATTGGCGGTATGGACATTTCGCACCAATGTATCGCTGACGATAGAGGCGGCGGCACCCAATTCGATATAGGAATAGAGGGTGGTCAGCCGATCCAATTCAAAAAGAACAGTGGGGGAGAAGGCGGACTCCTGAAAAATATGGTCGGTGACCTTGCGGGTGTCGTTGTCCCGATTCATCAGGATAAAGGGCACATTTTGCAGCTTTTCCAGGGGAAAAGCACCGGAAATATCGATTTGCCGCCCAGATATGACATCCTCATAGTGGAGCCGATAGGCTTCGAGGGCTTTACTTTCCGGAAATGTGGCAGGTACGGCGAGGAGAAGGTGCTCGGCTGCAATTTGTGCCTGCTCGAAAAGATCGTCGGGAAGAATATGGTTATCAATGATCATATCCAGTTCGCCGGCATTGAGGGCATTTTGCAGCGTAGTGGAGTTGGCGTCGATAAGGGAAAGCTGGATTTTGGGGTATTTACGGTTAAACTCTGCAATGTATTTGGGCAGTACCAAGGAGGACAGAAGCTGATTGCTGCCAATGCCTAAGACACCAGCCTCCAAGGAGCGGGCGGACTGGAGGTAATTCATAAAGTCTGCCTCTGTCTGCCGGATGCTTTCCACAGCCCGGATATATTCTTTTCCTGCCTCTGTCAAGCGGATAGGCTTGCAGCTTCGGTCAAAAAGGGGAACACCAAGCTGGGCCTCTAACTTCTTTACTAACAGACTCAGGGATGGCTGCGCCATAAACAGCTTTTGCGCTGCTTTGGAAAAGCTCTGCTCTTTATAGATCGTGTAGATGATCTGACGATGGCTGAACATTTCAGGCATACACTCGCCTCCTTTTTTCTATGGTAGCATTCTTTTTTCACAATGTCAATTATTACATTGGGGTTATATATCCGGATTTTGTATATCAGACAAGTGATAATGGATCCAATTGCGACGTTTGTACCTACGTCCTGCAGGCGACAAAAGGCCAATCTGCTTGCAGATTTCAGGAGAAAAAGCTGCCTGCTGAATTGCTGCAATTTGCAGCAATTTGCACGGAAAAATGCTTGACATTCTGGGTATGGAAAGGTAAAATATAGATGGTACTTTGTATGCTGGGCTATTTTAGGCAGCATTTCATAGATAACCTGATGGATAACCGGGGTCGCGCAATGCGCCTCGTAACGTTTATGCTTGGATTTTGGCCGCAGGTGCGGCGTTTTACCAATTGAACAGCACGAGGTCCATAGTGCAGCCTCCATTCATCGACTATTATTAATGAAGGAGGTGCGAAGAAGAATTATGGAACCGATTTCTATTATTTTAATCGTCCTTGCGGCAGTTGTTTTCGGTATTGGAGGCTTTTTTGGCGGTGTAGTCTACCGTAAGCGCGTAAGCGAACGAGAGATTGGCTCTGCTGAGCAGGAAGCCACTCGTATCATTAACGAAGCCATCCGCAGCGGTGAGAGCCGTAAGAAGGAGCTTCTGCTGGAAGCGAAGGATGAAATCCATAAATCTCGCACAGAACACGAAAGAGACGTCAAAGAGCGCCGTGCGGAGCTGAGCAAGCAAGAGCGTCGGCTGCAGCAGAAGGAAGAGACCCTTGACAAGAAGGCAGAAGCTTTCGAGCGCAAGGAAGAGGAGTATGCCCGCCGTATGGCGGAGGTAGCGGATGCCAAGGCGGAAGCGGAGGCAATTCGCAAGCAGCACATTGCAACCTTGGAAAAGCTCTCCGGGCTTACCCAGGAGCAGGCAAAGGCCTACCTGCTGGAGACTGTAGAGAACGAAGTTCGTCACGAAACTGCGATGAAGATCAAGGAGATCGAGCAGCAGATGAAGGACGAAGCCGACGAAAAGGCAAGAGATATTCTCTCTATCGCTATTCAGCGCTGCGCCGCTGACCACGCTGCAGAAGCCACTGTTTCTGTAGTGCCCCTGCCTACTGATGAAATGAAGGGTCGCATTATTGGCCGTGAGGGTCGGAATATCCGTACCTTGGAGACCATTACCGGTGTTGACCTGATTATTGATGATACCCCTGAGGCTATTACGGTCAGCAGCTTTGATCCCGTCCGTCGTGAAATTGCACGTTTGGCGCTGGAAAAGCTTATTGTTGACGGCCGTATCCACCCCACACGGATCGAGGATATGGTTGAAAAAGCACGTAAGGATGTGGATCGCACTATTCGTGAAGAAGGCGAGCGCGCCTGCTTTGAGACCGGTGTCCACGGTATCAATCCTGAGCTTATTAAGGTCTTGGGCCGTCAGAAGTACCGTACTTCTTATGGTCAGAATGTACTGAATCACTCCATCGAGGTTGCCCACATTGCAGGTCTTATGGCTGCAGAGTTGGGCGTGGATGTGGCTCTTGCTAAGCGCGCAGGTCTGCTGCACGACTTGGGTAAGTCCATCGACCACGAGGTAGAGGGCAGCCACGTACAGCTGGGCGCAGACCTTGCCCGGAAGTACAAGGAAAATCCTGTGGTCGTCAATGCCATTGAGGCACACCACGGTGATGTAGAGCCCAAGACGGTGATCGCTGTGCTGGTGCAGGCTGCTGATGCCGTATCCGCTGCCCGTCCCGGTGCCCGCCGTGAGAATGTAGAAAACTACATCCGCAGACTGCAGAAGTTGGAAGAGCTGACCGGCAGCTACCCCGGTGTTGAAAAGGCATACGCCATTCAGGCAGGCCGTGAGGTTCGCATTATGGTAAAGCCTGAGGAGGTTTCCGAGGACAATATGATCCTGCTGGCCCGTGATGTGGCTAAGAAGATCGAGGCCGAATTGGAATACCCCGGTCAAATCAAGGTCAATGTGATCCGCGAGACCAAAGCTGTGGAATTTGCAAAATAAACGATGAAAGAGACTACCTTCGGGTAGTCTCTTTTTAATTGACAGTTGACAATTGATAATTGACAATTATGGTATCGCTATGCGATGAATTTGTAGAGGCGAACTTGGTTCGCCCGTGGGCGGATGGTATCCGCCCTTACAAGGCAGTGTGCATTGTCTTTTGCAGGCTTGCTTTTGTGCGCTGTGTGTGGTATAATGACATAAAATTATTATAAGGAGGTATACCTATGATGAAAAGAAAGGTATTTTGCATTTTGCTGATTCTCTGCCTCTTGGCAACATCCCTTGCCGGTTGCGGTGGGGTGGGTGATATTCAGTTGCCGATGGGACATCGGTACGGTAATCCCGAGGTCACCTACGCAGACGGAAAAGCGACTGTTAAGTATATTTGTGTAGATTGCGATTTTACAGAAACGGAAATTCGAACCGTTTCCACACAGGTTGCAGATGCAGCTGCGTGGAGTGAAGCCTTTGGTAAGCTCAATAAGTCCAACTATTCCTTATTTATGGAAAAGACTGAGGACGAAAAAGTGACTGAGACCCAGCACTGTGCAGTGACCGAGGACCGAGGTTATTTTGCTTATACTGAGCAGGGTGTGTATGAATATGACTTTGTATACTACACCCTGAAAAAGAATGACGAAAGCTTCCTTACTTATGCAATCAACTATGAAGAAGATACCTGCCTTGCTCGCGAGACGGATGACAGTTATTATCTGCAGATGAAAAAGGTATCCTCCTTGTTTCTTGATTTAGGAGATAAATTCGATCAGTTTACCTACGATGCGGAAAGTGGCAGCTATGTCAGCACTGCACCGATAGAGGTGGAAGTGTTTGGCTATGAAGGAGAATCCTTGTTTGCAACGCCTTTTGAAAGTATTTCTGTAATCATTGCAGACGGAAATGTTTGCGCGATCCACGCCAAGTACTCTGTTTTGAATGATTTGTTAGAGAAAATGCAGATCGAATTCCGCATCTATAATATGGGATTTACTGTGGTGAAGGTGCCGCAGGCAATCATCGATACTGTCTCGAATACCACGAAGGATCCAGCTGATTACTTTACATATGAGATCAAAAACGGTACAGCGACCGTTACGGCAGTCGATCCTGCTATCAGCGGTGAGGTAGTCATTCCCTTTGCTGTGGGTGAGTGCCCGGTGGTTGCCATTGGGGAAGGTGCTTTTGAAGGCTGTACAAAGCTGACCGGCATTAGCATCCCCGGCAGTGTTGTCAGTATTGGGGATAATGCCTTCCTTGGCTGTGACAAGCTTGTAAAGGTTGCCTATGCCGGCACGGAAGAACAGTGGGCAGAGGTTACCGTGGGACAGACCGGAAATGAACCGCTTTTGGGTGCAACCATCCAGTTTAACGCTGAATGCGTACATAGCTACGATGCGGGAACGGTGACCAAGGAGCCTACCTGCGGCACGGCGGGCATAAAAACCTATACCTGCACGCTGTGTGGCAGCGAAAAGACGGAAGTGATGACGGCTACCTTGGGACACAGCTATGATGAGGGCGTCATCGTTGAGAATGCTACTTGTACCGATGCGGGCATCAAGGTTTATAGCTGCACCGTCTGCGGAAAGAATAAGACGGAGTATGTACCGAAGCTGCAGACCCATAGCTACACAAACGGAACCTGCATACATTGCGGTGCAGACGATCCCCAGTATGCTCCCGATACAGGCGAGGAAGCAGACGGCATTTGGGGAGCGATCGTGGGCTTGTTCAAGTCCCTTCTTGAGATCATAGCCTTTTTTAAGTAAATAGAAAGCGGCACCACGGCCAATATAGTCGTGGTGCCGTTTGCTTATTTATGCATTGTTATCCCGTCGCTTTGCCTGGCCCTTCTCGGGTAGACAGCGATAGGTATTTACTTTTCGGGTGAAATGGTATATAATATAAAAGCAAGCTTTGAAAGGTGGAATGAAATGTATACAGTAAAAGCGCTTTATGATCTCGGCCATTCCAAGGCTGGGCAATATCTTTCGCAATTCACATACCCTTGGGAGGCGCTGGGCGGTATCAAAACCCTGATCGTCGAACTGGGTAAGGATTTAGGAGAAGAATACCAGGAGATCTCGCCTGAGGTTTGGGTGCATAAGACTGCAAAAGTCGCACCGACTGCCTATTTGGGCGCGCCCTGCATCATCGGAGAAAACACCGAGGTGCGCCACGGTGCATTTATTCGCGGCAGTGCTTTGGTAGGCGATGGCTGTGTGGTGGGCAACTCTGTGGAACTCAAAAACGTAATCCTTTTTGACGGGGTGCAAGTACCCCACTACAATTATGTAGGCGACAGTATTTTGGGTTACAAGGCACATATGGGTGCCGGTTCTATTACTTCCAATGTAAAAGCGGATAAGTCTTTGGTGGTGATCCACACCGAGCCGAATATTCCTACCGGCATTAAGAAGGTGGGCGCCATGCTGGGTGATTTTGTGGAGGTTGGCTGCAATAGCGTCCTCAATCCCGGTACGGTCATTGGCAAGAATTCTAATGTCTATCCGCTGTCCTGTGTCCGGGGCGTGATCCCGGAAAGTAGCATTTATAAGACCGGCGGCATCGTTGTCGCTAAAAAGTAAGGAGGTATCTATGGGAAAGTATTTTGGAACAGATGGCTTCCGAGGAGAAGCAAACAATAATTTGACTGCTGACCACGCTTATAAGGTCGGTCGTTTTTTGGGTTGGTATTATACAGAGCTGAAGCGCCGCGCCGGCAAGAGAAAACCGGCGAAGATCGTTATCGGTAAAGACACGCGTCGCAGCAGCTATATGTTTGAGTATACACTGGCGGCCGGTATTACCGCTTCCGGTGCAGATGCGTACCTGATGCACGTTACCACTACACCGTCTGTGGCCTATATTGCTAAGGTGGACGGCTTTGACTGCGGCATTATGATCTCCGCCAGCCATAACCCCTATTACGACAACGGCATTAAGCTCATAAACGGACAGGGTGAAAAGATGGACGAGGAGACCATCGCCCTTGTGGAAGCGTATATCGACGGAGAACTGGAGCTGTTTGGTCAAAAGTGGGATACGCTGCCCTTTGGACAGAAGGAAAAAGTCGGCATTTCTGTGGACTATGCATCCGGCAGAAACCGTTATATCGGCTACCTTATTAGCCTTGGTATGTATTCTTTTAAGAATATAAAGGTAGGATTGGACTGTGCCAACGGTGCCGCTTGGAATATTGCCAAGTCTGTTTTTGATGCGCTGGGTGCAAAGACTTATGTGATCAATGCTGACCCGGACGGTGTGAATATCAATGAGGGCGCAGGCTCTACCCACATTGAAGTACTGCAAAAATTTGTAGTAGAAAACGGATTGGACGTGGGCTTTGCCTTTGACGGTGATGCAGACCGCTGTCTGTGCGTGGACGAAAAGGGCAATGTCATCACCGGTGACCATATTCTCTACGCGCTGGGCTGCTATATGCAGGAAAAGGGACAACTGCACAATAATACGGTGGTCACTACTGTGATGTCCAATTTCGGCCTTTACAAGGCGTTGGATGAGAAGGGGATCGACTACGCCAAGACGAAGGTGGGCGATAAGTATGTCTACGAATATATGGTGCAAAATGGCTGCCGGGTAGGCGGTGAGCAATCCGGTCATATTATCATTTCCAAGTATGCCACAACCGGTGACGGTATTCTTACCAGCCTAAAAATGATGGAAGTGATGATCTCCAAGAAAAAGAAAATGAGTCAGCTTTTTGAAGGACTGACGATTTATCCTCAGGTATTGAAAAATGTCCGCGTCAAATCCAAGCCCGACGCGCAAAACGATCCTGCGGTGCAGGCGGCGGTCAAGGCGGTAGCAGACCGCCTGGGGGATACGGGGCGCATCCTTGTCCGGGAATCCGGCACCGAGCCGGTGATCCGGGTAATGGTAGAGGCTACCACCAAGGAGCAATGCCAGAGCTGTGTTGACGAAGTGGTGGACGTGATCTGCGCCCAAGGCCACGCAAGAGTTTAATAAAGAAAGCCTTGCCTCCCTCTTTGAGGGAGGTGGCATTTGCGAAGCAAATGACGGAGGGAGTGCTGTGATGAAGGTCGCACACTCCCCCAGTCGCGCTGTTTGCGCGACAGCCCCCTCAGAGAAGGGGCCAAGGCTAAAATCCCTCTGCCTCGGCAGGGGGATAATTGCGGAAAATGTCAAAAAATATTCACAGATAAATTACAAATAGTACTTGCATTTTCCGGCAATCTAAGCTATTATATAGAAAAGTTAGCACTCACAGGGAGTGAGTGCTAATCAAAATGTAGATATGTGGACGAATGTCCAATCTAAATACCGAATAGGGAGGAAATTGTATGAAACTCAGACCACTTGCGGATAACATTCTGCTGAAAGCTGCGCAGGCGGAGGAGACCACCGCTTCCGGCATTATTCTCGCAACTACGAATAAGGAAAGCTCCGGCATTTATGATGTCGTAGCTGCAGGCCCCGGTACCAAGGATGTCCCCGTGACTGTGAAGGCGGGCGATAAGGTAGTTGTGGGCAAGTATACCGGCAGTGAGTTTAAGCTGGATGGCGATGACTACAAATTTGTAAAACAGGACGAGATCCTGGCAATCGTTACCGAGTAATTAGGGAGGAACTGAATTATGGCAAAGATGATCATTTACGGCGAGGATGCGCGCAAGAAGCTGCTCACCGGTATCGATAAGCTGGCAGATACCGTTAAGGTTACTTTGGGACCTAAGGGTCGCAACGTGGTGCTCTCTAAGATGTACGGCGCGCCGCTGGTTACCAATGACGGTGTTACTATCGCAAAGGAGATCGAATTGGAGGATCCCTTTGAGAATATGGGCGCCCAGCTCATTCGCGAGGTGGCTACCCGCACCAATGATGTTGCCGGTGACGGCACGACCACTGCTACCGTTCTTGCACAGGCGATTACTCACGAGGGGCTTAAGAACCTTTCTGCCGGTGCAAACCCCATGGTAATGCGCAAGGGTATCGAGAAGGCGGTAGATGCAGCAGTTGCTGCCATCAAGGAGCATTCTGTGCCAGTCAGTGGCTCTGAAGATATTGCCCGCGTCGGCACGGTTTCTTCCGGCGACGCTGCCATTGGTGCACTGATTGCAGAGGCTATGGAAAAGGTGGGCACCGAGGGCGTTATCACCATCGAAGAGTCTAAGACAGCAGAAACCGGCTTGGATGTTGTGGAAGGTATGCAGTTTGACCGGGGCTACATTTCCCCCTATATGGTCACCGATACCGACAAAATGGAAGCGGTTTTGGACGATGCCTATATCCTGATCACCGACAAGAAGATCGCATCCATTCAGGAGATACTGCCCATTTTAGAGCCTATTGTGAAGGCTGGTAAGAAGATGATGATCATTGCTGAGGATGTGGAAGGCGATGCACTGGCAACACTTCTGGTAAACCGTCTGCGGGGTAACTTCAATGTTGTCTGCGTCAAGGCACCCGGCTTTGGCGATCGCCGCAAGGAAATGCTGCAGGATATTGCAGTGCTCACCGGCGGTACTGTCATCTCCAGCCAACTCAATATGGAGCTGACGAACACCAAGCTGACCGATCTTGGCCGCTGCCGTCAGATCGTTGTGACCAAGGATGCCACCACGATTGTGGATGGTGCAGGTGATTCTGAGGCCATTAAGGTTCGCGCCCACAGCATTCGTGCTGCCATTGCAACCACTACCTCCGACTATGACCGTGAGAAGCTGCAGGAGCGTCTTGCAAAGCTTGCCGGCGGTGTTGCGGTTATCAAGGTCGGTGCGCAGACCGAGGTGGCTATGAAGGAGCAGAAGCTCCGGGTAGAGGATGCCCTGAACGCAACCCGTGCTGCAGTGGAGGAAGGCATCGTAGCCGGTGGCGGTACTGCACAGGTCAATGCCATTGCCGCTGTAGAAAAGCTGGTTATGAAGCTGACCGGTGATGAAAAGACCGGTGCAAAGATCGTAGCAAAGGCCTTGGAAGCACCCATTCGCCAGATCGCTGAGAATGCCGGTGTGGATGGCAGTGTTGTCTTTGAGAAGATCCGCTCCTCCAGGAAGATTGGCTACGGCTACAATGCTTACACCGAAACCTATATGGATATGATCGAAAACGGTATTGTTGACCCCACCAAGGTGACCCGCTCTTCGTTGGAAAATGCTGCGTCTATTGCTGCTTGCGTACTGACTACCGAGAGTCTGGTGGCTACAAAGCCCGATCCTGCTGCAGATGCTGCCGCTGCCGCCGCTGCTGCACAGGCTGGCGGAATGTACTAAGAAATATAAACTGCCCTCCAATTGGAGGGCAGTTTTCCGTTTCTTGACAATTTCTGTAAGTTGCAATAAAATGGAAGCAGAATTTGTAAAGGAGTTTTGCTATGAAAAAGTTATTTTCAGTCCTCTTAGCATTGTTGCTCGTTTTTAGCCTTGTTGGCTGCCTTGGCGGTGAGCCTGCAGGCGAGAGCGGCGGAATTACCGCAAACTGGGTGAAAAAGGTTACGGAAAGCGAATTTACTACACCGAAAAATGTCATCATCATTATCGGAGACGGTATGGGTCCTAACGATATTACATTGGCAGAAAAATATGCCGACGGTGTCTATGACTTTGGCTTGGTGCTGAACCAGATCCCAAATCACGGTCTTTCCTATACGTATTCTGCCACGAACGCGGTTACCGATTCTGCCGCCTCCGGCACAGCCCTTTCTACCGGCTTTAAGACCAAGAATGGCTATATTGGCAAGAACGAATGGGGCGAGGATTTGCCTACGATGGCGGAAATCGCCCGTGAAGCCGGCAAGAAAATCGGCATTATTACCGACGAGGATATTTCCGGTGCAACGCCCTCTGCTTTTGTGGTTCATAACATTTCTCGGGACAACCGCAGCGAGCTGGCAAGCGCCATGATCAAATTCCGTCCCGATGTACTTATGAGCCAGGATCATGATAGCACGATGTTTATGCTGGATTCGGAAGGCCGTCGCATTTTTGATAACGAATACTTGGTAGCGAAGGATTTTAAGCGCTTTGATTCCGTGCTGGAAACCGATCCGAATTGTGAAAAGCCGTTTTGGGGCTTTTTGAATGGCTATTCTACCGCAGTATCCGATAACTTGGCGCAATGCACGGAGGTGGCATTAAAGCGCCTCCAAAACGAGAACGGCTTTTTCTTGATGGTTGAAGGTGCAGGTACGGATAAATTTGGTCACAGAAACGATATGGTCGGTAAGCTTAACAGCGTGGTGACTTTGGATCGGACAGTGGCGGCGGTTCTGAAATTTATGGAGGAAAATCCCGATACGCTGCTGCTCATTACCTCTGATCACGAAACCGGACATGTACAGCTTCCGGAAACCGGGGAGGAGAGCCTCAGCGAGCTTTTGACCCAGACCGAACATAGCGCGACGCTTGTGCGGGTCTTTGCGGTAGGCAAGGGCACGGAGTATTTTTCTGGCAAGACGGTGGATAATACAGATATTGCAAAATTCCTGATAAAGGCGATCAAAGGGGAATAGAAAACAGCGGAGTGAAAACCACTCCGCTGTTTCTTTATTTCACCAAGTATTCAAAACCGAGGATCACAACACCTAAGAGCGCCAGCACAATACCAACGGCCCGGTTCAGGGTCTCGGGCTTTGCTTTGTTGGCGAATTTGGCGGCGATCCGTGCCCAAATAAAGGTAAATACAATGCAAAGCACCATAACAAAAATGTCCGGAGAATCGCCAAGGGAGAAATGGGAGATCGCGCCGGTCAGGGCAGTGAAGGTCATAATAAACACACTGGTACCAACGGCGGTTTTTAGCTCATAGCCCAGTACGGAGGTCAGAATGAGCAGCATCATCATTCCGCCGCCTGCACCGATAAAACCGCAAATAAAGCCGATCATAATTCCGCATAGAACAGAGCCGACGATTTTTTTCTTTTTGCTGACGGCTTCCATTTCCTGCTTTGTGGTCATAACCGGCTTCAGGATGAACTTGATGCCTAAAATCAGTGTCATAAAGGTGCTGAAGCCGCCCATCGTCCGTGCAGGAACGATGCTGGAAACATAACTGCCGACAACGGTGAAAAGCAGGACCATTGCCATCATAAGAAGGCCGTTTCTTACATCCAGATTTTTGTTCTTTTTGTAGGTGTAGGCAGAGACTGCGCTGGCAAGCACATCGGAAGCGAGCGCAATGCCCACTGCGGTATAGGGCTCGATCCCAAGGAAGGTGATCAGCATAGGGCTAATAACAGCGGCAGCACTCATACCGGCAAAACCGGTACCAAGGCCTGCGCCCATACCGGCAAAAAAGGTTACAAGTAAAACGATCCAATTGTTCAAATGAAACACCTCAAACATTTATTGTTGCATATAGGGATCATCCCGCTAAAAAAGCTGCCAAAAGCTTTGCACGCAGCGGGACAGATTCTATAAGGATATATTCCTTGTTGGTATGACAAAACTCACCGCAGCCACCGAGACCGCAGATGGAGGTAATACCGTTTGCCTGGGTGTAGCAAGAATCGGAGCCACCGCCGGACTCTATCGGTGTCAGCGTACCTAAGCTATAGCGGTGGCAGGTTTGCAGGAGTGCATCAAACAGCGCCATCGTTTGGGGATTTTTTTCCATAGGCGGCCGCTTGCTGAGGATGGAAAGAGAGGCGGAGGTGCCATCTATAAAGGCGGTTTGCGTAATTTGGCGCACAGTTGCTTCCGCTACGGCCATATCTGCGTACCGGGGAACACGGACATCAACAGTCAATGTGCAAGCGGCGGGGATGATATTGGAAACTGTTCCGCCGCTTATGATATTGCAGCTGTAGGTAATACCGCCGGGACAGCTTTTGTTCTCCAGCGCAAGGAGCTTGTGGGCAGCTTCTGCAATGGCGTTTTTACATTCGAAATAGTGGATGCCGGAATGTCCGCCTACACCCTTGATATCAATGCGGCATTTCAAAATGCCCTTTCGGGAAATAACAACCTCGTCCTTTTCAGAGGTTTCACAGTTGATGGCGTAGGGGAAACCTTCACACTGCGTTTTGAAAAAGGCGAACTCCTCCTGACCGCCAAGAACATTGGAGATCTCCTCGTCGGAGTTCAGCAGCAGTCGCAGGTGCTTTTTGTAGCCTTGCTGCTGCAGCGCTTTCATCGCCAACAGCGCGATGGCGATGCCGCCCTTGCAATCAATGGCACCGGGAGCAATGATCCTGTCGGAAAGACGGGTGACCGGATTTTCTCCGAATATGCCTTTTTCGTGGACAGTATCAGTGTGCGCCATAAAAACGCAGCCTTTTTGCGCGCCGCTATTTAGGTCAATGGTTAGAAAATCACCGCACCGTTCCATTTTTGTCCGGGTAGTTTGGAAGCCTTCTGCTTCGGCAAATGCGGCAATATAGGTGACAAGGTCGTCGATGGTCTCTTTGTGATCTGCCTTTGCCTCAAAGGCGCAGATGTGACAAAGGAAATCCAAATAGGTTTCTAAATGTGTGTCGATTATCTGAAAGGTCTCTTTCATATGTGTTACCTCGCTGGTTTTAATTCTGCTGCCCAGACATAGGGGATCTGCAGATTTCCTTTTCCAATACCAAGCTCAATGTCCGGCTTGTTGCTGCCGTGGAAATCGCTGCCGCCGCTGTATTTAAGACCAAACCGGTCAGAAAGGTATAGAGATTTCTCGGTGGTTTCCCGATCATAGGTGGAATAATAACACTCCATACCCACAAGTCCCCGCGCTTTTGCCAGCGGCAGAAATGCCGTCAGCTGCGCTTCGCTTAAGTTCAGAAAAGGGTGGGCCAGAACAGGGACTGCGCCGATTTCTGTAAGAAAATCCAGCATTTCCCAAACGGAGAGCCTCTCCGGCTCCTGATAATAGCCTGCAGAAGGGGAGAGCAGCCTTTTGAAGGCGTCCTTGATGGTGGCGGTATAGCCCTTTTTTGTCAGTTCTGCGGCAATATGGGCACGGTTAAATTTGTGGTTTGGTGTAGCGTTCTTGATGGTATCATAGTCGATCGCATAGCCGGCTGCGTTGAGGGCGTGGATCAGATCGAGGTTGCTTTGCATTTTTCGCTGTATTACTGTTTCCATAAGCTGGGTGGCCTGAGAAAAGTGTTGTTCGGGAATAAAAAGCCCCAGCAGATGCAGCTCTGTGCCGTGATAGTCCACAGAAAACTCTGCGCCTGCAATGGCTTCTACCCCGGTCTCTCGGGCAGCGGATAAAAAATCCGGCAAACCGTCCACGGTATTATGATCGCACAACGCAATGGCGGATAACCCCATTTCCTTGGCTGAAAGAAGCAGCTCCCTTGGCGTATAGGTGCCGTCGGAAAAAACACTGTGGGTATGCAGATCGCAAAGCTTCATTCCTGTCACCGCCTTATACTTAAACAATGGATGTGATACGGGGACTTTGGCTGTCTTTATTACCCAGTACAATACTTGCGGGGACGATCATTTTGGTATTGGATATATCTGCTCCGCTGAGTGCGTGCTGCATCAAATTGATGGCATCGGCACCGATCTGATAGCTGTTTTGCATAATGTAGGTCGGGTGATCGTGGGGCGCTGCCGTTTCAAACTGCATTGGATTAAAGTCCAGGTAAACGGTATCAAAATAATGCGCGTAAGGATCACCCAATATACTGAGCATTTTTATGAGATGGAGTCCGCTGGAATAGTCTGCGGTGATGATTGCGCTAATTCTGGGATTCGTATCGAGAAAAGCACGGAATCGATCGCAGAAGGACAGAGAGGTGGGGTCGGCATCGCCTTCAAAGGAATAGAAATATGGCTTGCAATTATGCTGGCTGGAAAGGGTATTGATAAAACTTTCCTTGCGCATGGAAAGGGAGGAATTCGTTTTAATATTTGCGTCGAAGTACAAAATGTGCTTATGACCTGCTTCCAGCAGATGGTTTGCGGCTAACCTGACCATATCCTCGTGGTCGGAGGAGACATAAGGCAGGGAGAGACCGGGTAAAAGTCTATCTACCAAGATCAGGGGGAATTTTACGGTGGAAAGCTGAAGGATCGTGGGATTATAGATCTCGTTGTCAACAGGATAGAGAATGATTCCGTCCACGTGCATTGCGATATACTTGTTAATAAGCTCTTGTTCTTTTTGCAGCGACATTGCGGAACTGTCGATGATAATGGTTTCGTTTGTATGACTGTCGATAATGGCGGAGAGGATGCTGGTTACGTGATGGCTTCCTATGTGTGGAAGAATAACAGCGATGCTTTTGCTCTTTTCGGGAACGGACTGGGATATATAGCCTTCGGAGAGCAGTTTGGAAAGCACTTCCTTTCGACTGAGCGTATGATTGATCCTGGTTCCGCCACGCTTTGCGCGCAGGACCAGTTTTTGCTCGTCAAGCAGCGCATAGGCCTTCCGGACAGTTATTCGACTGACGCCAATCTCACTGCTGATGGCTGCTTCGGTGGGCAGCTTATAGCCTTCCTCACCATAATGCGTGATGATGAGCTTAGCTAAGTGCTCGGTTACTTTTTTATATAGGAACATATCTCTTTGCATTTTGCACGACCTTAATGTATTATTTTTATATAGATAATATACCATTATTTGCTTTTTTGTCAAGTCTTGGTTGGAAGAATCTGGATAGGGAGATTAACGAAGACCTTTGTGTCATTATAGCGATTACAGAAAAGGAAACAGGTAAAAAATACATAAATCGGGTAAAACAGTAGTTAATGAATTACGCTTTGTATTATTTGTCGTTTTATGTCATTGTTATAATACATTATTATTGGCTCAATGCATAAAAACTTTGTGGATATGCTGTTGGTTTTACACAAAAATAAACGCGCTTTGTGTACTACGCATAAAATTGTATTGACTATAAAGAGAATTGTGGTAATATAAAAGTGGCAAATGTTATGCTTATATCAATAATGTTATAAAAACATAACAAATAAACGAAAAGGAGAATGAACAATGAAAAAATCCTTCAAGAAAATCGTAAGAATCGCTGCAGCGGCATTGTGCCTTTCTATGGTACTTGCTTTCCTGCCTGCTTGCGGCGGCCCCACGGAAGAGAATAAGCCCTACGAGAATTTGGTAAAGCTTACCATTGATGCAGGCGGTCAGAACGCACAGTATAATACCACTGCTTCTATGGATTACGACAAGTTCCTCAATCCTTATCCCTACAACACCCTGGAAAAGCTGGTTGACGCTTGGAATGAAGCCAATGCCGAAAAGTATGGCTACTATTTCGAAGTGGCTGACAATTCCATCAATATGGACAGAGAAACCATGGCGCCCATGCTCTCCAACGGATCCGCCCCCGAGATCCTTTACTATCTGGGAACCACCATCGCCGAGGACCAGAGCAAGGGTTGGTTCTATGACATTTCCTCCGATATGGAGAAGCCCAACAAGTATTCCAAGCCCGGCGAAGCCGGCAGCGCAGCTTGGAAGGATATTTATAACAGCGCAACCTATGCAAGTACATTTGCGCCTAACGGTGAGAAGTACACCGTTGAGATGGAGCAGAACCCCATCGGCTTTATCTACAATAAGACCCTCTTTGATGCTGCAGGCATTACAGAGGTCCCGGTAACCTATAAGGACTTTATGGAAGCCCAGGATAAGCTCAATGCTTATGCTAAGTCCATCAATAAGGGCAATCCCAGCGATGATGCCAACTACATCTGCCCCTATTTCTATATGTATCCTTGGTACGACAGTTATCTGGAATCCACCCTGTGGGCAGGCGAGCTGAAGTATATGGACGTCATTACTGTTGACGGAACCATCGACGGCGAAGAATATGCAAGAGCCTATATGCAGAAGGATCCCGTAACCGGCGAAAGACGTTTCTCTCCTGAGGATGCAAAATATGTGGAGCTGTTCCGCCTCATTAAGCAGATGACCAAGTATTTCCCCACCAACTACAGCTCCTACTATGCAGAGCAGCAGTTCACAGTGGGCAATCTGGCTATGCTGGAAGTTGTCGGCGGCAGTATCCGCGAGCTGGTTGACACCGTTGACGGCGCATTCGAAGTCGGTGTTATGCCTTACCCCATTCTCACCCAGCAGCCCGAAGGCGAAGAGAGCAATCCCTACTACACAACCTTTAGCGTAGACAGCTACGTTCGCAGAGGCTTCTCCGGTTATTCCACCGGTTGGGCGGTTACCAACTCCGCGATGAACAAGGATGCAGCTGCCGGCAATACCAACTGCGTAGATGCTTGCGTTGATATTCTGATGTACCTGAGCTGCTTCGAAAACAACGACAAGATGGTCAACGATCTTGGCTTTGCAGTTCCCCTGTCCGGCAATACAACCAATGCCCACTTCAAAGCACTTGCAGAAACCTACAAGAGCGACCTTGCAAACAAGGAAACCGCAGCTTGGGGTTGTGCAACCGCAGGCGGCAATATGAACAAGGACTATTATGATGCATTCTATCTCTTTAAGCAGGATGCCCTTGGCCTTGAACTGCCCGCTATCGAGGAAAAGCTTTCTATTTTGAAGAATTCCTTCATTAACGCAGTCAACACCCTGTATAACACCAATAAGTGGGACAGCAAGGCCTGGCCTGCATACGGTACTACCAATCAGGAAGGATAATTAGAAATGTCACAAAGTGATACATCAAAGACCGCCAAGCTAAAGAGTTTTTTGCGTAAGCACAGAAGCTATGAAGGCGTTCTGTTTATACTGCCTGCATTTATTCTTCTTTGCGTCTTCTGTCTGTATCCTACGATTATGGCATTTGTGAACTCCTTTACCAACTGGGACGGAGGCCTGAAAGCAGATTTTGTTTGGCTTGACAATTATAAGAATGTATTTGCCGATGAATTGTTCTGGAAATCATTACTGAACGCAGTCATTCTGACAGTGGTCGGTATGATCCTCGGCAATGCGGCATCGATCTTCTTGTCGGAGATGATGTATAATCTCCGTTCCAAGATGATGCCTGCTTACAGATTCTTATTTGTACTTCCTGCAATGATACCGGGAATTATCGTGCTCCTTCTTTGGCAGAAGCTGATTTTTTCCGGTTCCTCTGCCGGCTTTGCCAACACCATTCTTTCATGGTTTGGCGGAGAGCCTCTGGAGTGGTTTGCGAGTAAAGATACTTGGGTCGTGTTCTTGAGTATCTTCCTTTACGGATTTCCGTGGGTTGGCGGAACGTCTTTCCTGATTTACCTCGCGGGACTCAATGCCATTGACCGCAGCATTATTGATGCATCGCAGATTGACGGCTTGTCCTTTTGGGGGAGAGTGTTCAAGATCGATCTTCCGCTCATCAGCGGTCAGCTGAGATACTTCCTGATTATGGGTTTCATTGGCGGACTTCAAAACTATTCGATGCAGTATGCCATTACAAACGGCGGACCCGGTGAAGTGATCGGCAGTATGCAATCGGGAACGATGGTTCCGGGTTACTACATATTCCGGCTCATTACCGGTTCCTCCAAGGAAGGTGCGTACGGCTATGCCTGTGCAATGGGCGTTGTTATGTTCGTGATCATTATGGCCATAACCATCGCAAACAACAAGCTTGTTAAGTCAAAGGAGTAAGCCGTGAAAAGTCTAAGATTAAACACAAACGGAAAGAAACTGACAGTTGGGCAGATATTCTCCCATCTTATCATAATCTGCTTGCTGATTATGGTGCTGTTTCCTTTCTATATTCTGATTATTAACAGCTTCAAATCTCCTGCAGAGATATTAAAGGATCCTCTTTCTTTTCCGGGTTCGGGAAATACGGAGGCAGTTACCGGCGCATTCAAGGCTGCCTGGCCCTATATATCTAAATACATTATGAATACCTTCAAAGTGGCATTTCTTGAGGTTTTCGGTGTATTGCTCTTTGCCAGCCTTGCTGCATACGGCTTTTCCAGGTTCCGTTTCAAAGGAAAAAATGCACTTTTTATGGTGTTTTTGGCCTTTATGATGATCCCCGGTATTTTGACGCTGGCGACCCAGTATTCTCTTGTGTATTCGACGCTGAACCTGAAGCAAACCCACGCAGGCGTGATTCTTCCTGCCATCGCAGGCGGTATGCCTATCAATATCTTTTTGATAAAGACCTTCTTTGACGGTCTTCCTACGGATATTTATGAGGCAGCAGAAATGGATGGCGCAAGTAAGCTGGGCTGCTATCTCAGAATCGCGATCCCGCTGAGTACACCTATTTTGTTTACAGTGGGACTTTCCACATTGCTCGGCGCGTGGAATGACGTGATTTGGGCAAGACTGATTCTTTACGGCGCAGAGGATCTTTATACCATCGGTGTCGGTGTGTTTACCGTGTTTGGTTCCACCGCAGCGAAGATTCCGGATACAGTCATCTATGCCGGCTACTGCTTGGCATCCATGCCCCTTTTGATTGCATTCTTCTTTACGTCGAAGCAGTTTATTAAAGGTCTTACTGACGGTGCAGTTAAGATGTAAGACAAACCCAACCATAAATAAACACGCAGAGGTGAGAATATGAAGAAATTCGCTCTCTTTTTAGCTATATTAATGACTTTCTCGGCGCTGCTTGGCTGTGAGGGAATACTCCCTGAACCGACTGCGCCGGAAACAGAACCCCAGCTTGTGGAAAAGGAACTGCTCTTTGACAAGAACTTTGCAGAGGGCATTAAGGTATCGAACCTCAACTCCCATCAGGTAGGCTACACTTGGTGGAAGTACGGGACCGCAGGAAGCGATGAGCCCTTTTGGTCTCTTGGACAATATTGTGATCTTTCTGTAACAAGACCGAATTACGATGCTACAAAAAATGATCTGTCCCTTGGAAACGAGCTTTTCGACATTCCTGCATACGGAATTACAGGTACGGACGGAGAGTATTTCACCCTGACGAATGCCTCCGGCAGTAAGTACATTTCCGTAGACCCTAAGACCGGTACGTACAATCTTAACGTAGACACCTCCAAGGAATACGTCAATCAGGAAACCGGTGCACCCGTCATTCGCCAAAACGGTGAGGATTGGGTACATATGATCATTCAGCAGACGCCCGGTGTGGTTTATCTCGATCAGGTGGAGTCCTTCATTATGGAGCTGGATTTCACTATAACAGAAAATATCGAGTACGATAATGCCATCGGCGCTTCTCAGTTCCAATGGATCTTCTCTGTCCACGATAAGGCAAGCGTCCTTGGCGATTATATGTGGTTCAATGTGACACTATTTGATAATCGATACGAGATCTTCCCCGGTACACAGCTTTATGATGGCGGAAAGGCCGACTCTACCGGCAAGTTTATATATGCACCCACGGGTCAGGAGCTTTTCCCTGAAAGCGGCGGCAAGGTCACGGTAGGGGAGACCTACCATGTGAAGCTTGATCTCAAAGCGTATATGAAAGCGGCATTCGAGCTCGCTAAGCAAAAGGGTGCTCTTGCCCAATCCGAATGGGAGAATATGGCAGTAAACGGTTTTAACATCGGCTGGGAGGTTTCCAATCTGGCAAAGGTCGGTGTGAAAGTCGAGAATATGTCTTTGAGAGTGGTAGAATATGAGAAATAAATTTGCGAGAGCCATTGCCCTCACACTGACAATGGCTATAGGAGTACTTATGTTCAGTGGTTGTGAAATGATGGATGGTCTGTTTGGTGCAGCGCCTACAGAATCGCCTGATCCGACACAGAGTCCCACAGTTCCCTGGGATTCGGTGACCGAGGGACAGCTGCTTGAAAGACCGCAGGTAAACGGCGGCGGTGTGCAGGAGCTTTTGGGTGACCTGAATTTTTCCAGAGGATTTTCTGTGACACTTTTCCACTCCAATTCCTCCAACGGAAACCTTGCCGGCCATCTGGATTATGATGGCAATAAGGCAGAGGGGGACAGCATCTGGCGTATGGCACAGTGGGGCTGTACAAAGGATATGGTAGCCGATGGCACATTCGAAAGAAACGGCTCTGTGCTGACCTATTCTGACGGCGGTAAGTTCCTGCAGGTGGATTCCGCTAAGACCGGCACCGTTACCCTTGGCATCAAGGGAAGTGAGGAATACACAAGGGATGCTGACGGCAACATCCGTGACCGTATTGACGGCACAGAAAACTGGCCCCACATTCTCATTGAGCAGGGGGTCAGCGCAGATACGAGCGGTTGCGAGCATCTTTATATGGAAGTCGATTACAAGGTGACAAAGTGCGAAAGCCTTGTTGACAGAGCGTTATATCCTCTGAATCCCGACTTGAATGCCGCCCAATTCCAGTGGTTTATTACCCTTACCGATATGAATCCCGACAGCGAGAGCTACGGCAATTCTATGTGGTTTGGCTTCTCCATGTTTGATACCCGTACAATGGACAGCACACCCAACGGTTTTGCGTCCTACGACGGCGGCAAGGAGGATAGCACAGGACTGTTTATCTATATGCTGTCGTTGCAGTCTGTGGCAGGTCAGCAGCCCGGTTCCGTAAATGCGCCTACCTCTGTTGTGGGCAAGGATGTAAGCGTTAAGGTGGACATTCTTCCCTATATCAATCAGGCGCTGAAGATCGCCCGGCAAAACGGTGCGATGATGGGCGCAAGTGCAGATCAGCTTATGATCGGCAGCACCAATATTGGCTGGGAGCTCCCCGGTAACTACGATGTTGAGGTGGAGATCTCTCATCTCAATATGTACAAAGTGAATTAATTATGGCTCGCCATATTAATTAATAATTAACTTTAGGAGGCAATTATGAAGAAACGAATCTTAGCTTTGTTACTTGTAATCGCAATGGCAATTACAGCACTGCCTGTATTTGCGGAAGATGCTGCTCCTGCCTGGACGGCAAACGGTACAACAGTAACAGATGCCGGTGACGGATTCTATACGATTTCCGGCATCCAGTATGAAACAAGCGCATACACCACCGAGAAGGTAAAGCTGGATGGCTTGACCATCGAAATGAAGCTTACCGATTTCAGATATGAAAACGGTAGCAATCAGGCAGCCGGTATCGTCTTCTCTGCCAATCCCGCAGGAAACTACGGTAGCGGCGCGGCTGCGATGACACTTTGGCACGATCCCTATGCCAACGGTCAGTCCCGCTTCCATGTAGGCGCAAACCACGACTATAACACCGCATCCTATGCCTATACCGATCCTGAATGTACCAAGGCAGGCTTCGGTCTGGCAGCATCTATGGTTCTTAACACAGTAACCAACATCGATCTGAAGATCGAGATCAAGTCCCATGATGCCAATACATATGCTGTTAAGTTTACATCCCTGACGCCTCATCTGCTGTGGGCCGACAATTGCAACTATGTTGCTGAACAGGGCGGCGCCTGCACCTTCTATATGCAGAAGTCTGTCTTTGCAAGCGCTCTGGACGCAGAAGGTAAGCTCTATGTTGCTGCAACCGGCCTCCATAATCCCAATGTTACCATCCGCGTAACCGAGGCTGCTTCCGGCGATGAGCCCACTGAGCCCGCACCCGCAGCACCCAGCATTGTTGGCTCTGCTGACAGCGACTGGAACGCTTATTCCGGCTCTCCTGTTGCACACTTTGCAGAAAACGGCTATACCACCGTTTCTAATATGGGTGGTTGGGGCCACCGTGCATACTATAAGCACCTTGTAAAGCTGGACGGTCTGGAGCTGAGCTTCCGCGTTACCTCCAACAAGGGTGACTGTGTAGGTGTTGTGTTCTCC
>SVLZ01000014.1 GCA_015067665.1 Oscillospiraceae bacterium | reverse complement strand
ACGGAAATGCACATGCACATCACAAAAGCCGGGAAAAACAACATATGAGGAATTTTGGGAAAGCAAATCCATAACAGTGGAGGAAGAAAAAACACCACCGCTCGGAAAACCAATGTACTGCTTTTTATTCATACCGTACTGCATACCTCGCTCCTCCTTTGGGTGTATCGATTTATCCGTAGAATCATACCACAAGACCACTCTTTTGTCAATGAACCAAATGCACAAATTACACTAAATCCCGACAGATGTCTTTGGCGATCCGGTCAATATCCTCCATAGAAGAAATAGCAGAGATCTGGGTCTTATAGAAGCTGCTGTGGGGCACGCCCCGGAGATACCAGGCAAAATGCTTTCTTGCCTCTAAGCAGGCGATATGCTCGCCCTTTTCTTCCCTTGCAAGGCGGAACTGCTCTACCGCCACCGCCACTCTCTCAGCGAGAACAGGGCGTGTGTATTCCATATTTCCACTAAGAGCCCCTTTGACTTCCGCAAAGATCCAAGGGTCACCGAAGGTGGCTCTGCCGATCATCAGTCCGTCTGCGCCGGTCCATTTGAGACAGCGGATCGCGCTCTCACCGTCAATAATATCCCCGTTGGCAATCACCGGAACGCTGCGGGCGGCTTTTACTTTGGCAATCATATCCCAGTCAGCTTTGCCGGTGTAGAGCATACTGCGGGTACGGCCATGGACAGTGATCAGCGATGCGCCGCAGTCCTCCATTCGGGCAGTAAAGTCCAAAACATTGATGCTCCCCTTATCCCAGCCAAGGCGGCATTTTACAGATACAGGCACATCCACAGCCTTTACAACCGCTTTGACGATCTCCCCTGCCAGCTCAGGCGTACGCATCAGGCCGCAGCCGTCACCGCTATTTGCGATTTTCGGCATAGGGCAGCCCATATTGATGTCTAAAAAGTCACAGCCAGAAATCTCCAGCGCAAGACGGGCACCCTCCGCCATCACAGCCGGGTCGTTACCGAAAATCTGGGCACCGCAAATACTGCCCTCATTTTTCTGCAGAAGGGCAGCGCTTTTTTTATCCTTATATACGAGGGCGCGTGAGGATACCATCTCCGTCACCGTTACATCTGCGCCCAAGGATGCACAGGTGGTGCGAAAGGCCCAGTCCGTCACGCCGGCCATAGGCCCGAGAAACAGCGGTTTTTCGATTTCGTGCTTTCCGATAAACATACCTTTTCGCCCCCTTTTCGGGGCATTATACCATAGAAAAAGCCACAATGCAAGTCACAGAAGCAAAGTAAGCAACCACGCGATTCCAACCGCCAGACCGCCGCAAAGCGCCCAGATCGCTCCTTGCAACGGTTTTTCCTCCCGGGGTGTGTGGAGTAATTGCTTTGCTTCTTTCAGTAGGGCTTCGTCGGTAATGCCCGGGGTATCCTCCTTTAATATAAAGATGGCCTGTTCAAAGAGCTTCGGCTCCGGTGGGTCTACCACAATGATTTGCTTGGATATGCCTTTTACCATAGAAACGCCTCCTTTATCCATAACAATGTGATTAAGCCGGTGTCATTGCGAACCAGTGACAGATGTCACTGGTTCGCAATCTGCAGTTATTCTTTAGATTCCCACGCCAGTTTGCGAACTGGCTCGGAATGACAATAGCGTGCGACCGAATGACATTACGCTTAGGAGTAGCTTTCCCAAGGTTTTCCATATCATACATCTTTTGGGCGATTATATCTGCCTTGCGGTTCCCATTCGGTAAGGGGCAGCCGCTGCATCGCGCCGAAAATACGCTCCTTGAGGTCGGGGTACTTGGCAGAGAGATCATAGACAAACTGCTTGATCTCCTCCCGTTTGGTGCGCTTATCTACCGGACAGCGGTTTTGAACGATGGGCAGCTCCATTCGCTGGGCAAAGGCCTCCACCGTCTTTTCGTGGATGTAGAGCATCGGACGAATTTGCACGATGCCGGTGCGGTCCAAGTCGGTTACCGGCTGGAAGCAGCCGATCCGTCCCTCATAAATAAGATTCATCACGAAGGTCTCCACCGCATCATCAAAATGATGACCAAGCGCCAATTTATTAAGTCCGCGGTCCAATAGTGCCTGATTGATGGCACCACGACGCATTTTGGCGCACATGGAGCAGGGGTTTTTCTCCTGGCGGTAATCGAAGATAATCTTAGAGATCTCGGTGTTTACAACGGTCAGCCGAATGCCAAGGTCGTCACAAAGCTTTCGGATGGGCGAAAAGTCCATCCCAAAGCCAAGATCTACTGTCACCGCTTCCAAATAAAAGTCGATGCCGCAGTGCCGCCGCAGCTCCGCCATAAGGGTCAGCAGTGCCAAAGAATCCTTACCGCCGGATACACCGACACCGATCCGGTCACCCGCTTCAATCATTCTATAATCCTCTACGCAGCGGCGCATCAGGCCAACCAACTTCTGCATAGCATTTTCCTCCGTTTTTATATAAAAATAGAAAGTGAGCATTTGCGAGCATTTAAGAGAAATACAGAGATTTCAAGAGTTTCTTTCGTATTTCATAAATTTTCTCAAAAATCCGCTTGACAATGCTTTTTCTATGTGGTATAAAAATCAAGCGTTTGCGGATATTGTACCGCAAGGACATAAGTTTGTCAAAATATTTTAACCTATTGGAGGAAAGCATAATGTCCACTACTCTGGCAAAGAAGGAGACCGTCGAGCGTAAGTGGTATGTCATCGACGCAGCCGGCAAGCCCCTGGGCCGTACCGCTGTGATCGCTGCTAACCTGCTCCGCGGTAAGCACAAAGTTGATTTCACCCCCAACGTTGATTGCGGTGACTACGTCATCATCATCAACACCGACAAGGCTGTTCTCACCGGCAACAAGCTGGACCAGAAGTCCTACTACCGTGTAACCGGTTGGATCGGCGGCCTGAAGGAGACCAAGGCTCGCGTTATGATGGATAATCGTTCCGATTACGCTGTTGAGCTGGCTGTCAAGGGCATGCTGCCCAAGAACTCTCTGGGCCGTAACTGCATGGGTCGTCTGCACCTGTACAAGGGCGCTGAGCATCCCCACGCTGCACAGAAGCCTGCCGCTTGGACCCTGGACTGATTTGGAGGTAATCGATTATGTACGAGAGCAAGAAGAAGTATAACTACGGCACTGGCCGCCGTAAGTCCTCCGTTGCCCGTGTTCGTGTTTACGAGAACGGCACCGGTTCCATCATCATCAATGGCCGCGACATCGACGACTACTTCGGTCTGGAGACCCTGAAGCTGATCGTCCGTCAGCCTCTGGTCACCTCTGACCTGGTTGGCAAGGTTGACGTTGTTGTTAACGTTGCAGGCGGCGGCGTTTCCGGTCAGGCCGGCGCTATCCGTCACGGCATTTCCCGCGCTCTGCTGACCCTGAACCCCGAGCTGCGCCCCTCTCTGAAGGCTGCAGGTTTCCTGACCCGCGACCCCAGAATGAAGGAAAGAAAGAAGTACGGCTTAAAGGCTGCACGTCGCGCACCCCAGTTCTCCAAGAGATAATCAATACTTTTGGATATTCCGTCCCGGAAGCCACTACGGCTTTCGGGACTTTTTACGAACTGGTGTGCGGTCCTCGCGGCATAGCCGCTGCGGTTGACGCTAAAAATATGCCACCGGCATATTTTCTTAACGCGCCAACAGTTCTCCAAGAGATAATTTACCCTTGGAATTCCAGAACCCGTTCCGTTTGGAGCGGGTTCTTTTTTGCGCGAGGTGCTCTGCCTTCAAGCCGTCCACTCAGGGTACCCAACAAGGCTAGTAGGGGCGACCATCGGTCGTCCGTTTATTGTATAAATCTTTGTTGCGGACGTGCAATGCACGCCCCTACCGTTGTTAAATCTGCAAAGAACTTCGCCGTCCTGTTTACTTTTTGCCGTTTTTATGGTATAATCTGACTAATCGATAAACTTGAATTTGTCTAGCAAGTTCGCACCGCACCAGCACAACAAGCCAAAATTACAAAGGGGGGCAACTATGAACAAGAAAGAAGTTAAGCTTTCTCCCATCAAAATTGTAGCAGTTGTATTGATTGGTCTTGCTTTAGCACTGTTTTCTTTTTTGGCAATCGTTACGATAATTGATGTCTTTGTAATGAAAGAAGAGATACCATATCTTTATCGGAACTATACTCCATACCGTGAGTTTCTTGTTATTGGCGTATGTATTGCGGTTTTCGTTTTAATGCTCTTGTTCAATATACACATTAAGCGAAAATGGCTTTCTGCGCTGGTGAACATAATCGTTATTATAGCACTATGCAATCCCTATACCCTTATTTTAGGTCTCATAGGGATTCCTACAACTGTGAATTACTATACGATTGAAAGCGAAGCTGACTTTAATCAGTGTGCAGATGATATGGGAACGGACTTTAGTAAATTCCCCAAGTACAACGATTTCGATGAGCAGAATGTTCGATTTGTTGGCAAGGTTGATGCTGGATTTTTCTTTTATCAGTCTATCACCGCAATCGTAAAATACGATAGTCTTGAACTATGCGAGGCAGATTACAAGGCTTATATAGACTCGCATCAGTTTTTGACAGAGCCTATTATTGCCTACGATGGCGATTATCTTATTGCTGCACCTGAGTTTTATTACGAGGGAATCTTTTTCAAGGTTTTGACAGAAGGAGAAGATGATTATTTTCCCAATCAAATATATATGATTGGTATGGATCGAGAAAACTCCACACTGTACTACCTTTATCTTGATGACCACGATTTAGACTTAATTGCATGGTCAGATGCGCAGGACCTTGAGGGCGAGATGGGAAAACACATTTCGGACCGGTATAATCTCGGTAAATGAAATACATATGACAACAGTTAGCCAAATTCCAATTTGTCGAGCAGAACAGCGTTGAATGTTGGTGTGATTTGGGCGCAACAGGCAGCCCGGCATATTCACAATTTACAGATACCGTCCGTTTGGGCGGTATCTTTTTTTGCGCAAATGCCTTCTCCCGGGAGAAGTTGCCCCGAAGGGGAAGGCTTTATTGCGCGGATTCTTTCTTTTGCGTTTTCTAAGGAACGGATTTCTCCGTTCCAAAATATTATGAAAATAAAGCGGAATGCATAAATGCATTCTCTGCAGAGTTGGACAGGACGAGGTTACTAAGAAGCGCACTTTGCCATTGAATTATTCCGTACTTTATGATATAAGAACAGTGTATCTTATGAAAGGAGATATTTTACTAAATGTACAACCAAGATTTTATAGATATCATGGATAAAATCAATTCATTGGCAAAGTCAATAAATTATACAAACGGCATCGCGTGGGCGAAAGCCGCAACAGAAAATAATCGCCTCAACACTTATGATTATAGCGCATTTGACGGCTGCCACCACCTGCGAAATCTTATGGCGCACGGCTTTGCAAGAGACATTATTATCTCAAATGAAACGATGCAAATAGCACGAATGTTTCATTTATCCATTCGAAACGACCAAGTAAATACTACTGCCGCCATGCAAGCTTTCCCTGCCAAGAGTGCACTTGTGCAAGAGGAAGAACGGCAACGGAAATTAGAACTTACTGTTCGGGAAGGCGATTATATAATTGCCTTTAAAAGAGAAAATGATTTTTGGTTTCGTGCTAGTTTTCGTCTATTAGGCACTATGTTCAAAGTCGTTAACATTAATGGAATGCGGAGATTTATGACAGTACCAGCTCCAAAATATCACAGCTACGGATACGGTCTCTCCTATCTTTACAAAAATTATGTCAGTTTTTTTGTTGTCAGATCTAATGCTTTCGGTGACAGAGGTTATTATTTTATTGACGAACCTGATATTTACAAAAACGATAATGGTCAGTGCTTGTTGAAAATTAAATATACTCCAGACCGTGACACGAAACCCGATAGTCTTGACACAATTGGCTATCTCGCCCACCCGGACTGCTTCCTTGAGGATAACCCAAGGCTACTCTATGCAATGGGACCGGAAAGCCCAGATGAATATCTGAAACCTACGGCTTCAGACAGGTGGTGTAAGCTGCCTGAAGATTTTTCTCTGGATGAGCCTGAATTTTGATATGCACAATAACCTACAGATACCGTCCGTTTGGGCGGTATCTTTTTTGTGCAAATGCCTTCTCCGTAGAGAAGGTGCCCCGAAGGGGAAGGCTCCGTAAAATTAGGGTTGCAATTTTTCCTAATCGTGCTACACTAATTTTATAAAACTAAGAAAGAAGGGATCCTTATGCCTTTTTCAGAATTTTTAGATTCCAGACGGAAGGATGCAAAGGCCTTAGTGGCAGAGCTGCGAAAGGAGTTCGCATATGCCAGTGTTTTAGGCGCTGACATCAAATCCAAATCCGTTCGTGTGGATCGTAACACCTCAAACATCAGCACCGGCAGAGATACTGAGTGCGGTTTTGTGATCAAGCTGTCTGACGGCAAGCTGATCTACGAATACTCCCTCGATGACATCAGCGGGGACATTCCGGCATTGGCGCAAAATATTACAAATGCTTTCCGGCTAAATGCTAAGCTGATGGACTGCGCTGTAGGCAACCTGCATCTCAGCGATGAGCCTTTGGTGCAGTCCTTCTGCCGTCCCAGTGATCTGCATAACTACTCGGATAACCAGCTTTTAGATGTATGTATTGAAAATCGGGACAAGCTGCTTTCAGCCAATGAATATATTCTCAATGCATTTGCCATGGTCAGTTCCTACGAGGTATCCAAGCTGTTCATCTCTGAAAATCGGGAATTGGATCAGAATTTTGCATGGATCAACGGCTATCTGATGGCCATTTACAAAGAAACCGAAAAAATGGTTCAGGTTCGCGAGGGCGTCTACGGCGACCAGATGGAAACGATCCTTTCCGGTATGCCTGCGCTCATCGATAAGCTCCTGCGGAAAGCTAAGATCCTCACCCTTGCCAAGCCCATCACCCCCGGTGTTTATGATGTGATCACCGATCCTACCATCACCGGACTGATCGCCCACGAAGCCTTCGGTCACGGTGTGGAAATGGACCAATTTGTAAAGGATCGGGCTCTTGCCAAGCAGTATGTAGGCAAGTACGTTGCCTCCCCCATTTGCAATATGCGCGACGGTGCGGCATCCGTGGTCAGCGCCGGCTCTTACTTCTTCGACGATGACGGTGTACTTGCCGGCGATACCCAAATTATTAAGGACGGCATTTTGGTCACCGGCATCTCCGATCTTGCATCTGCCGCCCAGCTCGGCACCACGCCTACGGGCAATGGACGCAGAGAGTCCTCCAGACGCAAGGCTTATTCCAGAATGACCAACACCTTCTTTGAAAAAGGCACAGATAAACTCCAGGATATGATCGCTTCCATCGACCACGGCTATATGCTTTTCGAGACCAACAACGGTATGGAGGACCCCAAGAACTGGGCGATCCAATGTGTTGCTGAATACGGCATTGAAATCAAGGACGGAAAATTGACGGAAAACTATGTTTCCCCTGTTGTTATGAGCGGCTATGTTCCCGATCTACTGAAGTCCATTTCTATGATCTCCGATGACTTTGTAATCACCGGCGCAGGTATGTGCGGCAAGGGCTATAAGGAATGGGTGCGGGTCAGCGACGGTGGCCCGGCATTGAAAGTGAAGGTGAAATTGGGATGAATACCATTATGAAGCTATTGCAGGCAAACAAGGATGTTGCCGACTATAAGATCAACATCCACAGAAAAGAGACCTGCGAATTATTCTACATCCACGGAAAATTGGAAACTGTCCGCGCAGCGGATAACTGCGAAAAAGAAGTGACGGTTTATGTTGACCATGACGGTTTTAAGGGCGATGCCCAATTCTATGTATACCCCTCTACCACAGAGGAACAGCTCGTCTGTCTCATTTCCGAGGCGGTCGCCAAGGCAAAGCTGATCAACAACAAGTCCTATTCCCTGCCCTCCGCGGAAACCGGCAGTTTCATTGTGGAAAGCAATTTCCGTGACTACGAATCCACCACCTTAGCTTCTATGATCTCCGATGCGGTTTTCGAGGCAAACACACTATCCGGCGCATCTCTTAACTCCGTTGAGATCTTTATCAACAAGCATACGGAGACCGTTGTTAACAGCTTGGGGCTGCACAAGACCCAGGTGCGCTATGATGCTATGGTGGAGGCCATCCCTACCTTTAACGGTGATCAGCAGAGCGTAGAGCTTTATGAGCAGTATAATTTCTCTCAGTTTGACCCAAAAGACATCACAGAGGAGATCGCAGGCAAGCTGCAAGAGGTCAAGCTTCGCAACGAAGCCATCACGCCCGCTTTCCCTCTTAACTGTAAGGTAGTGCTCAATAAATTGGAGCTTTCCGAGCTGTTTTGGAACCTTGCAGATGACCTCAACTATGCCAGCATCTATTCCCACTCCAATCTTCGCAGCAAGGGCGACTTTGTCCAAAAGAACCCCACGGGCGATAAGATCGGTATCACAATGTGCGGTCAGATTAATGGCTGTATCCGCAGCGCCAAATTTGACAGCGATGGTCTTTCCCTTTCTTCCATCCGTTTGATTGAAAACAGTGAAGTCGTAGGTTATTACGGTGCCAACCGCTACGGTCAGTACTTAAAGGAGATTCCCACCGGCAATTTGCGCTGTCTGTCCGTTGACACCGGCAGTGCAGACGAAGCTGCATTTTCTGCCGAACCCACTTTGGAGGTTATTTCTATGTCCGGACTGCAGGTGGATTTCTACAGCGACTACATTGGTGGTGAAATTCGTCTTGCTTATTATCACGACGGAAATAAGGTTACTGCCGTTACCGGTGTCTCCATCAGCGGAAGCCTCAGTGAAGTGCTGCAGGACATTCGGCTCTCCCAAAAGGCCGGAATTTACGACGGCTACTGCGGACCGGAGAAAGCGATCTTGGATCACCTGAAGATTTTCTAATTTTTAAGATACCGTTCCAAAGGGAACGGTATCTTTACTTTTTGGCAGATGTATGGTATATTAGTATATAGAAATTATCGTTTTATGGAGGTATGGTTATGAGAAAGTTCTTGCCACGTATGCTGGCGGTTGCTTTGCTGCTTTGCGTTTTGATACTTTCCGGCTGCGATGTGACTTCATTTGATCCGAACACCGGAAGCCCTACCATTCCTTTTTTTGATGATCAAAAATTTCAGGTTACCTTCGTATATGACAATGATACCCCGGATAAAACTGTCCTGATCGAAAAAGGAAAAACCGTCGCTACACCTGCGGATCCCGAAAAGGAGAATTATCTGTTTCGGGGTTGGTATACGGATAGCGCATGCACACACCGCTATGACTTCGCACGGTCCGTAACAAAGGATCTCACATTATACGCCAAGTACGAGATCGACGCAATTACCCTGACGAACAAGATCACCACCGACACCGTAAAGGGCGTAGTAAAGGTATATAACAAAAACTACAATTCCTTCCTCGGCTTTGAAACCGCTTCCGCTACCTCGCAAGGCTCAGGCTTCTGCTTCCATATTCAGGACGGCTGTTATTATATTTTAACGAATTGCCACGTGGCGGTCAAAAAGGCCGGCTATGATCACCAACAATTCACCATCGAGGATTATCAAGGAAAAACCTACGAAGGATATCTTCTGAAAAGCGCCAATAAGGCAATGAACGCCATTGCGGCGCAGTACGATCTCGCTTGTCTGTACTTTAAGCCGGCATCTGCCACAAATGTACAGGCGCTTTCCATTGTGGAAAACGATCCCGAACTCGGCACGGATGTGATTTCCATCGGTGCGCCGGATGGGCAGGCCAATTCGATCACATACGGAAAAATCCAGGATTATGGAAAAGTGACCGTGTCCGATGCATCTGCAAGTGAAAGCGATGTGACCTTTGATGTGATCGGTCACGATGCTTATATCAATAATGGCTCCAGTGGTGGCCCCCTGCTCGATGCACAGTGCAATGTGATCGGTGTGAATTATGCTGGATCCAAATCCGCAAACTTTTCCGCTGCGATCCCGGCAGAAAAAGTAAATGAATTCTTACATACCTACGTTTACGGTTAAAGGAGGAAGCAATGAAAAGCGCGTTTGTGTGCAGCTTATGCCATAAGGGAATCATCGGTGGCGCACTGTATTTAGAGCCGGAAACCATTACCTTCCGGACAAATAAGCTGACGGTGGATAAAAAGTACCGCAACCTGGTACTTCCCCGGCAGGAAATAAAAGAGGTCTCTTGGAAACACATCCTCTTCCCTGTTGCTACCTTCCATATGGAAAACGGCGACAACTATAAAATGATTATTTTCAACAAATCACGTTTTTGTAAATGCTACCAGAAGTGAGGTTTCCTTATGCAAAACGATCCGAAGGTTATCGCAAAGGCAAAAAACTGCATTCGGCGCTACCGAATGCACACCGCTATCATTTATGCTCTCATTTGGGTCGTTTATCTACTGCTTGCTTCCCAGACTCCCGGAATCCTCGGGATCTGGGTTCTGGGACTCTGCGTTATTTTTGCACTCAGGAAAATCAATAAGCTAACCTCCCAAAAATACATTTTTTCGGTACTAAGCGAGGAATTGGATGCTGATACCTTCCTTGCAACCGTTTATCAGGGGCATTTCGACACCCCTACGGCATTATGGCAATTATCCGGTGAGTATTATTGCGGACATTACCAAAATGCCATCTCCATCTGCAAATTAAAATTAGCAGACGCGAAGCGCAATAAAAGGTTCCGGTATTTTTATCTTACCTATCTTGCCAACGTGTATTTTGATATGGGTAATGACGAAAAGCTCCGGGCGATTTGCGAAGAATATAGCGCCTGCTTATCCAAAGAAACAGACAAAAAGCAAGCCGCTTGCCGGAAACAATTTCCCCGTATGGCCTTTTATGATATGTACCTGCGGCAGGATTGGGACGGGTGTAACACGTGGGTAAACGTCCCGCAAGCAGATAAGCTTACGCGCTATCACCGCATCTTTTGTAAGGCAAAATTAGCTTTTTTGCAGAATAATGCAGAAAAGGCCCGTGGGTATTTAGAAGTCCTATCTGCAGAAGTACCGCAGCTCAATTACGGCAAATTATCTGCAGTCGTCTTAGCCAAAATCGAAAGGCAGGAATCTGTGCCTTTTTCCGATTTGATGGAAATTTCCGAGGAATCCACAGAAATCACCCTCTACCCTCTTAAGCACCGCAAGCTGCTGCAGACGCTTTTTATTATCCTTGTGATTATGTACATAGTGCTGAATCTTGCTTCCATAATCATCCGTATAGTCAGTCTGCAACCATAAGTGGATACCGCCCGTTGGGCGGTATCTTTTTTTGCGCGAGGTGCGTTGCCTTCACGCCGTCTATTCCGGGTACCCGACAAGGCGACAGCCTTGTTGGGAGAGGAGGCGCAAGGGAGCGAACGCCGTTTTCGACGCAGGCGGAAACAGAGTAAGCGGACTTTGCGCCGACGAAAGGCCGCCCGTCGCGCACCCCAGTTCTCCAAGAGATAATTCACCCTTGGAATTCCAGAACCCGTTCCGTTTGGAGCGGGTTCTTTTTGCCTGTTGTAGGGACACCCGTCCTCGGGTGTCCGAAAATTGGAATGATGTTGACGGACACCCCGGAAGGGGTATCCCCACAAAAAAGCAAATGTGGTATGGCGAGGTCGGTTCAGTTTGCAACGAATTGCGCCGTCCTATTTACTTTTGGTAAAAAATACGCTATAATACAATGAATCGATAAACTAAGATTTCACGGAGGATACAACTTATGGAATTATTCGATATGTTTAAGAAGAAAGATCGGGTCATTAAACGGAAAAACAATATGGAACCCATTTGGAATCTAACCGACACAAACGATTTTGTTGTGGCATTGACAGAGTATCTCGGCAAAAAAACAAAGTATGGCGAAGATATGTCCGTTTTGAGCGATGCAGAACGAATCTTCTATATTACCCAATTACTTGAAATGGAAGTTAACAACGGTGGCTTTTCTCAGTTTTTCTATAATTCCAGCGGTAATTTCTCTAACGAATTAGTGGGTGCATTTACCGCAATCGGAGCAAATGCAACAGCAGCTATTTGTCAGAAAGCCATCTCAGCATTGGGATGTGATATTCCTGTTGATCGTGATGAGAGAGAGGAAATGTTGGACGAGCTGGAAAGCGACGAAATCGATGAAATTCTTGAAGAATGTGATAGTGCGTTCTACGATTATGAAGATAATTTAAACGAACTGAACTATAACTTTGTAATGAAAAACAAAGAATCTTTCACTTAAGCCAGTTCCAATTTGTCAAGCAGAATAAGCATTGAATATTGGTGTGATTCGGATGCAACACGCAGCGCTGGCATATTCACAATTTACAGATACCGTCCGTTTGGGCGGTATCTTTTTTGCTTTGTAATTATAGATGATCTGTGTTACAATGAAGAAAATCTAACCTTTCCGGAGGTTTTTATGAAAAAACCTATCATTTCCACTCTCCGACTCACCCTGCGCCCTATGGAGACCCGCGACCGCGACAGGCTGTCAGCGCTGCTTTCCGACCCCATTGTAGGAAAAACCTATATGGTGCCGGAATTTAACGCCAAGGCAGATGCGATTCCTATGGCTTATAAGATCATTGCCCTCTCCCACGACCCCAACCGTTTTATCTATGGGATTTATTTAGAGGATGCCCTCATCGGCCTTATAAACGAAACGGATGCGTGGGATAAGATTATCGAGCTTGGTTTTGCCATTCTTCCGGAGTACCACAACCAAGGCTATGCCACCGAGGTCCTGAATGCTTCCATCAATTACCTTTTGGATAACGGCTATGATGCGGTCCGCACCGGTGTTTTTTCTGAAAATGCACCCAGCCGCCGGGTAATGGAAAAGGCAGAAATGACCCGCATTCCGCAGACGGAAATCATTGAATACCGTGGAAAAGAGCACTTTTGCATCTATTATGAACGTGCTCACAAAAATTTTTCTAAAAAGTGAAAAAAATGAATATTTTGTTTATAAAATATTCACAATAGTTGGATATACTCATTAAAAATCAAACTTTTATTGGGAGATAGATTTATGTTGGAATTACACGGTATTACGAAAGTTTATGCCGCAGGAGAGCTGCGTGTACACGCGCTGCGTGGTGTAGATATGGCATTCCGGAAAGCGGAATTTGTCTCCATACTGGGACCCTCCGGCTGTGGCAAAACCACACTGCTCAATATTATCGGCGGTTTGGACCGGTACACTGAGGGTGACCTGCGGATCAACGGACGGTCCACCAAGGAATTCCGTGACCGGGACTGGGACAGCTACCGAAACCACTCCGTTGGCTTCGTATTCCAAAGCTACAACCTGATCCCCCACCAATCTGTGCTACAGAATGTAGAGCTGGCTTTGACTCTTTCCGGTGTATCTAAGAAGGAGCGCCGCAAGCGGGCAAAGGAAGCCCTCGTCCGGGTAGGCTTGGGGGATCAGTTCAAGAAGAAGCCCAGTGAGATGTCAGGCGGACAGATGCAGCGTGTTGCCATTGCTCGCGCCATCGTCAATAACCCCGATATTATTCTTGCTGACGAGCCTACCGGCGCGCTGGACACCGAGACCAGCGTACAGGTTATGGAGATCCTGAAAGAGATCGCGAAGGACCGCCTTGTGGTAATGGTGACCCACAATCCGGATCTGGCAGAGACCTATTCCACCCGGATCATCCGTATGGTAGACGGCAAGGTCACAAGCGACACTATGCCCCTGACAGATGCAGAAATAAATGCGGAAAAAGAACAGGAAAAGGCACTTATCCGTCCCAAAAAGGCGGAAAAAAAGCCCTCTATGTCTCTGCTTACCTCCTTCGGCCTGTCTCTTAAAAACCTCTTTACCAAAAAGGGCCGCACTATGCTGACCTCCTTTGCCGGCTCCATCGGCATTATTGGCATTGCGCTGATCTACGCAGTCTCTCAGGGTGCCACCACCTATATTAACCTGGTACAGGAGGAGGCACTGACTGCCTATCCCCTGACCCTGCAGGCACAGACAATGGATCTGTCTTCGCTTATGGAGACCTTTATCGGCAACGCCGAGTCTTTCGGTGACCACGAAAACGATGCGGTCTATCAGAAGGCAATGGTCTACCATCTTGTCAATGCCCTTGCTAAGGTGGAAACCAGTAAGAATGACCTTGCTGCCTTCAAAAAACATATTGAAACGGCAATCAAAAATGGCGACAGCATCTCCGATGCCCTGACCGGTCTTCAGTACAGCTATGATCTCGACCTCTTAGTCTACACAGAGAATGTGGACGGTGAAATCATCCCCTCCGATTCCCGGAGCCTGATGCAGGATATGCTTTTGGAGGTTATGGGTATGGAGCTGAGCGCTTCCCTGTCAGGCGGCGCCAGCGGTATGATGTCCATGGGCGGCTCCGGCTCCTCCACCTGGGAAGAGCTTATGCCCGGCAAGAACGGCGAGCTTGTGAACGATGTGGTGAAAAAGCAGTACGATATCATCCACGGCGCCTGGCCCACTGCCTATAACGAAGTGGTCCTGGTGGTGGACAGCAATAACGAGCTGGACGATATGGCACTGTACGCCTTAGGTCTTAAATCCGAGCAGGAGATCCGGGATCTTATGAACGCGGCAATGAACCAGACCGAGCTGGAGTACGAGCAGAAGAGCTGGTCTTATGAAGAGATCTGCGGTATGGAGTTTAAGATCGTTCTTAACACCTCCTGCTATACTAAGGATGAACACTCAGGACTTTATTTCGATCTGCGGGACACTTCCGCTGGCCTTAAGTATCTTTACGACAACGGCATTCCTATGAAAGTCAGCGGTATCATCCGTCCCAATCCCGATGCCTCCGCCTCCACCATCGGCGGCACCATTGCCTACACCAACGCATTGACTGCCCGTGTGGTAGAGGAGATCCGAAACGACGAGATCATCGCCGATCAGCTCAAATCCCCCGATGTGGATATTTTCACCGGGCTCCCCTTCCCGGAAAATGTCAGCAATATGACAGATGAAGAAAAGGAAACAGCCTTCCGGGAGTATATTGATCTTTTGGACGAAAAGGGCAAGGCAAATGCCTATGTGACCATTATGTCCATTCCCAAGGACGAAGATGTGGATAAGTTCGTGAAAGCACAGCTTGCTGCCGCCGGCGGCCGGGAGAAAATCGAGCAGACCATGCTTATGGTCCTTGTTTCCCAGACCGGTATGAAGGAAAGTGAGCTTTCCGACTACCTGAGCGCTATGAAGGACGAGGACATTGAAGAAATGTATGCCATGGTCCTGACAGAGCAGTATAAAGCAATGTACGCCGCACAGGTGCAGGGCAAGCTAAATGCTGTACCGCAGGCGCAGAAGGTGCTCCTTCTGAATCAGCTCCTTGACGGCTTTACCGCTGCGGACTGCGCCCGGTATTACGAGCATGTGCTGGTCTTCTCTGAGAGCAGCCTTGAGAGCAATCTGCGCCGGCTAGGCTATGTGGATCTAAACGATCCCTCCTCCATTCGGCTCTATGCCTCCACCTTTGAAAACAAGGATGTCATTGAGGCATTCATCAAAGACTATAACGATACGGTGGATGAGCTGTCTGAGATCCGCTACACCGACTATATCGGCATTATGATGGCTTCCATTACCACCATCATCAACGCCATCACCTATGTGCTGATCTCTTTTGTGGCCGTATCTCTGGTTGTCTCCTCTATTATGATTGGTGTCATCACGCTGATCTCCGTACAGGAGCGCACCAAAGAAATCGGAATACTGCGTGCCATCGGCGCCTCCAAGCGGAACGTATCGAGTATGTTTACGGCAGAAACGGTGATCATCGGCTTTGCCTCGGGACTGCTTGGTGTGCTGGTGACCTACGGTCTGTGCATTCCCATCAATATAATCCTTGTGGCGCTGACCGGCATCCCCAATCTTCGGGCGATCCTGCCAATTGAAGTAGCCGTTACCCTGATCGTTATCAGTATGCTGCTGACCTTGATCGCAGGCATTATCCCCTCCCGCAGCGCCGCCCGGAAAGATCCGGTGGTGGCGCTCCGCACAGAGTAATTATGATTTAGCCGGTACGGTCAAAAGACTGTACCGGCTTTTTATGGATATGCACTTAATAGTTTCTTAAAATCTCTTTACATTTTTTTAACAATATGATATACTGAGGCTATGCACCGGGTGTACTATGATCGAAAGAAGAAATGAGGGGGAAATGTATGGAGTTTTTCGAAGATCTGCTGCGCCTTTTGGACAGCAAAATGACAACGCCGCAGCCATATGGGTGGTTTCATCTGCTTTGGTTTGCAGCATCCATTCTGGTGGGCGTAGTGCTTTGCTGCACCCATAAAAAGGGGGATGATGCCCGGGTACGCCGCACCGTACTGATCACCGCCATCACCGTGACCGTTATGGAGATCTACAAGCAGATCAACTACAGCTTCTCCTACGAAAACGGGATCGAATTTTACTACCAATGGTACATCTTCCCTTGGCAATTTTGCTCCACGCCCCTGTTCGTGGGACTGATCGCCGGCTTTACCAAAAAAGGACTTGTCCATCGGGCGACCAACGCTTACTTAGCCACCTATGCCCTCTTTGCCGGTCTTTGTGTGATGTGCTATCCCACAACGGTCTTCACACGGACCATCGGCATCAATATCCAGACTATGTTCTGCCACGGCTCGATGATCACCGTTGCCATTTATCTCCTTGGCTCCGGCTATGTAAAGGCAAACAAGAAGACTTTCCTGCAGGCAGCCACCGTATTTGCCATTGCCGTGGGGATTGCGGTCATTCTCAATGAGATCGGCTACCGCACCGGGCTGACAAACGACCATTTCTTCAATATGTTCTATATCAGCCCCTATTGTGATCCCCATCTGCCTGTATATTCCACTGTGCAGCAGTATGTACCCTTCCCCTACTGCCTGTTTATTTACATTGCAGGCTTCAGCGCCGCAGTTGCCATTATACTGCTGGCGGTTAAGGGTATTGAGGTGCTGGCAAAGAAAAAGGTTAATGTTTAATGTAAAAAGGACCGTCGAGGACGCCGATCCTTATAAATGCGTGCTTTGACTGAATGCAAAAGCCCGGTCACCGTTTTGGTGTGGTGACCGGGCTTTTTGTTATTTCGTGAAAGTTCGCTGCTTACAGCGCCTTTGCGTTCGCCAGCAGATACTTTTCTGCCTCAGGGCACCACAGATTATTATGTGCCTTGCAGATCTTATCCAACTCAGCAAACAGAGGATCTGTCTTACCCTTCTCCTCGAAGTCTGCAATAGCAGTCAGGGGCAGGTCGATGTGGTTATAGATCAGCTTCTTGCCGCCGGGGATCTTGGGCAGGTTCAGCGTAGTCTCCACAACTGCATTCAGGCCGCCAACGTGGGTAACCAGCGCAGAGGGATTGAGCTTGCCGGCATTCATCATCTCGATGGCTTCCTGCATATCGTTGGTGTTACCGCCGGAGGTGCCTACCACGTGGGTGTAGAGGTAATGGACATTGTACCAGTTGAAGGGTGCCTTAAACTGACTGTCGGTAGGACCGGCAAAGAAGTTCAAGCAGCCGTCAAAGCCCAGAATGTCGTCAGCCTGCTCGATTACAGGCTTTACGGGTGCAAAGCAAACAACATCGTCGTAGCCAGTGCCGCCGGTAAGGCTGCGCAGGTACTCGGTGGCGTTCTCCATACGGGTGTTGACATAGTGCAGCTCGATGCCGTACTTTTTCGCCTCTTCCACGGTGTAGATAGAAGCAGCGCGCTCCAGTCTTGCCTCGTCAATATCCGTGATGACCAGCAGGCTGGGGCGACGGTCACAGTGGATGGCATAGTCAATGGCAGCCAGGCCCATAGGACCAACGGAGGCCAGCAGACACATCTTGCCACCCTCCTTGATGCCCATCTCGTGGACATAGGAGCCGGCCTTGGTGTGGTACATTGCGTGGAAGGTGCCGATGACACAGCTCAGCGGCTCTGCCAAAGAGCCATAGTAATATGTATCAGAATTGTAGGGCAGCAGGCAGTTCTCCAGCAGGGTTTCGATGGGAATGTTGCCGTACTGTGCGTCACCGCCGCAGAACTCGTAGGAGTAGCCGGGTGCCATCTGAGAGCCTTTGTGGAAGTGGGCAGGCTGGATAACGAACTTGTCTCCTACCTTATACTTATGCTTCCAGTTTTCACCAACCTCTACAATGTCGCCACAGAACTCGTGACCAACAATAGTAGGTGTCAGGTCGCAACGGTCAGGAACACGCTTATGGTCGCCGCCCTCTACGGCAGCCTTATAGCTGGACATACAGAGGCTATCGGACACCACACGGACACGGACACCGTCGGGACCGATCTCGGGGAGTTGGACCTCGTCAAGACGCAGATCCATCTTACCGTGGATTCTTACTGCTTTGGTATTCATAATAAATTCCTCCTAATCAAGAATATGTATATTACTTACTGCGTGTCATCCTGCGCAAGGCGAAGCCGTGTCGAAGGATCTTCGCACCCGTTTCGTGCGTGGATTCTTCGACGCGCTGCCGCTCGCTCAGAATGACGAATGTGTATTTATTGCTTTTCATGCTCGATGAGCTTCCAGGTGGCTTCGATCAGGTTTGCAAATTTGGGATCTTCCATTGCCCGGATGACGAAGCTCTGCCGGGGGGTATTGATGTCCTCACCGGAGATCTCAAACATACCGTACTGCCGGCACAGAGCGCGGAGCCGGTCAAGCTGCGCAGGGGTATTGCGGGTAGGCATATATGTTACGGACTTGACACCTTCCTCCTCTAAACAGAGGAACACATCATCTAAGTAATCGTCCTCAAACTTTTGCGCCTTCTTGTCGCCAGTGACAGAGTCGCCCACGTCCCCAAGATAAGCATAGCAAAGGTACGCATCCACCTCACGGCAGAGTGCTACCACGTCAGGCAGCTTGGGACATTCGTCGGTGGCAGGGATAAAGATCTGGGGCACGAAAGCACCCTTCAGAATGCCCAGCAGGTCGTAGGCATAGAAAGGATATTCCAGATCCATCATCTGTGCCTTCTGCTTTTCGGAAAGGCTCAGTCCCATTTCGGTAAGCTTTTCCACCATAGGTGTGCCCTTGCCCACTTCCTTCATCAGCCGCAAAGCCAGCGCATACATCAGATGGCGTTCGGTGACGCCGCCCTCTTCGTGCGCCATAGACAGAGGCAGAACATCCCGGTCATAGTCCAAATCGAGAGACAGCAGCTCGTTGATCTTCTCTACCATCTTCCGGTTGCGCTCGTGGCGAGCCTGACGGTAAGGACGGAAGAACTCCGTCAGTCTCTGAATTTTGTCGTGGGGCACAGACTGGATGGTCATATAGCTCACACCCTCCTGATCGGGGTTATTGGTGCGGCGGCCTTCCAGACGGGTGCCATCCATAGAAATGCGGGCTTCCATACCGATGGTCACAGGCATTCCAATGATCTTTGCAGCTTCCAAAAACTCCTCAGCACCGGAAATGGAATCGTGATCAATAATACCAGCAGTGCAAAGTCCCTCCATACGGGCGGCATAGACTGCAGCCGTAGGAGAATAAGGAGAGAAGGAGTAAGTAGTATGAATGTGATTATTGATGTACGCATTCACCATAGGGGGGAATTGGGTCTGGGGAAGAATTCTCTTCAAATTCTCCAGCCGTTCCGCTTTGGTGGGGGCATTGAGAAGCTCCAGTACAGATTGTTCGATCATTTCGCCACCTCTTAGTTCAGCATAACCTGACCGCCGGTGACAGGGATCGCCTGACCGGTCTCGTACTTCTGCTCTACACAGTACATAACCGCCCGGGCAACGTCAAGGGGCAGACAGCCGCGGTTCATAGGTACCTTGGACTCATAGAAACGGCGAACGTCCTCCACAGTCTTTGCACCGGGAACCTTGCCTGCCTGCAGGTACTGAACGAACAGACCGCGCTCAGGGTCGGACCACAGCGGGCCGTCCAAGTAGTTACCGGGGCAAATGGCATTGACCTTAATGTTATAAGCGCACAGTTCCAGCGCCCAGGACTGCACCAAACCGATGCCACCGAACTTAGAACCGGCATAAGCAAAGTTCTTATTGGAGCCTTCCAGTCCGGACTTAGAAGAGATGGTAATAATGTCGTAGCTCTCTTGGGGAGCAGCCTCATGCTGTGCCTGCATCACGATAGCAGCATACTTGCAGGTCAAAAACAGACCTGTATAGTTGATTGCGGTAACGAAGTCAAAATCCTTCTTTTCAAACTGAGCAATGGGACCGGAACGGACAACACCGGCATTGGCTACCATAATGTCCAAACCGCCGAATTTCTCAACCGTTTCGGCAACCATATTGGCTACGCTCTCCTCGTCGGAAACGTTTACAGCAATGGCACAAGCGCGCTCGCCCATTTCTGCTGCCACCTGCTGAGCCAGTGGCAGGTTCATATCCGCAATCACAATGGTTGCGCCCTCTGCGTACAACTCCTCAGCAACGCCCTTGCCGAAGCCCTGTGCCGCGCCGGTCACAATGGTGATCTTGCCTGCCAGACGACCCTGTCCCGCAGGACGGTTATGTACATTGGCCTTGGCGATGTCGGTCCATTTTGTCATATCCACGCTCATAAGTAACACTCTCCTAATCATTTTTGGGCAGCACATAGCATACCCATAATTTTACACCCTATATTATAGCACATTCCCCCGATAAAACAATAGCTTATTTCATCTTTTCACAAAAAATCGCCATTCCGAAGAATGGCGATTTACGGATTATTGAGGAAGCGCTGCTTTCTTTGCCTTTTTGTCCTTCAAATGCCAAGGCAGATAAACAGCAACAAATAAGGTAGTCAGCACGACGATCATTACTGCCAGCCGCAGACAGAAATAGGCAGATGCTCAATAGGGTTCGGTCCCAGCTCCGGCAGAGCCACCAGTCGCCAGTAAAAGGTCATATCCGAAAGGATCAGGATAAATGCCAAAATATGGCGCAGCGTGCTTTCGTGCTTCCATGCTGCAATACCCTTGCGGTAACGATAGATCAAAAAGATCACTGCTGCCGCAACCAAAATGGGCATAAAATGGGCAAGGGTAAAATACTTAAATTCCGGGGTCTCCCCTTCCCCTAAAAAGTAGATCAGAAAGTCTTTCATATTGTCACCTCGCAGGGTAGTATAGCATATGCGACTATATTTGACAATGACGATTTTTCTAAAAAACAGATTTGCTTTTGATGCAACCAAACAAACAGTCCACCGGACACTCGCCAAGAGCCGCCTTTCGAATCCGCCCTCCAAATGCCCATAAAAAGACCGATCCGAGAGGATCGGTCTTTCATCTAACCCACGAAGGGGTTAGGTCGGACTTAATAATTGTTACAGAGTAACGGTTACGCCATTAACAATAACGGTGAGTCTATCACGATTTTGCAAACCGAAAGAGCCATTATTGAAAACAAAGTGGTCTTTAATGTTATCTGCGGTGATTGCAACACCGTTATAAGTACAGTTATTAAAGGTCAAGGTTACATTCTTGTTCGCATAGTTTGCACTCTGGAAATCAAGGTCAGCCTTGAACTCGCAATTTGTAAAGGTGTTGGTCGCACCGCCTACAGTAAAGCGAATTGCGCTGGTATTCCAAGTGTTCTCAAACACAACGGTATCAAAAGTAGATGCCTTAACGGTAGAAATCGAAGCAGAGGTGCTGTCAAAGGTCGTGTTGGTGACATTTACATAACCGTAAATTTTGCTATTGCTCGGACCGAATCCAAAGGCAGCGCCGCCTACTTTGATCGTGGAATTGCTGAGGTTCAAAGTTCCGTTGATGTTCTTGAATGTAAAGCCGGAGCTGGAACCAAACATACTGGTATCCGTAACGGTAAGACCGGAAACATTTGTCACTGAAGTAGCCGTATCAGAGCCGCTGGCGATCAGTACCAAGCCTTGCGTTGCGTTTGCGCCCTCAACGGTTGTATTCTTGATCGTCGTGTCAGAACCGGAAACGGTAAGACCGTAGGAAGCGCCGGCGCTCTGATACTTAACACCCTCGATGGTAGTATTGTTACCCTTGATGGTCGTAGTACCCACAGATTGAATGGTCATATCCTTAACGGTCAAACTATCAGCAGTAACAGTAGCACCGTTGGAAGCAACAGTAGTGCTGTCGGTACCATTACCAACAAGAATGATATTAGAGGAACCGTTCAATGCATCGGCAATGTTATTTACGGATACCGTATTGTCTGCGGTAGAGTTGATCGTTACACTATCACCTGCGGTGATGTTTTCAAGGGCTTCGTTGAGCTGCTTTTCAGCCTCGCTGAGTTTGGTGTAAACAACAGTAATGTTGCTCTTCTTTGCCTGAGAGAACGGTGTAAGATAATCAGCGCTGAAGGTTACAACACCGGTAGCGGAATCATAGCTTGCCCAAGTGTTAGAAGGCATCATACCATCTTTATATACCTTTACATCGTTTCTGCCTGCACCGATAGGAAGCGCAACTGAAATATCACTATAGTTATACAATTTGCGTCCGGTAGCATCTACAAAAGGATTCAGGTAGTCGGCGATGCCGTCCACATAAATTTCATAACCGGTTGCCACCTGATTTGCAGTGAGCTGGCCGCTATAGCCGTTTGCAGCATTCTTTACTGTGAGCTTCAAAGAAGCGACATCGGCAGAGGACAACTGTGCACCGGCAGGAACGGTTACTTTGATCGTTCCGTAAGGCATTTTAGCAGTCATAACAACCGATTCGCCAAGTTTTCCGTTGTTGTTGACGATAGCAGCACTCTCGTTAACCGGCAAGAACTCAGCGTTTGCATCATACTGATCGTCAAAGCTGTCTTCTTCGCTTGTCAGCTGCGTTGCGAGGAGCTGAATAACGAAATCAGAGCCAACTTCCAGTCCCTGATACTCGTTGCCTGCGCTTTCACGCATCTTGAGTGCAAGCGTAACAGTATCGGTTTCGGTAGCCAAAAGGTCGCCACTTGCGTTACCGGGCATACCTGCAAGAACCTCGGTAAGTGTACCTACAGGATCAATACCATTCAGTGCGGTGCGGTCTGTAACCTGCATAGCAGGATCAACAAAATACACATCGATGGCATCGGTAAGCTTGGATACGTCACCATTTGCAAAAATATGCAGCTGGTATTTGAGAGCAAGCGTGCCTACGTTGCTGATCTTGATGTGGCGAACCTCAACGTAACCAGGCTCCCAGTTTTTGTTGTTGAAGATCGCACCGGTAGAAGCATCGGTCCAAGCCGTTGCATCTGCATTAGGATCTTCATTGCCTTTAGCCCAATACATCTCAACATCAAGCGTACCGGACTTGATAATGTTGCCTGCAGAGGTAACGGAGTCTGTGAACCAAGCGAAGGTACTACCAATGAGCATCGACACACACAGAAGGAGTGACAATGCGCTCATAAGGAGTGCGCGGCGGGTTGTTTTTGTTTTTGTTTTTGTCATAAGATTATCCCCCTTTGTATTTTATGTTAGAAATTATAACATATAATTATAACAAATGTCAAGGCATAATATCGGTGAGGTGATTTTTATGAAAGAAAAACTCATCATCAATAAAAAGTCGTTAAAAGGCGAAGATGGTTATAAAACCTTTTCCATAAGGATAAGGGATGACACAGTAGCAAATCTTGATAAATTATCGCAGGAAACAAATCGCTCAAGAAATGAGCTTATAAACATTCTGCTCGATTATGCAATAGAAAATAGTGAAGTAAAATAAAGAAAGCACCTGATTCTGTTTGGAATCAGGTGCTTTCTTTGTTTCAGTCATTCGTATCCATCTTGACGGAGATTTTGGTGAAATCGTGGCTTGCGCCACGGTACAATTTCGACCATATTCTCCACCTCACGAAAAGATAATCCTGTTATAGAGGTAAAATGTTGGTTTTGCAATACTTCTTCACTACTGACTATTACTTATTACTTTCCAAAAGTCCTGAATGCATTTTTAGTGAAAAGTGAATAGTGAATAGGTAAATAGTAAAAGTCCTGAACGCTTTCGCATTCAGGACTTTTGGCAAGCTTGGTTGAAATGGATCTCCGAAGAATAATGTGTGTGGATTACGGAAGAAAAAGTTTAGTAATATATGCTGCCTCTACATTTTTCAGGAATTTTTAGAACACAAAATAAAGGTTGATCAAAATGATTCGAATTTGCGATCACGCAAAGTACATTTTGTATTCATGAGATGCTGTGATAGCTTTGATCGCATCATCTTCAGTTCCGTAGAAGGATTTTGTGTTGATAGATGAATCAACAGGTTCCCAGTAGGCGGGATACCTGTCGGGGTCATTGCAGAAGTAATTCCATTCATCTTCATCCCAAACACGGATTTCTTCATATACTGTTTTATAGTATCCTTGATCACTCCGCAAAATAATGACTCTTTTAGAATGATCCTTGGAATCAATGACACGAACTATTGTATCAGCAAAGAAAGACAGCTCCTTGCCTTGCATATGTGTAACGATTTCTTCCCAGGATGGCATTTCTCTATGCACAATTGTGTGCTTCTTTGAAAATAATTTGTCAAGCAGTGACATCACGGTTTCTCCTTTGCTTTTGCTGTATTGATGGAGGAAATCAGAATACGCTTAATCTCGACACACCGATCAAGAATTGTCTTGTCACCATAATAACCGCTCTCAATCAGCAATTCCAGCCAATACTCACTTTCGGAACATTCCTTTAGAGCGATTTGCAGCTTAGCAATAAAGTCCGCCTTACCATGGGCATAAAAAGCTTCCCGGATATTTGCTCCGATGCTTGTGCCGGAACGGACAAGCTGATTGGTCAAAATGCTCTCTTTTTGACTGCGTTTGATCTCGTTACAAACACGAATAATCTCCAATGCAAATTCCTTGGACTTTATAAGCAAAGGACTGTCTGTCATAATAATCACCTCTAATAAAGGATAAATTTATTATAAAGGTGAAATGCTGGATTTGCAATATACTTATTCACCATTCACTATTACTTATTACTTTCCAAAAATCCTGAATGCGTTTTTAGTGAAAAGTGAATAGTGAATAGGTAAAAAGTAAAAGTCCTGAACGCTTTCGCATTCAGGACTTTTGGTGGGGGAGGACGGATTCGAACCATCGAAGCGATACGCAGCAGATTTACAGTCTGTCCCCTTTGGCCACTCGGGAACTCCCCCATATTAACTTATGCCTGCGCATTACAGCCACAGCCTGTCTGGAGCCGGCAGACGGACTCGTTTAATCAATGTTCGGCTCGGTCAAGCCCTCGCCGGCAACGCTCGTCCGCGTTGCATTTAATCATTCGAGTCTACATACTACCAGCGTCTGAATGGAGCCGGCAGACGGACTCGAACCCCCGACCTGCTGATTACAAATCAGCTGCTCTACCGACTGAGCTATGCCGGCAGCTCAAACAGAACACGCTTATTATAGCCATCTATCCGCCGTTTGTCAAGCATTATTTTTGCATTTTAGAGAGGAATTTTTCAGTTCTATTTTCGGGATAATTTTGTCTCTGCAAAAGCCGGCACAAGTGGTACTTTATCGATCATCGGATGTCGAGATTCTCGCTTTACATTCACACCAAAACCTTGCTTTTATCTATTTTAAAGTGTATAATTTAGAAAAGATTGCTACTGAGGAGGCAGGTTATGATCATTACATGCAAAAATCGGACAGAAGAAACCGTTCGCATCTATTTCGAAAAGGCAAGTACCCCTGAGATTCGCAAGGTCTTACCCCAAAAGGCGCAAACTGTAGAAGAAGCCCTCGCTGACTACCGCGATACCCTGCTCCCCAATGCCACCAGCTTCGGACAAACCGTTTACGCAGACGGAAAATATGTTGGCGATGTGTGGTGTTACTGCATTGATCCCAAGGACACCCCCAACTGTATGCTCAGCTACTGCATCTTCGAGCCGGAATACCAGGCAAAGGGTGTTGCCACCGTTGCCGTAGCCCAATTCCTCGAAACGCTCCGGGAAAAATACGACGTAAAAACTGTGGGCGCATTTACCTATGCCTCCAACATTCCCTCTATCCGAGTGCTGGAAAGGAACGGCTTTGCACTTATAGAGGAATTTACCGAAGACGGCATCCCCTCCCAATATTTCCAGCTTACCTATTAAATGCCTATAGGGGGCGGCGTCCTCAACGACTCGAAATAAAACCGGCACTCGATGTGCCGGTTTTATTGTATAAGAGAATCGGCCGCCTACACGAATGCGGCTGTTAATTTATGGAATCAATCCCTTTACAAAAAAATAGAGTGCTATGGCTGCGCAAGCCGTCCAGCCAATATAACGGGACGCAATTTCCCAATCGGATGGGTACAAGTCCTCCGCGTTGGAAACACGGAAAGACATCCGAAAACGGAAAAGCTCATCGGCAAATAAAGCATATATCACCGTACAGATAGCAAAGTACATACCGGATACCCAGTCCCACCAATTCACCGCGCGACTTAGCTTCGGGCCAGCCAGCAGGCGGAGGATGGTAGCTTCCTTAGGCTTTATCGGATCTGTTTTAACATTAACAGAGCCGGAATTGCCCAAAATAATTTCACCGGGATTATAGCTGTAAAATTCTTCATCGTAAAGCTCCATATACATATTCTCCCGGTCAGTCACCAAAACACCGCCGCGGAAGAATACCTCCTCACCCTCCAAAATCTCCACACCCACCAAATTGGGTTTATTGGTAAGGGTATTCGGTTTTGCGGTAGGGTCTCTCCTTACGGTAAATGGGCCATAGGTCTTATCTGCGTAATAGCAAACGAGGGTGTCGGCCTTCTCTATCCTGAAGGTTAATTTTTTTCCTTTCACCCAGCCTTCGTAGACAGTAACCTCCCCCTCCTGCCGCATTTCCAGAAAAGTGGTCGAGTATGCATAGTCATTATTGCACATAAAGCCGACCCGGGGATACAAAAGCGGATACAGTATGGTAAAAATCACGATCATCGCAAGTGTCAGAAAAAGAACGCCCCTTTGATACTTTCCCATTTCCCTAATTCGCTCCATAGCATCTCCTCCTATTTCCTATATTCTTGTAGGGGATGGGCTCCCCATCCCGTCAGCAGGCAATGACTATTGCCGCTGAAAATCCAAATATCGCGTTCCCTGAAAGCTCAACAATCCCTTATCCCCTTCCACCAGCATACCGAACTCCGGGCCGGTCATATGCAGCTCCATCCGGTCACCGCTTTCTACCTGAAAGGTCACATAGTAAGTGGTGGAATGGGTGGTATGATGGACACCGGTACCGTGATGATGGTGCGATACATTGGTGCGCTTGGCAACCACCGTTGCGGGAACAGTCAGCCGGGGCGAATGGTTGTTTTTATTCCACTGGGAAATTCCCCTTACGGCCGTTGCAATAAACACACCCAACACCAGCAGAAATACCAGCGTAAACATAATACTAAACATTCCAAACATACTTACTCTCCTGTTTCTTTGCGGGGTCTTATCCCTTTGGTAAGACCCCGCCACTTTTTGTTATTCCTTTTCAGGGGTTTCCTCGGAGGGGTTTACGATCACCACCGGAGGATTATTATCAGATACCATCTTGCCGCCCAAGGCGCCCAAGATCAGGCTCTTAATATCGATGCCCATACCGGCACTGATGCCCTCGGTCACCTGCGTAGTGCCGTTTACGATGTCAGAAATCAGCTTTGCGCTGTTGCCCTCACCGTACATGGTGATCTTATCCACCTTGCTCAGCGGCTCAGCCACATTCTTGGCGATCTCAGGCAGGGCCGCCATAATCATTTCGATGACGGCAGCTTCGCCGTACTTACGCATAGCCTCTGCCTTCTTGTCGATACCTTCCGCCTCAGCCAAGGCCTTCAGCCGGATGGCTTCCGCTTCCGCTTCACCCACGGCGCGAATACCTTCCGCTTCCCGCTGGCGCTCGATCATCTTGGCTTCTGCTTCCTTGGTACGGCGGAACAGCTCAGCCTCCGCTGCCTGCTGGGCAGCGTAACGCTCTGCGTCTGCCTTTGCGCGAATTTCCGCATCCAAGGTCTGCTTGGTAACTTCGACTTCCTTTGCCTTCAGTTCGGCAGTACGTTCTGCGCGGGCAATATCTGCATTGGCAGATTCCACCTCGATGCTCTTACGCTGCGCTTGTTCCTGAATGGAGTAAGCTGCATCGGCCTCTGCCTTTTTCACGTCGGACTGCTGCTTCAGCTCTGCCTGACGGATAGCCAGAGAGGTCTGCTTTTCTGCGATCTCCATCTCAGACTGGACCTTGGCATCGTTGGCTTCTTTCGCTGCCTGTGCCTGCGCGATGGCAATATCACGGTCAGCCTGGGCCTTGGCAACTGCCGCGCCCTTCTTGATCTGAGAAATGTTATCAATACCCAAATCCTCGATCACATTGTTCTGATCGGAGAAAGACTGGACATTAAACGAGATCATCTCCAGACCCATCTTCTGCAGGTCGGGGATCGCGTTTTCCTGCACCCGCTCACCGAAGGCCTTACGGTCAGTGACCATTTCCTCGAGGCGCATCTGACCCACGATCTCACGCATATTGCCTTCCAGCGTATCCTGCACCCGGCGAATGATCATTTCCTCGCCTTCGTTCAGGAAGAACTTGGAAGCCAGCGACATCATCTCTTCACTCTGTCCGATGCGGATCTTAACGGTGGCATCTACCTTCACGTTTATGTACTCTGCGTTGGGAACGTAATCGGTTGTCTTAACGTCCACAGAGAACATTTTTAAGGAAAGCTTATCCAGCCGCTCCAAAAACGGGATGCGGATACCGGCTTTACCAATGAGGATCCGCGGCTTGCGGAAGCCGGAGATCATATACGCCGTATCCGGGGGTGCTTTCACATAGCCGATCAAAAGAATCACGGCCAGTAAAGCGACAACTGCAAGAATGCCAAATAAAATTTCCATATGTTTTTCTCCTTTCTGTTTCCCTGTATATCAGGTTACATCTCTATTATATGTACGGGTATCCGTAAAATAAAGGACGCTATCCGCAAAATAAACCGTTCTAATTTGTTATGTTTAGCAAAATATCAATCTTTTATCCTTTTGCGCTTACACGCTTCGTACTGCGCCCGATCGATCATCCCGTTTGCCAGCATCTGCTCTGCCCAAAGCTGCAAGGTCTCCACCGCCACGGAAATGCCCTCCAGCTCCTCCTGAATATGGATAAAATCCTGCAGCTCATCGCCGGTGATCTTTCCGTCCACCGTGATTTCGATAAGGCGTTCTTTCTGTCGGCTCATAGAATTTAGGGACGCCAGCATTTCCAGTACGATTTGAGAAAGGTCCTTGATCTTCACCTCCGGCACATACTGCCGACCGATGGGACACTGGTTGGCGCAATAATAATTACAAAGTCCCGGCTGTTTATACTTTTCCGCCATAACCCGCACCTCGTCCGGGTGGGGCAGCGAACGCTCGTTTTCGATTTTTTCAATTCGCTCCGGGGTAATGCTCTGCAGCAGCTCTGAAGCCGTTTCCCGGGTCAGCTGCAGGCTTTCCCGCGTCTTGTGATATATGTTTTTATTTTCCTTTGTAGAGGCTCTTGCCATAGGTACACACTTCCTATCCGATAAAGGTTGATTGCTCTTTATCATATTAGCATATTATTCGTAAATATTCTACTATTTTTTCTATAGAAATGAGACGATATGTATGCTATACTCATAATTAACAGAAGAAATTCCTTACCGTTTGTGCAAAATCCGGGCTTTTTATGTATTTTTTCACCCAAAAACGATTGTTTTCTGCTATAATCTTTTTGAAAACGAATATTTCACGGGAGGTTATCCTATGAACGTACAAGAAAGAATCGCAATGCTTTCCTTAGAAGAAAAGGCTGCACTCTTGCAGGGTTGGACGACTTGGACCACCCGGGCGATCAACCACGCAGGCATTCCGGAGGTCTTTTTATCTGACGGTCCTCACGGGCTTCGAAAGCAAGAGGGTGACAGTGACCACTTAGGTCTTCATACCTCTGTGCCTGCCACCTGCTTTCCCCCTGCCGCCTCTATGGCAAACACCTGGAATCCCGACTTGGGCGAAAAGTTGGGCGAGGCCTTGGGCAAGGAGGCAGCTGCCCACGACGTTCACGTGGTTTTAGGTCCCGGTCTTAATATCAAGCGCAGTCCTCTCTGCGGCAGAAACTTTGAATACTTCTCAGAAGATCCTGTTCTTGCCGGCCGAATGGCTGCTGCCTATATCCGCGGCATCCAAAAAGTCGGTGTTGCCGCCTGCCCCAAGCATTTTGCTGCCAACTCTCAGGAGCTGAAGCGGATGGCAACCGATTCTATTTTGGACGAGCGTACCCTCCGGGAGATCTACCTCACCGGTTTTGAAATTGCCGTAAAAGAAGGCAATGCCAAAGCCATTATGTCTTCCTACAATATGGTAAACGGCATCTATGCCAATGAAAATACCCATTTAATTACAGATATTCTCCGTGGTGAGTGGGGCTTCGAAGGCTTTGTCGTTACCGACTGGGGTGCTGACAACGATCATACCGAAGGTGTACGGGCCGGTTCTAACCTCGTAATGCCCTTCCCCGGTGCTGACTGTGCCATCAATTTGGTTTCCGATGTACGGAGCGGCAGAATTGCAGAAAGCGTTTTGGATGCACGCCTGACAGAGCTGCTAAATGTAATCATTCCCCTTGCGGAAAATGTTAAAAACACTGAAAAGTCAGTGGATTTAGAGGCGCATCACCGGATTGCCCGGAAGTGCGCTGAGGAAAGCATCGTGCTTTTGGATAACGACGGTATTCTCCCCTTCTCTATCGATCAAAAAGTCGCTATTATCGGTGAGTTTGCCAAATTCCCCCGGTATCAGGGTGCGGGTTCTTCCCAGGTAAATCCCACACGCTTGGATAATCTCTACGATTGCGCGGTGGAAGCCGGAATGCAGATTGTGGGCTATGCACAGGGCTATGACCGCAGATCTCCCTCTCCCAAAGATGCACTGATTCACGAAGCCATCACCGTGGCGCAAAATGCAGACATCGTGCTACTGTGCGTGGGTTTGGAGGAGATTTTGGAGTCCGAAGGTATGGACCGTCTCCATATGGCGCTGAGCAGCAGCCAACAGACACTGATCCACGCAGTTTGTGAGGCGAATAAGAATGTCATTCTCATCCTCTCCGGAGGTGCACCTTTTGAAATACCAGACCGCCGTCTTTACCGGGCCGCCATTCACGGCTATCTCTCCGGTCAAGCAGGTGCAGCCGCTATGGTAGATGCTCTTTTGGGAAGCTTCAGTCCCAGTGGAAAGCTAAGCGAAACTTGGCCCCTTCATTTGGAGGATACGCCTTGTTATCACTACTTCCCCGGCAAAAATAAAAACTGTGAATATCGGGAAGGGCTTTTTGTGGGCTATCGGTATTATGATACTGCTTCTATATCCGTTCGTTACCCCTTCGGCTACGGTCTGAGCTATACAGAATTTACATACAGTGACCTGACGGTTACCGAAAAGGGCGCAACCTTTACGATCACCAACAGCGGCTCTTTTGCCGGTGGTGAGGTTTCGCAGCTTTATATAAGCTGCCCGAAAAGCGGTGTTTATCGTCCCAAAAAGGAGCTAAAAGGCTTCCATAAGGTCTATTTGGCACCGGGCGAAAAGGCGGTTGTCACCATCCCCTTTGACGATTACACCTTCCGCTATTTCAGCAGCGTAAACAATACCTGGGAAACCGAAGCGGGCGATTATCAGATTCTGATTGCTTCCGACATAAATACTGTCCGCTTGCAGGAAACCCTCCATCTTTCCGGTGTAAAAGCCAACGATCACGCTCCCGCCTGTTACCGCAACGCAAATGTGCAAAATGTTACAGACGAAGATTTCCGTCGGCTTTTGGGACGGGAGATCCCCGCAGAACAGGAAGGAAGTCAAATCTATCGAAACGAACCCTTCAGTGCGTTCATTCACGCGAAAAGTCTGCCTGCCCGTCTAATCGGCAAGGTACTTCAAAATCTTAAGGACAAAGCGGACAAAAACGGCACACCGGATCTTAACATTATGTTTGTTTACAATATGCCGCTGCGTGCCCTTTCTAAGCTGTCAATGGGTTTTGTTTCCCGTAAAATGGCAGATGATATGGTATTCTTGGTCAATGGGCATTTCTTCCGCGGTATTGGAAGACTGCTCTGCGGTTTCTTCAAGAATCTCTCTGCAACCAAAAAGTTCAAGGCGCTTTTGGAAGCGCAAGAAAAGAAAGGTGCCGGGCTGTGATTCGTATTGCACTGGGGAAGCTTATGCCCAGCAATGCGCAGAGGCAATGCAGAGAATAACCGGTTTGCTTCAAAGATCACTATTGCAAAGAAAGAAGCAAAACCTCTACACATAAAAATGCGAAAACAGCGGGGAAATCCCCCGCTGTTTTCGTCTTGTATTTCTTAATAAAGGGTAACGGTACCGTCCTTAGCAACTGTACCATCTGTACAGTAGATCGTATATTGTCCGGTGCGGTTGTCCCATTTCTCATCGATTTCAATTGCCTGCCATGTTGAAACCGTACCGCCAAACCGGATTTCCTTCAAATTCACGCAATTGTCGATAACATACCAGCCAATCTTCGTTATGCCACCCGGAACGGTGATCTTTACAAGGCCTGTGCAATCACGAAGCAAAATGTGCCCCAATTCTGTCAGGCTCTCAGGCAGAACCAACTCGGTCAGCCCAGTACAAGCGGCAAAGGAATAGCTACCCATATACTCCACACTGCTTGGAATCGCGATTTCCGTCAGGGCAGTACAGCCATAGAAAGCAAAGTCCTCAATGCGCTTCAAGGTGCTGGGCAGCGTTATCGTCTTTAGCCCAGTGCAATCGGTAAAGGTATACCATCCGATAGACGTAACGCCCTCAGGAATCACGATACTCTGCAGTTTGCTGCATCCCCGGAAAGCCGAGGCGCAAATCATCTTTACATTCGGATGGATAACACAAGTCGTAATTTCTTCTGAGACGGCCGAGATAAGGAACGCATAGGGATTGGTGCTGCCACCCAAATAGTTTGCATTTTCATAAACCGTATAAGTAAGGCCATCGCAAGAATTAAATGCATCATCTTCAATAATCTCCACACTATCCGGAATAGTAATGCGCGCAAGCAACCAACAGTTTTCAAAAGCGTTTCTGCCGATCTCCGTGACGCCATCCATAATTGTCACCTCTGTGAGATAAGCGCAAGTCGCGAATGCAGCTGCGTCAATTCTTTTTACACTACCCGGAATGGTAATGCGCTCCAGTCCCCGACAATCTGAAAATGCATAGGTACCAATTCTATTGACCCCATGGGGAATTACAATGTCAACCAGTTCCTCGCAATAGCGGAAAGCAGAATCATCAATAACCGTCACACTACCCGGAATCGTAACAGAGGTAAGGCCTGCACAACCGAAGAATGCGTGAGGACCGATTGCGGTAACGCCTTCCGGAACAGCAAAAGCATCCCCTTGCCCCTGCGCATAACACAGAAGCGTCTTTCCATCCTTTGTGTACAGATTGCCGTCTATAGAAGCAAAGTTGGGATTGTCTTCATCTACAACAATCTCCTTAAGGGCTGCACATTTCACAAATGCGCCACCATTAAGATTCGTCACACCGCTTCCAATGGTAATACGTTCCAAAATAGGACACCTATCGAACGCACCGGAAGAAACCTCGGTCACACTGTCAGGTATGGTAATGCTCTTTATGGGGACATCTAAATCAAATGCCCCTCTATTGATTTTTGTCACCGGAAGACCTCTGCAGGTTTCAGGAATCACCATATCTATCGGGACCTCTCCGGCAAATCCGTCCACTGTGCAATAACTGTCGTAGATGCGAATCAAGACACCATTGACGACCTCCATTGGGATGTCAGGCTCCGGTGGTGCCGGAGGATCCGTGGGTGCCGGAGGGTTGGTAGGTGCCGGAGGGTTCGTGGGCGCCGGAGGGTTCGTGGGTGTGGGTGGCTCCGTAAGCGGCTCTGTCACCTCCGGGGGATTCGCTTTACAAGCGCAAAATAGCAGTACTACCGCGATTGCAACCGCGCAAAGAATAAATCTGCGTATAGCATTTTTCATAGCTTGTCCTCCTTGCGTTTCAGCCCGCCGGCAGCTTCATAAATATTATACGTATATTTCCAAAGAATGTCAATGTTCCCAAATGGTCTTCAGCCTTCAATGAATAATCGGGTTTGGAAAAATCCAAACCCGATTATCTTATTCTGTTACGCGAGGGTACTTCCGCTTTCTGCACAGTTCAGTGATGCCCAAAATCAGGGCATAAGCAAATGCGTACATAGGTGCCATCACCCAAGCGGTAAGCGGTGTATCGGACAGGAGTGGCTCGACAATATGGAAAGCATCTGTGATGGGAAAAGTTGCCATCAAAAACGCGCCCAAAGTCATATAGGCAGTAAAGCCGAAAAAGGTGCAGTACCACTTTTTATAGGTGATGTGGATCTGCCGGAACATAAAAAGTGCAATGACCACTGTTGCAGACAAACTGTGGTGTACCAAACCGGAAATGGTAGGCAGGTAGAATATGGTCGGACCTTGGTCAACAAAAGTTGCGTAAATAACTGTGGATATACCTCCGAAAAGGCCCAAAAGCCACAGAAAATGGTACGCGCAGTTATCTTTCTTTCCAAACAGCACCGAAAGTGCCAGTGCAAGGCTGGTCATACCGCAGAAGCTGTCTGGAATTACACAGTACCAACGTACCTCCGCATAACGGAAAACTTGGGAAAGCCGATTTGTCATAATCGCTATAAAAAGCAGCGCAGCAAGACCTTTCAAAAACAGGCCTTGCAACTTTTCCGTTTTGGCATACTTTTTCCCAAATAGCAATGCGCTGCTGCAAAGGACGGTGGAAATAACAATGTAAAGGATATGCTCAGGACCAAAAAGCTGTGCAGATATAGAAGCTCACCTCATTCTCTTTCTCTCGTCTCTCTTTTCTTCGGTGTTCGACACCATCCTTATTATAGTCTCCTGTTATAGAGATTGCAACCTAAAAAAACGCAGACGCTGGTCGCGTCTGCGTTTTATATACTTTCTTAGAGAGCAGCCTTTGCCTTCTCAACGAGGGCAGCGAATGCAGCTGCATCCTGAATTGCCATCTCGGACAGGCTCTTGCGGTTCATTTCGATGCCAGCCTTCTTTACACCGTTCATAAAGGTGGAGTAGTTCAGGCCGTAGGGCTTAACAGCAGCGCTGATACGGGTGATCCACAGTCTGCGGAAATCACGCTTCTTCAGCTTGCGGCCAACATATGCATAGTTGCCGGACTTCATAACGGCCTGCTTGGCCATCTTAAAGTGCTTGGACTTAGAGCCCCAGTAGCCCTTAGCCAGCTTCAATGTAGCATTTCTTCTCTT
>SVLZ01000013.1 GCA_015067665.1 Oscillospiraceae bacterium | reverse complement strand
ATACATATGTGATGCCTACCTTCTTTGAGCGGCAGCAAAAGCTGGCGGAGGGTATGTACGGTAAGCTGACCGATCTCAAGGATCTGGTCAAGAAGGCAAATATGAGTCAGGCGGACATTTTGCGGACAGAGATCGTATACTGCCGCAGCAATGACCGGTCCTGGGGCTTCCTGAACTGGATGTACAATGACATCTGGCCCACCGGTACATGGTCTGTTGTGGACTATTACTTGGACAAAAAGCCTGCTTACTACGCAATGAAGCGCAGCTTTGTACCCCAATTGCTGGCGCTGCTGCGTGTAGATGATGACTATTATTTGTGCTGCGCCAACGACGGTCGCGAGGCCTTGGAAATGTCGGTTGCGGTATCTACTTGTCGCTATGACGGAACGGTTCTCCGGTATACACGTGTTCCGGTAAAGGTGGCCGGTGGCGACAGACTGATGCACAAGCTCCCGAGGGAATACGCAGAGGGTGACTATCTGCTGGCAGTGGCGGAGGATAAGCCCGGTATGCGGGACATTTACCATTTAGGCCGCTATCGGGAGCAGCCGCTTACACCCCAATACAGCATAAAGGTAGAACCTACAGAAGATGGAGCCTTGGTGCATTTGAAAGCGCACAGCTTTGTGCCCTGTGTCAAGCTGTATGGCGGTGAAGGCGCAACTTACGAGGATAACTTCTTCGATATGGCAGCAGGGGAGACCCGCACCGTTCGGATTATCGGATGCAGCTCCCAGCCGGAGGTTCAGACCTTTGCTGACGTATGGGAGCACTAAATCAGTAATTTTATAGGCCAAAGGCAGACTGAAAAACGGTAAGGGGGAAAATCGTTTTATCAGCTGAAGCTGTCTTTCACCTATCCAAAATTAACACAACAATCATAAAGGAGGAGACCCATGAAGAAACATATGCGTTTATTGGCTATCGTAATGGTAGCAATGATGATGATCGCACTTGCTGCATGTAAGCCCCCGGTTGAGGATCCTACAGATCCTCCTGCCAGTGGCGATACTGTTGCTCCGGTCATTACTGTTTCCAATGTCCCTACAACCTGTAAGGTCGGTGACGAGGTTACCGTTCCTGCAGCAACCGCAACCGATGATGTAGACGGTGATATTTCCGCCAACATCAAGGTGACCGTCTCTCAGATGAAAGAGGACGGCACAACCGTTAACCGTGACCTGATCTATCAGAAGGCCGGTAATGTGGAGCAGACCTTTACTGCCGGCTCCAACAAGCTGCTGGTCTACAAGATCATCTACACCGTTAAAGACGCTGCCGGCAATGAGGCGAAGAAGGAGTTTACTCTGAACGCCATTGCCGACAATGAGACCGGTACTCTGACGATGGATATTGCAAAGGACTTTGTAATTATCGGCAAGGCCGGTGCGGATGTCGTGTTGCCCGCTGCTGTCGCCGTCGACCAGCCCGGTGATGTGAACATCTCCAACCTGATTACCGCGAACCTCTACGAGGTGATCGACAATGAGGCATCCAAGGTCCTGTTCGCAAAGTACACTGACTTTACGGAGTCTAAGTCTGTACGGATCCCTGCCGGTAAGTACGTTCTGATTTATTCTGTAAAGGATGCCGCCGGCAATGCTTTCGAGACCACCTACGAGATCCCTGTGCTCATCGCACAGCCCGACGAAGTGAACCTGGCGCTGGACACCAAGAACTTCGCACTGGACGAGAAGCTGGGCATGTCCTGGGTCAACGAGTTTGGCCTGGTATCCTTCGGCCATACCTCCGAGCGTCCTGACCTGGATCAGACCGTTGGTATGACTGAGAATGTCACCAAGATCCACGAGCAGTTTGTGGCTCTGACCTTCAATGCAGATGCCCCCGGCGTAGGCGGCCAGCTGTTCTACTCCATTGCAGCCCGTGGCAGCAAGGATCGGAACTCTATGCCCAACAAGGAGACCTGCACTTGGCCTTCCTACCTGTTCCTGAGAATCAGCTCGGGCCGTATCGAGTCCCGTGTCGAAAAGGGCAGCGATAAGGAAATGACGCAGGTCAAGGGCTATGATAAGTCCCTGATGGACGGTAAGGATCATACCCTGTATGTGCAGTGGAAGAATATCGGTGCAAGTGCCGATGCCGCAGATGCAGCCATCTGCATCTATGGCTGGGTCGACCAGACACCCGCAGTTGGCTATGACAAGGCTGACTTTGTCTTCAAGGCTGTTGCCGGTGATTCTATCGATGCAGGCGTTCTGACCCACGAGCTGTTTGCAGAGCTGTGGAACGAGACCGGCGCAGGCTGGTTCTCTATGGATACCTTTGGCATGGAAAGACCCTATACCGATGACCATATCCGCATCAAGGGTCTGGTTATTTATGACAAGGACGAGAAGGACTTCGCAGTTGACATCACTCCCCCCACTGTAGATGTCGATTTTGATGCTTCCGGTATTTTCGCCACCAATGAGCCCATCACCATCCCCACTGCAACCTTCACCGGTGCGAAGGAACAGCGCGTTTATGTGGTTATGCCTGACGGCACCACCGCAGATGTAAGCGGCACTGCGACTCCCCCTGCAGCCGGTAAGTACACGCTGATTTACTGGGCAAAGGATGAAAATGGCAATGTCGGCTACCGTGCATTCCCCATCACCGTTGCTGACCGTGACGAGGTTGCTCCTGAGCTGAACATCAGCAGCGAGGAGAGCGTCACCGTCAATGTGGGCGAGACCGTGGTACTGCCCACCGCAACTGCCAACGACGAGAAGGACGGCAATCTGGATGCAAAGGTGACCGTTGAGATCATCGGCACCGAGCATATCACCGGTCTGATGCCCGGCGCAAATTATGTTCCTATGACTGCCGGCGTACAGAATGTGATCTATCGCGTCAGTGACTCCTTCGGCAATACTGCTGAGAAGCGCGTTACCGTTACCGTTAAGAGCACCACCTCCGGCCAGCTTCTGACCGAAGAGCTGGGTATTGGTATGCCCGGTAAGGGTCTGCTGAACAACCAGCACGTCTACGACGAAAAGGTCTCTATGCTCTTGAACGTGGAGAAGATGCAGGTCGTTATGTTCAACCTCCGCGGTCAGTACAAGAATAACGAATGGCCTCAGGGTCTGGTGCTCCGCTTCACCAACGATGGCATCTCCCTCTCCGGCCACGGCCACGATTCCAACATCTACGGCAATACCAACTGGGAATTCTGGAGATTCCTTTTGGGTAATGATATCCTCTTTGAGTACCAGACCAAGAATGTTGTGATCGACGGTGTAGAGTACATCCGTGTTCAGACCTGGATCAACGGTAAGGCACTGAAGTGGAATGCTATTAGCGAGAGAGGCGGTATCGTCGGTCTGGAGGATGGCGTAGACGCCATCTACAAGAAGCTCTCCGACTTTACCTCCGATGAGGCAGAAGTAAATAACATCTACTCCGGTCCTTTCTTCGCAGCAGTTTATAACGGCTCTATGGTGATCAAGGAGTTCCGGATGGACGGTCAGTCCTGCACTTGCCCCGAGGATCCCAAGATCCCCGATGGCTATCAGATTAATTTCGGCTCCGGCAACAACTTCATCACCGAGCCTGTTCAGATGGGCGGCGATACCGGTGACTACTATAAGCTGCTTGGTCAGAATGCCAACGAGGATTACATTGCCGTTACTTTCAAGGGCAGCAATGTTTCTAAGGGCGCGCTGTGCCTGAACCTGACCGGTACTGCAGAGGGCTGGTCCGGCGGCTTGTTCCTGCGTTTGACCAACGATGGCTTCGAAGTCCGTGTTGGCGGCCCCAACGCGGATGGCAATACGGTTTGGCTTGGCGGCGCTGTCTACAACGGTGCGATCAATGACAAGGAATACACCCTTGTTTACAAGCTGACCTACATTACCGATGCCTACGGCTACTCCACCGGCGTTAAGCTGGATACTTGGCTGGGCGAGGCTGGCGGCGTGCTTACTAAGTGCAAGTTTGCAGCCGGTGGCAGCGATAATGTGAAGTACGATGCAGATACCGATTCCCTCGTCATCAGCAGCAAGGCATTCACCAGTGCTGCGAATATGACTCCCAGTGAGATCAAGGCTGTTATTCTGGGCGCGCTGAACGGCGACTGCGCTTGGACTGTCAGCAAGGTCGAGAAGCTGGCCGGCGCTCCCGGCGCCGATGTTCAGGGCTGGGAAAACATCCTCAATGGTGAGTCTGCACAGGTTCTGCTGAACGATCCCTTTACTGTACCTGCAGGTCAGGATGGCTGTGGTAAGGTAATTGCCAACCTGAATGAAAACATTGCTGCTGTTACCTTGACCCATACCGCAGATGCACACAGATTCTACATTAATATGACCGGCTCTTGCTCCGGTTGGGACGGCGGTCTCGGCCTGCGTCTCGGTCACGAAGGTATGATGATCAATTTGGGTGGTGTTAACTCCACTGAGTTGGCACAGCTGAACTTCTACAGCCTGGGTGCTGTAGGCGAAGAGTTCACCGTTGCTTACCAGCTTCGCTACCTGGTTGAAGGCGGCAAGTACTACGGCGTAGAGATCCATATCTGGGCTGGTCCTGCTAACGGCACTCTGACCAAGGTCGGAGCGCATCAGATCAAGGATTCCCGCTGCTCCTATGATGCAGAGAAGGGCGCCTTCATCGTAAAGTATGACATCGTAGATTCTGCTGAGAAGTTTATGCCTGACTGCACCCTGTCCGCTATGGGCGCATTCAACGGCGGCTGTGAATTCACCGTTGTTAAGGTAGAGGTTCTGGACTCTATTTCCTGAAAATGAATGTGCGGGGCTGCATCCTGCAGCCCCGACACAAGAACTAAGCAACCTAAAAGGGCTGCCGCAGGAATAACCGTCTGCGGCAGCCTGAAGCAAGGCAAGGAAGATAAGGAAAAATACAACCAAAAGAACTGCTGTGGGGCTGTCGATGTTCGATTTCCCTCGGCTTAAGGAGACATATGAAGCAAAAACCCAAAAGACTTGGTACAAACCGTACCCTGAGCGTGCTGCGCAATTGGCGGCTCTATATTATGTTTATACCGGGCTTTTTGTGCCTGTTTATGTTCAGCTATATTCCAATGTATGGTTTGCAGCTGGCGTTTAAGGATTACGCTCCCCGTTACGGCATTACAGGCAGTCCGTGGAACAACTTCGAAAATTTCATATATACGCTTGGCAGTGAAGGATTTTGGGAAATGGCAGGCAATACCCTGTTTATCGGTATGCTGAAGATCATCTTTGCGTTCCCATCCTCCATTATCCTGGCACTGATGCTCAACGAAGTCGTTTGCAAACGGTTTAAGAAAACGGTCCAAACCATTGCAAACCTGCCGTATTTCATTTCCTGGGTGATCGTTTCGTCCATCGTCTATATGTTCCTTGCAAGAGACGGTGGCGTGCTCAACAAGATCATTGTAGCTCTTGGCGGCGATCCGGTATTCTGGTATGCAGAGCCAAAGTGGTGGCCGGGTGTGATCACCATCAGCGGCATCTGGAAAAATGTGGGCTGGGGTACCATCGTATTCTTATCGGCCATCACAAATATCAATCCGGATCTGTATGAAGCGGCAAAGGTGGACGGCGCAAGCAGACTGCGCCAGTGCATCCATGTGACGATTCCCGGCATTATGCCCGCCATCACGATGACATTTATTCTCTGTGTGGCCGGCATTGTCAAAGATGATTTTGAACATATCTATGCCCTTGTGGGCGAAAGCTCGATTTTGAGCGAAACAACAGAGGTCCTTGGCACTTGGGTGTATAAGACCTTGAAGGGCAGCTTCCGCGGTTGGGGCGACGCCACAGCAGTCGGACTTGTGCAAAGTATTGCGGGTGCACTGTTGATGGCCGGATCAAACTGGCTGGTAAGGAAACAGGGCCAGGAAGGACTGTGGTGATGCTATGAAGCCGACAAAAGGAAGAATCGCATTTAATATTTTTAACTACACAGCCCTGGTAGTGCTGTCGCTGATTTTTGTTGTACCCTACATTTACATCATTTCTGCATCCCTTTCCGATGAGATCGCCTTTGTAAAAAACGGATTTACCTTCCTGCCGGTCAAATGGAGCCTGGAAGCCTATCATTTCCTTTTGACAACGGATGACCAAATGCTGCGCTCTATCGGAAACTCCCTGATCCTGACCATCGGCGGTACGCTGGTAACCACTGCGGTATCTATGCTGTATGCTTACCCGTTGTCAAAGAAATATCTAAGAGGAAGAAAATTCTTCTCTATCTATATGATCTTTACGATGCTTTTTTCCGGCGGTCTGGTCCCTTACTATTTGACGGTCTCTGAGTTCTTTGACGACTCACTGCTTGCCATCATTATCCCCGGCGCAATGGCACCCTATTACGCCATTTTGATGCGTAACTATTTTATGTCTATCCCCAGCGGCCTCGAGGAGGCTGCAAAGATCGACGGCGCAACGGATTTCCAGATATTACGCAAGATTTATATTCCGCTGTCTCTGCCGGTGATCGTAACGGTTGCACTGTTTGCCGCAGTTTCCAACTGGAACAACTTTGTAGGTCCTATGCTCTTCATTACCTCCCGTGATAAGTACCCTCTGCAGTACCTGATTCAGCAGCTGCTGGATGATGTGAGCGGCATCTATGCCAGTGCCGGAAATGTGATCATCCCTCAGCAGACCCTGCAATATGCGGCGGTCATCTTAGGCTCTATGCCAATGATCCTGCTCTATCCCTTCCTGCAGAAGTTCTACATTAACGGTATGGTGATGGGTGGCGTAAAAGAATAAACGAAAACGGAGGAAACGACTATGAAACTGAAAAAGATTCTTGCACTCGTTTTAGCACTTTGCTCTCTGCTGATGTGCGCCGCTTGTGGTGGTACTACTGACGGCCCCGGCAACATTAACATTGACACAGGCAAAACCTACACCCTGACCATCTACCGTGCCCGGGATTCGGGTATGACCGATGGCGAGCGCGACGAGGCAGTCAAGGCCGCCATCGAGGAGAAGTTCTATAATGACACCGGTATCAAGATCGTTTTGGATGTGAAGATCTACACCAACACCCAGATCACCGATATCGTGGATGTAAACTTCAACAACAAGAATAAGAACATCGACGGCATTATCCACTACCTGAGCGAGGACACCGGCAGTGCCATCACGAAGTACGCCAAGGATGTCGAGTCTGTTATCGATCTGGATCCCGTGCTTGCACAGTACGGCTCCAACATTCTTGCTGCTATCCAGAAGAACGACACCGATAACATTGCTGACCGTTCCGGTTACTTCCCCTATGATGGCGAGTACTACCGTACTGCTCTGACCTCCTTCGTTAAGGAGGGTGGCTTTGGTATTCTGATGCGTAAGGACCTGATGGCTGCTGTTCAGTCTAAGACCGGCCTGGATCCCGATGATTATGACATCACCAACCCGGGCTACAAGAGCATGACTGTTTCCGAGTTCGAGAAGGTTATGCGCGCCATTAAGGAAGACAGCGGCAATGATGTGAGCATCCCCGTTGTCGGCGCACCCTGGGATCTGCAGCGTACCGTCGCGACTGCTTTTGGCGTTGACACAATGTCCGGCTTCGGTTTGGATGCCAACGGCAAATTTGTACCCCAGCAGTTCACTCCCAACTGGAGCAAGTATGTGGATCTGATGTACAACTGGTCCAAGGACGGCATCTGGGAGAGCGAGAGCAACAATGTTACGGACGACCAGCGTCAGACCTGGTTTGTTGCCGGTACTGCTGCTGCTTATCTGGCATATCCCACCGCAGAGCAGCTTATTAACCTGTCTAAGAAGTTCTACGCAGCCAACACCGGCTCCGAGGAGCTGATGATCATTGCTCCCTTCGCCAGCGAAAACGAGAAGGGTGAAAGCCTGTACGACGAGAGCGGCAAGCAGATCGTCAACGGCAACCTGAAGACCTTCCGCAGCTTCTACGGTATGATCATGCCTTACCGCTCTGAGAACTATCCTGTTCTCGTCAAGTTCCTTGACTGGACTTATTCCAAGGCAGAGAACTACGAGCTGTGCCAGTACGGCGTCAAGGGTGTTGACTGGGTCGAGGGTGATGACTTTGTCAGCAACGGTGTGACCTATAAGACTTGGGCATACCCCAGTGACAAGGTTGATGAGTATCTTGTCAAGGCACCCTATGCCGGCAAGTATCTGCTGCTGCCCAACATCAATGTATCCGACCGTATTTGCGCGCACTACAACACTACAGAGAAGCTGTGGTACACAGAGCTGTACTATCAGTTCCCGCAGTTCGGTTCTCCCGAGACGGAGGGCATCTGGATGCCTGAAGCACCCAGACAGTTCTCTACTGCTGTCACCGAGCTGGACGGTCAGTATGTTGACGAGATCCGTTCCTACGCTTGGGTTGGTCTGAAGAATCAGGGCAAGACACCTACCCAGCTCCTGCAGGAGTACCTCGGTCTGCGCAACACCTATGCGGATTACTTCACCTGGATCGATCAGCAGTATCAGTCCGGACTGCGTTATTTCGCAGATAAGTATGCTAAATAAGAGCTAAGCTGGGATGCCGCTCGTCCGTTCGGGCGGGCGGTATCTTGCTTACAGGAAACCATAAGAACGGAGGAATCCTATGAAAAAGTTGATTTCCATCCTGCTGGCCATCGGTATGGTACTTTCCTTGGCAGCTTGCGCACTGCTGCCCCAGGGAGATCCCACCCAGCCCACCGAACCTGCGGATACTGCCAATAAAACCCCGCCTGCAGATGCAGACGTGGTTCTGACCATCGATAAGGAAGACGGCAATGAGGTCGTTTTCGGCGTCGGTACAGAGCTTGATCCCCATTTCTTCTCCCAGAATGTGGGCCTAAGCGGTATTTCTAACGGTACCCAGTGGACCTGCAAGGAAGAAGACTGGGCTCTGTTTGAAGAGCGGATGGAGGCTATGAACCTGAAGCGTATTCGGGTAATGCTGCTGCCCAGTTGGTTTATTATCAATGAAACCAATACGGAAGCCGGTATTTATGATTGGGATACCGATTGTATGAAATCCCTGTACAGAGTGCTGGACTCTGCTATGAAGTTCGATATGAAGGTCAATATCACCATGTGGGGTGTTGACAACGGCACACCCGGTTTTATGCGTCAGAAGGACAATTCTGTGTGGGTTACGCCTCCCAGTGTGGAATATGAGGAACTCTTTGTCTCTTGCTTCGCCGACTGCATTAAGTACCTGCGTGAAGAAAAGGACTACACCTGCATCCGCGAGGTCACATTGTTTAATGAGCCGAACGCTATTTACTTTGGCAACAAGGCAAATGAAGAATACTGCAACCTGTGCACCAAGATGCACGGTGCTTTCCAGGAAAAGGGCATTCGTGACGATGTACTCTTTAACCTGTCTGACGATGCCCGGGACCCTGTTTGGATGGCAAAGACCCTTATGAATCTGGATGGCATCATCGATGTGGCCAACTCCCACACCTACAGTCTTGGCGATACCTATAATCAGGAAACCCAGGAATCTATGCGGGATATGTCCAATCAGGAGATCTGCTATGATCTGCCAAGCTACAATCTCAATGAGTGGAAGCAATGGGCAGACGAGTATCCGGGTGTCCCCCATATTTGGGGCGAGTTTGGTACCTGCAACGGCGCAGGCTCTCACCAGACCTTCGATAAGTATACTCCTGAGCGCGGTTTGGAAATTGCGCGCATCGGTCTGAATATGTTTAATATGGGCAGCCAAGGTATGTCCTACTGGGTACTGTTCAGCCAGTACTACGGCAGAAGCGACTTTAATACCGGCAATATTATGGATATGGGCCTGTGGGGCTTTGCCGACGAGGGCTATAACTGCCGTCCGGTGTACTACTCCTACTCTATGTTCACCCGTTTCATCGAGGAAAGCGATGTGATTTTCCCCATCAAGAGCAGCGATGACAATATCGTAGCTGTTGCCTTCCGGCAGGGGGACAAGTGGAGCTACTGCGTGGTCAACAACGGCGACGATGCCAAGAAAGTCAGCTTCGTGAATATGGACAGTTACCCCGGTGCGCTTAGCCGCTATGTCTATGATGAGGCGGATGTGCCTACCGATAATCAGGTAATTGGCGATAGCGGTACTGTGGAAGCAGACGGCCGCGTCATTACCGATACCGTCGCACCGAGATCCTTTGTGATCTATACAAACAAGTAAAATTAGGAGGAAGAAACCTATGCGTAGGAACAATCACTTTGGCAGATTTCTGGCGCTCCTGCTTACATTTACAATGGTGCTGCCCTTAGCGGCTTGTGTTCCCCCGGCAGTGGAGACACCTACTGAGCCTACCGACCCGCCTCAGCAATTGGTAGTACCTGAAGGTTACAGCCATGTGACGGTAGGCGCACTGACCGGTGTGAATATTTACGGCACCAGCGTGGAATTTGACCCCCATTTCTTCTCTGCGGGCGTACAGCGCGGTGTCTTTAAGGAAGAGGATTGGGCGATCGTAGAGCGCCGTGTGAAGGAAATGGGCATTGACCGTTTTCGTGTGATGCTGCGGCCCTCCTGGCTGGAGCCTCTGAACGACGATGCAGACAGCAGCGTCATTAACTGGGATGCTCTTACCACGGATTCTGTGGAGATGCGGAGTCTTTATAAGGTGCTGGATCTGGCGCAGGAAAACGGCATTGATGTCAACCTTACCCTTTGGGGCGCAGAAGCAGCTATATCATTGGCAGATCTTGATACGATGGAAGCGATCAAGGCCCAGGGCGGCCATTTCCTGGCTAAGGGGAACAGCGGCAATAACTGGATGATCGGCACACTGTATCCCGAGGAATTTGCGGAGACTTTCTCTGCCTATGTGCAGCTGCTGCAGCAAAAGGGTTACACCTGTATTACCGAGGTGACGCCGGTCAACGAGCCTTGCTGGAGCTACATCATTAATAATGAAGTCAGCTTTGAAGCATATAAGGAGCTTTGCCTGGCGTTGGATGCCCGCTTTAAGGCGGACGGTATTCGAGACAGCGTCCTCTTTAATCTCAGCGATAACACCGATGTGCGTGCTTTCTGGCTGGAAAACACGATGACGGAACTGGATGAAATTACAGATATTTATAACTCTCATACCTATATTTTCGGTTACAATACCCCCAATTCCGACATTTTGGCGTGGGAAGAAGAGAATATTAACATTACCCGCAATACCGGAAAACCCCATGTGATCGGCGAATTCGGTTCCAACCAAAATACCGGATCTACCCGTCAGAGTGACATCGATCTCTATGAGCGGGGCGTTTTGCTGGTTCGCGAAATGCTGAACTTCTACAACGCGGGCGCAGCCGGTGCCAGCTATTGGGTGCTGTTTGACCAGTACTATGCCCTCAATGCCTCCTACTCGGAAATGATGATGCTGGGCCTGTGGAAGGGCAGCAAGGAGCTGTATTATCCGGATCAGGAGTATTACAGGACGATAGAGGAAGATTATGAGGTGCGGCCCCAGTATTACGCTTTTTCCCTTATGAGTAAGCATGTACAAAAGGGCGCTGAGGTTTACCCCATTGATCTTAAGAATGATTTTGCTGCCGGTACTGCCTTTAAGGGCGAGGACGGCAAATGGGTCTATGTACTTGCCAACGGCAATGCCGAGGGCGATGCGCTGAAGCTTGCTTTGCAGAACGGTGAGCTTGTCGGCGAATATGAGGTGTATGTTTACAGTCGGGATGCGCTTCCTGCGGGCGACAGCCTAATCGCGGCATCCGAGACCCTGACGACTGAAAACTTGGTTTTGACGCTGGAGCTGGCACCCCAGAGCGTGGTTCTGCTGCGGCAAAAATAAGCAGCAGTCCATAAGAAAGGATGAAGGATATGAAGATCACCCGCGTTTTAAGCTTGGTGCTGTGCCTTCTTCTGATGCAGGCAGCCTTGGTCGGTCCGGCTGCCGCTGCAGAGTATACGGGTGAGCCTCAATGGTCCACTGAGGTGGAGCCGGTAGGGGAGTACGCTTACTCCTTTGCGGTAGTAGGTGATACCCAGAATGTCAACCGTCTCTATCCCGAGGAGTATTATAAGATCTATCAGTGGATCGTAGACAATGCAGAGGAAAAGAAGATCGCCTATGTAATGGGCCTTGGTGATATTACTGACGGCAACTCCACCCAGGAATGGCATCGCGCCCAGAAAAGCTTCTGGCTGCTGGGAGAAAGCGGTGTTCCCCATTCTCAAGTCCGCGGCAACCACGACGGCAAGGATCAGTTTGAACTGTATCTGGGCTCCGATATGGACTACCAGGACAGCATCCAGGGTGCCTTTAACGACAAAATGGCAAATACCTGGCGGCTGCTTCAGGTAGGCGAAGTAAAGTACCTCATTTTTGCCTTGGACTATGGCTTTGGTGATGATGTGATCGAGTGGGCAGGCGAGATCATTGCGCGCTACCCTGACCACAATGTTATTATTACGACCCATGCCTATATGTATAGGAACTATACGACATTGGATTATACAGAGGAAGTTCCTCCCAGTACTACCGGTGGTGTCAATGACGGCGATCATATGTGGGATAAGTTTATCTCTCAATATGAGAACATTAAGATAGTACTTTGTGGACATATCGATGTAGACAATGTTCAGATCTCCACCCAGACCGGTGTCCACGGCAACACCGTCACACAGATATTGATCGATCCGCAGGATATGGATAAGACACTTGGTCCCACGGGTATGGTGGCTATGTTTTATTTCTCGGAGGACGGGAAAAATGTAAAGCTGCAGTACTACTCCACCATCCGCAATGAATATGAGATCACCTCTGAGATCACCGAATTTACTGTGGGTGTAGTAGAATCTACAGAAGCGCCTACAGAGCCTGTGCCCACCGAGCCTTCCGTAGAGCCTGCGCCTCAGGAGACCGGGTTCATCGCATGGATCAAAAACCTGATCGCAATGATCATCGATTTCTTTACAAACCTGTTTCGCTAATGCAATAATTTAATTAAAAATCTGCCGACCTGCAAGTATTCTGTAGGTCGGCAGATTGAAAAGTAAAACAATTATGGTATAATAAAGGGAAGAATGAAAATGGAACGAAGACTTATTTGCTTGCTCCTTTCCTTTGTCATTGTGGCGGGGACGGTTTACGGCTGCCAGAGTACGCCGGCCATACCGCCGACTACTGATCCCGGTGTAACGGAGCCTACCGATGCGCCGCCCACGGATCCGATGCCTACGGATCCGACTGATCCCGATACGACTGACCCGACGGATGCGCCCGGTGAGGAGGAAGATATGGAAAACTATTGGAAAAACACCAACCATTACGGTATTCAAGTAGACAATAACGGCATAATGCAGCTTGCCGGCAAGGATTTGTATGTGGCCGGCACCAACTGCTATAACCTGTTTAACCAGTGCTTTGACGATTTTTCGCCTGCGGAAGCCAAGCGGACACTGGATGTACTGAAGGAAAACGGTATTTCTATCGTTCGCTTCAACTGCGGCGGTTATTCCTATAACGATCTGCAGTATTATATGAAAAGCCCGGAAGCCTATTTGGAGCTGCTGCGCCAAATCGTAAATTACGCAGAACAGTTGGAAATTGGTCTCATTCCCAGCTTTTTCTGGCTGTATCACGCGGTGCCGGACTATTATGACGAGCCGCTGCGCAGCTGGGGCCGGGCAGACAGTAAGACTGTGCAGTTCCTTTGCGATTACACCACGAATGTGGTGTCTAAACTGAAAGACAGCAAGGCAATCTTTGCTTGGGAGTTTGGCAATGAGTTTAATCTGAGCTGTGATCTTCCCAATGCAGACGAGCATATGCCTGCCCTGCCGTCTCACAGTAAGCGCACCCAAAGAACCAAAGAGGATTACTTGTCTGCAGAGGACGTAAACTATGCAATTGTGCGGTTTAGCCAAGCTATCCACGCCATAGACAATACCGGTCGGATGATCACCTCCGGCAATGCCACGCTGCGTCCCTCTCAGTATAACCAGCTCAAGTACAACTCTTGGAATCAGGATACTTATGAGGAGTACAAGCATATTACGGCTATGTTTACACCGGAGGGTGTGGATACGATCAGCGAGCACGTATATTTCCAGTCTCAGAAAACCTTCGGCAAGGACCTTTCCCTTTCTCAGTACCTGTCCTACGTGATGCAGGCGGCAAGAGAGCAGAAAAAGGCCTATTTCGTAGGGGAATGGGGCGGCGGAAGTGATGAGGATATGACCTCCTTCCGAGAGATCGGCAACGATTTTGTGGATGCCGGTGTGCAGATATGCCTGCTTTGGAATTTTAATCTCAATGAAGGCTCTGTGGAGTACAGCTACGCAGCGGACAGCCTCCGTGGACAACGGCTCTTTGAAGTGCTCAGACAGCTCAACCACCGCTACCAAACAGAATTTAACCTATAAAACCACTACCCGGAGGGGGATAAAAGACTATGAAGACCGTCATATATCAGGAGGATTTTGACTATCCGGAAACGCAGATGCATTTCCATCTGTTTTGTCAGGATTATCCGGAGCTGCACGATCATAATTACTGGGAATTTTTCTTCGTTGTCGGCGGCAGCGTGACGCATGTCACCGAGAAGGGGCAGCAGATACTGACTGAGGGCATGGGCTATTTGATCCATCCCAGTGACTTGCATTGCTTCACAGATGCCTCGGACGACTATGCCCAGCTTAACGTAATGATCTCCGATGAATACTTTCGGGAACTGCTGGAATTTGTGGACGGAAGCCTCTATGAAAGCATCAATGCGGTAAAGAATCCAATGTTTTATATGGTGGGAAACAGTGTCAGCAGAGAACTGCAGAAAACCCTCCATGCAATTCAAATTACCAATGTATCTAACCAGAAAAGAATTACTGCGCTGACAAAGCTTATGTGGATCGAGGTAGTAAAGCTGATTTACCGCAAAGACCCGGTGCTCAATCAGGTCTACCCGGAGTGGCTGAACAACTTTATCAACGAAATCCAAAAGCCCCAAAATATTTGCAGAAAGGCCTCAGAGCTGACAGAACTGACCTACTTCAGCCATCGGCATTTAACCAGACTGTTTTTGCAGTATACGGGGCAAACCCTGAACGAGTATCTGCTTGTTGCCCGTATGAATTACGCAGCGATGCTGCTGCGAACGACCCAGCAGGATATTTTGCAGATATCCTCGGCGGTCGGTTACGATTCGCTGAGCTATTTTATCCGCATCTTTAAGGAGCATTTCAAGACCACCCCAAAGCAGTATCGAATGACATTCCACTATCAGGAAGAAGAATTCTGACATAAGGAGAAGCATATGGAATTATTTAGGAGAGCGAGGTGGATCGGAAACGGCAATCCGATCGTCACCAGAACCACCGGTGAAAAAAGCCCGGCATTGCAGCTTCGTAAGACATTTTCTTTGGAAAAAGCAGGTCAGGCGCAATGCTTTATCTCTGGCTTGGGTAGCTTCGTGCTTTATGTAAACGGTCAGCGGGTAGGGGATGAAGTGCTTTCTCCCGCCTTTACGGATTACGATAAGCGGGTGCTTTACTGCACCTATGATGTGACGGATCTGCTGGTGCAGGGCGAAAATGTAGTGGCGGTCTGTTTAGGAGATGGCTTTTACAACCAAACGGCCCACGATACTTGGGGTTTCTATCAGGCACCGTGGCGGGATTCTGCCAAATTGCTGCTACAGCTGAATGTGAATGGGAAAGAGGTTCTTTTCAGTGACGATAGCTGGAAGCAGACTTCTGACGGCCCTACAGTCCATAACTGTCTCCGCACCGGTGAGTACTACGATGCGCGGAAAGAGGATGGTTGGAGAGAAAATGGCTATGACGATAGTCATTGGAATGCTGCCGTCATCGTGCGTCCGCCTGCAGGCAAGTTGGTTCCTCAGCTTTTGCCCCCTATGCGGGAGTGTGAGATTCTCCCGGCGGTAGATATGTGGAGATCGGAAAAGGGCTGGGTTTTTGATTTCGGCAAGAATGTTTCCGGCTATGTGGGACTTAAGATGGCGGGAAAAGCAGGGGAGACCGCTGCGATTCGCTACAGTGAAAAGCTAAGTGGCAAAGAGCTGGATCAAAGCAATATTTCTTGCTATGTGCTGGATACTGAGGATTTTTCAGTGGATAAGTACACCTTCCGCGGCGAAGGCATAGAGTGCTGGAAACCCAGTTTTGTATACCACGGCTTCCGCTACGCAGAGCTGACGGGTATAACCGCAGAACCGAGTTTGGATGCCCTGACCTCTTATTTCGTCCATACCGACCTGCGCCAAAAGGGCACTTTCCGGTCCTCCAGCGAGCTGCTTAATTGGATTCAGGATGCAGGCATCCGCTCCTTCCTCAGCAATTTCCACGGTATTTCCGAAGATTGTCCCCACCGCGAAAAGAACGGTTGGACAGGTGATGCAGTGATCTCATCGGGCTATGCGGTTTGCCAGTTCGATATGAAGGAGGCCTATCGAAAGTGGCTCGCCGATATTGCTGACAGCCAGCGCATTAACGGACAGCTTCCCGGCATTGCGCCTACCGGTGGCTGGGGGCATAACTGGGGCAGTGGTCCTGCATGGGACTGTGCGTTGTTCTTCCTGCCCTATGAGCAGTATTTGGAAAACGGAGACCGCTCTCTCTTAGAGCTGGTTTATGAGCCGGCACAGCGGTATTTGGAATATGCCAAGTATTACCGTCGAGAGGGTCTTGTCTGCTATGGCCTGTCCGACTGGTGCCCCCCGGATCTGCCTGATTTGAAGCTAATGGACAACACCTTGTCCGACTCCTGTTATTACTACGCAATGCAGCAGATTATGGCAAAAATGGCAGACTTTGCCGGTGAAGCAGAAAAGGCGCAGCGCTACCATAAGGAAGCAGAGGAAACAAAGGCCGCCATCCATAACCGCTTCATTCAGGATGACTGCGTAGACAATAACGGTCAGGGCGCGCTGGCAGAGGTGCTTTATTTCCGCATTGTGGAAGGTGTGCAGGCAGAGAACATCGCTGCAAAGCTGGCGCGTGTAGTAGAAGAAGACCGCTACAGCTACAAAGTCGGCATTTTGGGTCTTAAGGCGCTGCTCAATGCGCTCTCTGCATATGGCTATACGGATATTGCATATAAAACTGTGGACCGTGATGACTATCCTTCCTACGGCTACTGGAAAAAGCTCGGCGCGACGACCTTGTGGGAGTGCTGGGAAAACACCAGCTTCGGTTCTCAGAACCACCATATGTATGCAGATGTTGTGAACTGGATGTTCCGCAATATCGGCGGCCTGCAAAATGCCGGTATTGCCTATGATAAATGCTGCCTGAAACCCTATTTCTTTGAAGACAGCTGCAGCGCAGCTGTAAAGACCGAAACACCCCGCGGACTGATCTCCTTTGTATGGAAGAAGGAAGGCAATCGCTTTACCGCAGAGGTTACTTTGCCCGAAAACACAGAGGCGGCCCTGCATTTGCCGGGACAGGCACCGTTTGCAGTGCAGTCCGGTCATATTGAACAGATACTATAAAGTACAAAAACAGAGCAAGCGAGATGCTTGCTCTGTTTTTCAGTCTGTCAAAGAACTTGTTTTTTGACAGACTGGCAGAGGGCAAAGGAGCCGCCAAGACAAGCAATCCGCACTCGTCGGCGTACAGGTGGTACGGTAGAGTGCGGATTGTGATGTAAGTCAAAACGCCTTGCGCAGCAAGCTTTTTCTCCCCGCATCTGTCAAAAATCAAAGATTTTTGCCACCTTCTCCCGAAGGACAAGGCTTTGCGCTGTAATCCGTTCCTTTACTTGCGTTTTGACGGTTGGCGGCTTTTTTGATACTCTGAAGGCACCGCCAAAAGCGGTGCCTTTCATCTTTTATATAAAAGGCCTTGCAGCCACTTTATATCGGCTTTTCCAATTACATCGCAGAGAGTCAATAGACAGCAGAGGAGCAAGGGGAATGCGGTTGCACGGACGGCCGGGTGGGGCGCAATGGCAGAAATAACTGCACCGAGGACGGTACAAAGGCACGCAAGCAGCGGCCTTGTGGGCTGGATCTGTCGCCCGGAGATCTTCAGCAGCCGTCGCAGGCTCAGCAGAAAGTTAATGAGATGGGTGACGAGAAAGCTAAAGAAATAGCCATCCATTCCGTAATAGGGGAGAAGTATGTACAAAAACAGTACATCGAGGGAGGATGTGAAGATATTATAGCGGACGCAGGCGGTTTGCTGCCCCAGGCCTTTGGTCATTGCATCGGTCATTGCATCGCAGTAGAGCATAGGCGCGAGGAGCGCGTAGCGCTGCAGCTCCCGCGCGGCCTGGGGGCTGCCATAGAGGGAAAGACACAGGGGCTCGGCAAGGAGATATAAAATGCCGCCGCATAGAAGACCGTAAAGCAGCGCTACCTTTAGTGTTCTGCCGGTTAAGTAGCGAATGCGCCGCCGACTGCCGGCGGCATCACAACGGGCAAGCTCCGGGATGAGCAGCTCCGCAAGGGCAAATAAAATGGCTGCCGGGAACATCAGCACCGGAAAGACCATTCCCGACACCGTGCCGAATGCCGCAAGGGGCGCCATATCGCCCATAAACAGAGCAAGCCGCTTGGGTACCATCAGGTTTTCGGTGGTGGAGATGCCGGCTTTTAGGTCGTCTGCGAGGGCAAGAGGCACGGCACATCGCAGCAGACGGCTGCGTACCGGAATGGGTTCGCCGCAGGGGCTTTTTTGCAGCGCGCGGAGGATGAGGAGGGTAACAAGGGTCAAAATCGTTCCCATGCCGCTGCCGAAAATGATACAAAGGCAGGCTTTTGCCGGGTCGTTCTCTGCCCATAGGGTCAAAAGGCTCATTGTGACGGTCAATGACAGCGCCTGCTCGGCTACCTCCACGGCTGCCAATGTACCGATGCGGTTGGCAGCGGTGAAATAGCCGGTCATTACACCGCACAGGCAGATCAGCGGCAAAAAGCAGGCATACAGCCGGAGCGCGCCGGTGGTGCGTTCGTCACCGATCCAATTCGCTGCGATCTGCGGCGCGAAGAAGTACAGCAGCAATGCCACTGTTCCGGCGGCGAGGATGCTGAATAAAAAGCAGGCCTTCAGGATCCAGCGGATATTTTGGGGGCGGTTTTTTCCAAGCTCTTCGGCAGTCAGGTACATCGTGGTGGTGCGCACGCCTGCCATACCTGCTGTGACGGACATTGCGCCCACGGAAAGGACAAGCTGCAGCAGTCCCACACCCGCTGCGCCGATTTTTGCAGAGACAAAGACCTGAAAGGACGTGGAGACGAACCGCAGCAGCAGATTTACTCCGGTCAGCAGTAATGCGCTATAAAAAATGGGTATGGCCTTACGCAAAAAAATCACCCCTTTGTCCTATGGTATGGGACAAGGAGGTGATTTAGAATTGAGAATTGCCAATGGATAGTTGATAGTTGCACCATCGACAGAGATTGTAGGGGCGGGCATTGCCCGTCCGGGCAAGGGAGTGCTGCCTTTTCGCCGCAAACCGATGCGAAATCGAGGAATCTGCTGCCGGACGACCGATGGTCGCCCCTACGAGGGGAACGGATCCCTCGACTACACGCGGGATGACAGAGGAAGGCGTTTGCGGAGGATTGCCACACCAGCGTGCGCGCTGGTTCGCAATGACAACAAGAATTGTCAATTCTCAATTATCAACTGTCAACTGTCAACTGTCAATTGTCAATTGACATACCGTACCCTGCGGGTTTCCTCAAGATTGGGGAGGGCGGGTGTATCTTCGGCAAAGAGACCGTACAGTCTGCCACAGCGGGTTTCTAAGGCGGCATAATCGCCCTCACGTGGCTCGCCTGCGTTGGCAATGTCCAAAGCTTCACGGGCAGATCGCAAAATCTCTCTGCCCCGGTCATTGAAGGCGAGAACGCGGACATAGGGCACGGGCGATGTGCGCATCTCCTCTGTAATGCCTAAAAAGGCGCAGAGGATCATCCGGTCGATCCGGGTGCGGGTATAGCGTTTGGATTTGACGGCGGTGGCGATTTCTTCCACCGTGGCGCACCGACGGGCAGCGTGCATCAGCTTCCGCCACAAGCCTTCGGAGCCACCGGGGAGGGCAGCAAATTCCTCGTCGGTCATTGTACGCAGCTTCGCTAAAATGGCGCGCTGGGCGGCATCCATACTATGCAGGGGCGCGTTTTGGAAAAGGGAGCAGCAGCTTTGGGGGATGTAAGGTGAGATGTCCGTTCCTTCATACAGCTGCGTCCGCAGAGAGGTGGCAGAGGGATTTTCCACGTCGGGGAATTCTGCGTGGTAGCTGCCGTCGCGTTTCATAGGACAAGGTTCTAAGGCGCTGTTTTGGGAGAGAATGGCTTTGCAGTATTCTACGGCAAGGATATTATTGGGGGAATGAAGCAGGGTGGCATCCAGACCCATTTTCTCCAGCGCTTTTTGACGGGCGGCAGGGAAGCTGAGCCCCTCGTCTAAGCCACTGCGCAGGGCAGGGGAGAAGTCGGGGGCGCGCAGCGCATCGGCCAGCGAAAGAAGGGTTTCCTTATTCGCTGTTTCCGCACCGAAAGAAAGACGGTGGCAGAATTTAGATAAAATGGCTACGCCACCGGCGGCAAAGCCCTCTGCGCTGCTCAGCGCGTAGGGGATGGGAAGCTCCAAAACCAAATCCGCGCCACAGCGGATGGCGGCCTCTGCCCGGAGAGATTTATCAAGGATCGCCGGGGCTGCACGCTGGACAAAATTGCCGCTCATCAGGCAAACGATGCCGTCATTTGCGCCGAATTCCTGCCGCACAGCGGCGATTTGCTTGGCATGTCCGTTGTGAAAAGGATTGTATTCGCAAATAATACCCGTGATTATCAAAAGTTTTCCCTCCTTTTTTGGAAAAATTTATATTTAGGGGTTGAGAAATTTGTAAATTTGGTATACAATAATACTGTATGTTTATTTTACCACAAATCATAAGAAAATCAATTTATTTTAGGAGGAAGTTTAAGTGAACATTCTGATTATCAATGCTGGCTCTTCCAGCCTCAAGTATCAGCTGATGGATCCCCAGACCGGTGAGGTCTCCGCAAAGGGTCTGTGTGAGCGTATCGGCATCGACGGTCGCCTGAACCACAAGGTCGGCGACGAGAAGATCGTCCGTGATATTCCTATGCCCACCCACTCTGAGGCCATTGCGGCTACCTTGGCAATTCTGCAGGATGCAGAAGTTGGTGTTATCAAGAGCGTTGACGAGATCGACGCGGTGGGTCACCGCGTGCTCCACGGCGGTATGGAATTCTTCGATTCCTGCATTATTAACGACGAAGTGATCGCGGCCATCAAGAAGTGCATCCCTCTGGGACCTCTCCACAATCCTGCGAACCTGATGGGTATCGAGGCTTGTCAGGCAGTTATGCCCAGCACCCCCCAGGTCGCTGTGTTTGACACTGCATTCCACATGACTATGCCTCCTAAGGCTTACCGCTATGCCATCCCCACCGAGTACTACAAAAACGACTCCATCCGTCGCTACGGCTTCCACGGCACTTCTCACAAGTATGTGGCAAAGCGCACTGCTGAGCTTGTGGGTAAGAAGGAATTTAAGATGGTCAACTGCCACCTGGGCAACGGCTCCTCTATGTCCGCTGTGAAGGACGGCAAGTGCCAGGATACCACCATGGGTCTGACACCTCTGGCCGGTGTGCCGATGGGTACTCGTTCCGGTGACATTGATCCCGCTGTTGTGCAGTTTTTGTGCAATAAGTATGGCTACAGCGTTGACGAGTGCCTGAACATCCTCAACAAGAAGTCCGGTATGCTGGCGATCTCCGGTGTTTCCTCCGACTTCCGTGATCTGGAGAACGGCGCTGCAGAGGGCAACGAGGATTGCGCACTGGCTCGTGACAAGTTCTGCTACGAGGTTGCTAAGTTTGTTGGCGCTTACGCGGCTGCTCTCAACGGCATCGATGTGCTGACCTTCACCGCAGGCGTTGGTGAAAACGACGGCGGTGTTCGCGCAGGTGTCTGCGAGTACTTGGGCTTCTTGGGTGTTAAGATCGATCCTGAGCTCAACAAGAAGCGTGGCAAGGAGCTGAAGATCTCCACTCCCGACTCCAAGGTGGAGGTTTGGGTCGTGCCCACCAACGAGGAGCTGATGATCGCGCAGGATACTGCGGATCTTGTGAATGCTGCTAAGTAATTATTAAGCATTATGGGAGCCGCCGCTGTTGTGGCGGCTCTTACATCAAGGCACAGCAGATAACCCCTCTCCCGGGGAGAGGGGGGATTTTGCGAAGCAAAAGACGGGTGAGGAACGGCGTGCAGAAAAAGTCTGCACAGTTGTGTTTTATAGAGGATTTGTGCCTGCATTCCTCTTCCGGCTTCACTTACGTTCAGCCACCTCCGCCTGGGGGAAGGGATTGAACGGCATACCTCCAAGGATGAATTAGGAGTGCGAATATGGCATCTGTTACGGAACGTTTTTTGAAATATGTCTCTTTTGAAACCACATCCGATGAATTTTCCGATACCTGTCCTTCTACCGAGGGGCAGAAGCTGCTGGGTGCGGCAATTGTTGAGGAAATGCTTGCGATGGGCATCTCCGATGCCCGCATTGATGAGCACGGCTATGTATATGGCACGGTGCCCGGTGACCCGGAATTGCCGGTCATTGGTCTTATCGCCCATATGGATACGGCGCCGGACGCATCCGGCAGGGACGTAAAGGCGAAAATCGTAGAATATAAGGGCGGCGATGTGTGCCTTAACGAGGAAAAGAATATCTGGCTGCGGGAAGAAAACTATCAGAGCCTTAAAAACCACGTAGGCAAGCACCTGATCGTTACTGACGGCACAACCCTTTTGGGCGCGGATAATAAGGCCGGTGTAGCAGAGATTATGACTGCGGCAGAACGGCTTATGAAGGTCAAAAAACACGCGACACTGAAGATCGGCTTTACACCGGATGAAGAGATCGGGCGCGGTGCAGATCTTTTTGATGTCAGCGGCTTTGATGCGGAATATGCCTATACGGTAGACGGTGGCGCCATCGGTGAAATTGAGTATGAAAACTTCAATGCCGCCGGTGCCAAGGTCACAGTCCGGGGTTTAAGCATTCACCCCGGTGGGGCAAAGGATAAGATGATCAACTCCCAGCTGGTGGCGATGGAGTACAACGCGCTCCTGCCCGCTGACCAGCGCCCGGAACATACAGAAGGCTATGAGGGCTTTATTCACCTGACCGATATGAAGGGACAGGTGGAGGAGACGGTTCTTCGCTACATCATCCGTGACCACGATATGGAAAAATTCGAGGAGAAGAAGGATTTGATGGTGGCGGCGGCCTGCCGGATCGACGAAAAGTATGGCAAGGGCACAGCCCAGGTAGCCCTCCGGGACAGCTACTACAATATGAAAAATAAGATCACCCCCTGTATGTACATCGTTGACCGGGCACGGGCAGCTATGCAGAAGGTGGGTATGAATCCCCGTACTGTCCCCATTCGGGGCGGTACGGATGGCGCAAGACTTTCCTATATGGGTCTGCCTTGCCCCAATCTTTGTACCGGTGGTGAAAATTTCCACGGTCGCTTTGAATATATCCCCGTAGAGGATATGGAAAAGTGCGTGGATATGCTGGTCGAGATCATTAAAATGGATAATTGACAATTATCAATTGACAATTAAGGTGTCCGCTTTGCGGACGAATGAAATAAGGACCGTCCGATGGACGGTCCTTTGTGCGTTTTTAGAGAATTGTCAACTGTCAATTGTCAACTGTCAATTCGCTTTCGGTGGGTGTTTCTTCTGCGGGCAATTCCTCGGTGGGAGGGTTGATGATCGCCATCATTTCGTCGCCGGTGATGGTCTCTTTTTCCAGCAGTAATGCGGCAATATCGTCCAATAGCTTCCGGTTATTCTGGAGGGTTTCCTTAGCGGAAGCGTAGCAGGTGGCAAGGAGCTTTTGCACTTCCCGGTCTACCAGCGCGGCAGTTTCATCGGAGCAGTCCATATAGCTGCGGCCCTCCAGGTACTGATGCTCCACGGTGGCAGAGGTCATAAGACCAAGGGTTTCATTCATACCGAACATAGCCACCATCTTCCGTGCCAGCGCGGTTGCCCGCTGCAGGTCGTTGGCGGCACCGGTGGTCTGCGTACCAAACACCACATCCTCTGCGGCTCTGCCGCCTACCAAGGAGCGGATCTGTACCAGCAGCTCCTCACGGGTGGAGAGGAATTTTTCTTCCTCCGGCAGGTAGAGCGTGTAGCCCAGAGCACCGTCGGTGTGGGGTACAATGGTAATTTTTGTGACAGGGGTCTCTTCTTTATCGAGGGCGGAGATCAGTGCGTGACCAACCTCGTGGTAGGCAACTAATTTCTTTTCCTTGTCGCTCAGCACGGTATTTTTCTTTTCCGCACCGGCAATGACAGTCTCAAAGGAGATCAGCAGATCCTCCTGATTGACGGCAGTGCGACCCTTGCGGACTGCCCGGAGAGCAGCCTCGTTGACAAGGTTTGCAAGGTCGGCGCCAACGGCGCCGGCGGTGGCTTGGGCGATCTTATGCAGATCTACATCTTCCGACAGCTTGATTTTCCGGGTGTGGACCTTCAGTGTGTCCAATCTGCCTTGCAGGTTGGGGGTATCTACCACGATTCGACGGTCAAAACGACCGGGGCGGAGAAGGGCTTTGTCGAGGATCTCAGGACGGTTGGTGGCGGCAAGACAGACGATACCCTTGGAGGAATCGAAGCCGTCAATTTCACCCAGCAGCTGGTTCAGGGTCTGCTCGTGCTCGGAGTTGCCGCCGTAGCGGGAGTCACGGCTGCGGCCCACGGCGTCAATTTCGTCAATAAAGATAATACAAGGGGCGACTTTTGCAGCCTGCTGGAACAGATCGCGGACACGGCTTGCGCCTACACCGACAAACATTTCTACAAAGTCTGAGCCGGAGATGGAGAAAAACGGCACATTGGCTTCACCGGCAACAGCCTTGGCAAGGAGGGTCTTACCCGTACCGGGAGAGCCTACCAGCAGGGCGCCCTTGGGCAGCTTGGCACCGATCTCTGTGTACTTGGTGGGGTTGTGCAAAAAGTCGATGATCTCCTGCAGACTTTCCTTTGCCTCGTCCTGACCGGCAACGTCCTTAAAAGTAACACCGGTCTTTTTCTCCATATAGACCTTTGCCTTGCTGGCACCGATGGCACCGAGGCCGCCATTGCCCATTTTGCGGGTCAGGCCGTTCATCAAGAAGAACATAAGGCCGATGCCGGCGACGTACAAAAGGATCATCAGGATGGTGGAATTGTCTTCTACGATGACCTGATTGACTTTGATGCCTTTGGCATTCAAGGTCTCTGCCAGCGCCAGCACATTGCCGTTGGGAAGACCCGTAAAGCAGGCTTTCTGCTCCCGCTCCGGTTTGGCGGCTTCTTCCTTGGTCATATAGTAGATGCGGTCATAGTGGAGCTCTACCTCGTCGATTTTGCCGGCTTCTACATCGTTCATAAATTCGGAAAAGGTGGTCTTGGTATACTGACCGTCGGAGATCATACCGTAGATCATACCGATGATCAAAATCACCACCACGGAAAATAGCAGAAGGGGCAGTTTGCTCTTTGGCGGTTTGCCGTTTTGATCCGGCTTCCGCTCGTTGTTTTGATCCATATATTTATTCCTCCTTGGGAAATCATATTCTTTGGTATTTTACCACAAAAAAGCGGCCTATGCAATGAAAAAGGGTCGATTTTGGGTAAATTTTCTGTGAACGTCCCTATTGTAAGAAAAAAATTGCATTTCCGGGAAAATTTCTGTTGTCCACTGTGGGAAAATCTGTTACAATAAAAGAAATGTAGGTTACAGTCAGATGATAATGTGTTGTCAAAAGAAATTGTAGGGAATGCATTTATGCATTCCGCATTGTGGAACGGATAAATCCGTTCCCTACGGCGTTAAATAACGAGCTTAGTGACTGAGGGGGACTCCTTATGAGAAACGAGAGAACCGATAAAAATAGAAAGCAGTTTGCACCCAAAAGACAGGCGGCACCTGCACCTGTGGAAGAGGAGAATGAAGGACAGTTAGAGGGGCGTAATGCGCTGCAGGAGGCGCTCCGCAGCGGCAGAACCATCGATAAAGTTTTTATCGCATCCGGAGAGACCGACCGGGCACTTCAAAAGCTGGCTGCAGATGCCAAGGAGGCCGGTGCGGTTGTTGTGCCGGTAGACCGTCGGAAATTAGATATGATGAGCACCACCCGCGCCCATCAGGGTGTCATTGCTCTGGCGGCGGCGAGAGAATATTTTTCTGTAGACGATATTTTGCAGGAGGCGGCAGACCGGGGCGAGAATGCCCTGATCATCCTCTGCGATGAGCTGACCGATCCCCATAACCTGGGCGCGATCATCCGTACTGCGGAATGTGCCGGCGCCCACGGTGTGATCATTCCAAAGCGCCGCAGCGTGGGACTGACGGCGGTGGTGGCAAAGGCATCTGCCGGCGCTATTGAGCATATGAAGGTGGCACGGGTGACCAACCTGAACGCCACCATCGAGGAACTAAAGGAGAAGGGCGTTTGGATCTTCGGCACTGCTGCGGAAGGCTCGGTCCCTATGTACGAGGCAGACCTCACCGGCCCGACGGCCATTGTAGTCGGTTCTGAGGGGGAGGGAATGAGCCGCTTGGTACAGAAAAACTGCGATGTGACCGTACACATTCCTATGAAGGGAAAAATCACATCCCTAAATGCGTCTGTGGCTGCATCTGTCCTACTTTATGAGGCAGTGCGGCAAAGGAGGTAAAAAATGGCAGAAAATGATAAGCTGGAGCTGGACTTAGAGGATATTATCCGGGAGTTTAGCAACAAGCCCGCGAAAGAAAAGCTGTCCGACAGCGGCGATAAAATGAAAGATACCATCCCCTTGGAGGATGTGGTGCAGGCCAGCCGGGAACAAGAGGTAACTGCGCAGCAGGAGACGAAGGTATTTACACCGCCTCCCGCATCGGACGATACGAAGCGGTTTGTGCCGATTTCTGCGCAGGAGGAGACAAAGTCTTTTGCACCGGCAGAGGCGGAAGAGGAGACCCGTCGGTATACCCCGCTTTATGAGGAAGAGGAGCTCCGCCGTTTTGCGGAAGAGGATACGACCCGTGTCTCGGGAAGACGTTCCGGACCGAAGGTGCTGCGTACACCTTTCCAGATCATGCGCCGGAAAATCGTGGAAGGCCCTGAGCGGCAGTATTATGCGCTGCGGGAAAAGGGCATTGCCGGTATTCAGACGGTAATACTACTGAGTTTTCTGGTGGCGGTCTTGGCCATCGGCACGACGGTGCTGTATGCTATGGGCTACGTGCCGGAGGATCGGCTGCGGCTGATGATTTTCAGCCAGCTGCTGCTGCTTTTGGTTTCCGCATTCCTGGGCGCGTTCCAACTGGTAGAGGGACTCTTTGATTTGGGGAGGCTCCGCTTTACCCCGAATACGCTCCTCGCCTTTACCTTCTTCGTCTGCCTCGTGGACTGCGCCCTTTGCTTAGGTGCGCTGCGAGTACCTTGCACAGCGGCCTTTTGTATTCAGGTCTTTATGTCTCTTTGGAGTGTGGCAATACAGCGAAAGGCCGACACCTCCCGGATGGATACCATGCGAGGCGCAAAAGTGCTCTCCGGTATTGGTAAAAAGATGAATTATGACGGGGATGTGACCGGCTTTGTCCGTTGTGACGGTGATGTGGATCACCTTATGGATACCTACGGTGAGGAAGAGACACCCCATAAGGTGCTGGGGTGGTACTGTTTTGGCGCCTTGATCGCAGCCCTCGTGATCGGCGGTGTGGCTGTGGCAATGAAGGGTGTTGCGCTGGGTGTGCAGGTGTTTTCCGCTTCGCTTTTGGTAGCTATGCCTGCAACAATGTTTATCACGGTGGCAAGACCTGCACTGCTTTTGGAGCGGAAGTTCTCCAAATTGGGTGTGGTTATCTGTGGCTGGAAAGGCGCCAAGGGCCTTGCCTGCAAGGCACGGTTTCCCATTACCGGGGAGGACCTTTTCCCGGCGGATACAGTAAAGCTCAACGGTGTAAAGTTCTATGGCGAGCATGTGCCGGCAAAGGTCATCGGCTATGCCGCTGCAGTAGCTGCCCGCGAGGGCGGCAGTCTGGCACCGCTGCTGAAAGAGCTGAAAGAGAGCTACAACGTGGAAACCTATGAGGTGGAAAGCTATAAGGCCTATGCCGGCGGTATTGGCGGCGGTGTAGAAGGCGCGGTGGTGCTGATCGGTACATTGCCGATGCTGAAGGCTTTCAATGTGGACGTACCGGCAGATATTCGTTTGCCCGGCGGCATCGGCATCGCGCTGGACGGAAAGTTCTCCTGTCTGCTGGCGGTCAATTATGTAAAGAGCAGAATGGTTGCCCACGGTCTGCGGGTCCTTTGCGGAAGCAGGCGCGTAAAGCCGATGCTGGTGACAGAGGATCTGGTACTGAGCGGCACCTTCCTGCAAAGCAAATTTGGCATCCGACCCAAGAAGCTGCTGCGCCCTGCCCCTGAGGAGCGGGAGCGCCTGCGGAAAATTACCGTAGGGAAAGAAGATCGGGTGATGGCATTGTGCGTCCGTCCCTCCCTGCCTGCTTACGGTTATGCCATCGTTGGCGGCAGAGCCTACTATCACGCAGTTACCTACGGTATGATCATCCATATTTTAGGTGGCATCCTTGGCTTAGGCGCTATGGTGGCCCTGACCTTACTGGGGCGCACCGAGCTGCTGACCCCTCTGAATATTCTGCTCTATCAGGCTATCTGGATGATTCCCGGCTACCTGATCACAGAGTGGACAAGAGCTTTATAAGAAAAAGCCTTCCCGACAGGGAAGGCTTTTTTAATGGACAATGGACAGTTGACAGTTGACAATTATCCGTTGTTCAGGATGACACCGCTTTTTGAGGGGATATATTAAAATCATCGCGAAGCGATACCACCATTGTCAATTGTCAATTGTCAATTATCAATTGTCGGTTAACGAGGTGCGGTGATGGCGGGACGATTTGGGCATCGTCCCCTACGCAGGATACGGGGGACGATGGGTGTATACGGGGCGGAAACAGATGCTTTTCGTGGAAATGACCGAAAATCGGTGCTTGTTTTGTGACATAGAGACGAATTTGCATTTTTACCAAAATAATCATTGAAATGAGTGGTGCTTTCGTGTATAATTGCCTTAATGTGGTTTTTGGCCACAAAGGAAGCAAAAGGAGATAATTTATTATGCACACAGCTAATTCTATTCGCAATATTTGTCTGCTGGGCCATAGCGGCAGCGGCAAGACCGCTCTGGCGGAAAGCTTACTTTATATGACTGGCGCCATCGACCGCATTGGCAAGAATGCCGACGGCAATACGGTTTGTGATTTTGACCCCGAGGAGATTCGCCGTAATATTTCTATTTCTACCTCCGTGGTTCCTCTGGACTACAAGAACGTGCGTATCAACGTGCTGGACACCCCCGGCGCATTTGATTTTGCCGGCGCTACCGTGGAAGCGCTCCGCGCAGCCGATGCAGCGATTCTGGTCATCTCTGCTAAGGACGGCATCACTGTAGGCTTCGAGAAGGCTTGGAAGTACTGCGAGCAGCGTAATATGCCTCGCTTTATCTACATCTCTAAAGTAGACGAGGATAACTCTGATTATAACGCGACCTTCGAGGCACTGCGTGAAAAGTACGGCAACAAGATCGCTCCCGTTGTCATTCCTATTTGGGACGGCAATCGGAAGGTCACCGGTATTATCGACGTGCTCAATAAGCGCGCATACGAGATGCAGAACCTCAAGCGCGTAGAGATCGCTGTTCCCGCCGGCAAGGAAGATGTCATTACGGACTTCAACTATGCTCTGATGGAAGCAGTTGCAGAGACCGACGAAGAGCTGATGGATAAGTTCTTCAACGAAGAGCCCTTTACATATGCGGAAATGATCAAGGGTCTGCATCAGGGTGTTAAGGATCTGAGTATGTTCCCTGTTCTGTGTGGTTCCGGCGTTACCTGCCTGGGCAGCCTGATGCTGATGGATCACATTATCGACCTGCTGCCCAATCCCATCGAGGGCAACTATCACAAGGCAACCTTGGCCGATGGCACCACCGAGGAATTTGTTGTTTCTCCCGGCGGTGTTCCCTCTGCCTTCGTTTGGAAGACCATTTCCGATCAGTACGGCAAGTACTCCTTCATTAAGGTCCTCTCCGGCAGCATCACTTCCGATACTGCGCTGGTCAATGCCCGTACCGGTGAGACGGAGAAGCTGGGCCGCCTCTACTCTATGTGCGGCAAGAAGGCCACTGAGGTCAAGGAGCTTACCTGCGGTGACATCGGTGCCATCGGTAAGATGGATAAGGTTAAGACCGGCGATACCCTGTGCGATGCCCGTAAGGTCGTCTCCCTCAAGGGTCTGCCTTACGCACCTGCCTGCTACTCTATGGCCATCACTCCCAAGGTGAAGGGTCAGGAAGATAAGGTTGCTGCAGGTCTGCACAGACTGAATGAAGAAGATCCCTCCTTCAAGGTGGTTAATAATGCAGAGACCAAGCAGGTCGTTATCTCCGGTGCAGGTGATCAGCATCTGGATGTGCTGGTTGCAAAGCTGAAGAGCCGCTTCGGTGTGGACGCTGTTTTGGATACCGCGAAGGTCGCTTACCGCGAAAAGATCAAGAAGACTGTTCAGGCCCACGGCCGTCATAAGAAGCAGACCGGTGGTTCCGGCCAGTTCGGTGACGTTTGGGTTCGCTTCGAGCCGCAGGATGAGCAGGACGAAATGATCTTTGCAGAAGAGGTCTTTGGCGGCTCCGTTCCCAAGAACTTCTATCCCGCTGTTGAAAAGGGTATTCAGGAAGCTGTTCAGAAGGGCCCGTTGGCCGGCTATCCTATGGTTGGTCTTAAGGCTGTTCTTTACGATGGCTCTTACCACCCCGTCGACTCCAACGAAATGGCATTTAAGCTGGCTGCGATCCTTGCCTTCAAGGAAGCAATGCCCAATGCCGGTCCTACTCTGCTGGAGCCTATCGGCGCACTGGCCGTCACCGTTCCCGAAGCCTACGTTGGCGACGTAATGGGTGATCTGAGCAAGCGCCGTGGCCGTCCTATGGGTATGAACCCCGATGCTGACGGCAACACCGTTGTGGAAGCAGAAGTGCCGATGGCTGAGATGGGCAGCTATGCCATCGACCTGCGGGCTATGACCCAGGCGCGCGGCTCCTTTACGCTTGAGTTCGTTCGCTATGAGGAAGTGCCCAAGGCAAATCAGCAGAAGATCATCGACGACGCAAAGAAGGACGAGGAATAATTCTATAAAATATGCGGTGCAGCTTCGGCTGCACCGCTTTTTTATGTGGTAATTTGTGGGAATGTGTGGTAGAATGGAAATGCCTTCTCCTGGGAGAAGGTGGCAAAAATCTCTGATTTTGTCGGATGAGGGGCTCCCTTGTTGCATTGTCGTTCCTGCATAGCAATATTGGTGCAAGAAATCCCTCATCCGCCCCTTGCGGGGCACCTTCCCCCAGGGGAAGGCATTTCGATATGGGAGGAAAATGATGCTTCCTTTGGAGTTTTTAAACAGAATGAAAGATATGCTGGGGGAGGAATACCCGGCGTATTTGCAGAGCTTGGAGCGTCCCCGGGCGGTGGCCCTGCGATTTAATCCGCTGAAAGGGGAGAGGGCAGATCTTCCTTTTGTAGGGGAGATTGTGCCATGGGAAGAAAATGGCTATTATTATGCGTCCGATGCGCGGCCCGGTCTGCACCCATATCACGAGTGCGGCGTATACTATTTACAGGAGGCAAGCGCAATGTCGGCAGTGGCGCTATTAGACCCACAGCCCGGTGAACGGATCTGCGATCTGTGCGCAGCGCCCGGCGGTAAGTCTACCCAAATTGCCGGACGGATGAAAGGGAAGGGCTTTCTCCTTTGCAACGAATGGAGTCCCAAGCGGGCGAAGATTTTGTCCCAAAATATAGAGCGGCTTGGGGTGGCCAATGCCCTTGTTACCAACGAAAATACGGAGAATCTGGGTCGGCGGCTGCCCGGGTTCTTTGACCGGGTGTTGGTGGATGCGCCTTGCTCCGGCGAGGGTATGTTCCGTAAGGAAGAGGCAGCTGTTACCGATTGGAGTGAAGAGACTGTTCGGATGTGCGCGGACCGGCAGCGGGTGATTTTGCGCGATGCCGCAAAGCTCCTGCGACCCGGCGGCAGATTGGTTTACTCCACCTGCACCTTTGCACCGGAGGAAAATGAGGAGACGGTGGCTGCCTTTTTGGCAGAGCATCCGGAATTTACAGCGGAGGATGTGGATGTACCTTGGTTTTCTAAGGTGGGAACAGGCATGTTCCGGCTTTGGCCCCATAAGCTGTTGGGAGAGGGTCATTTTGTGGCAGTTCTGCGAAAGAATGGGGAAGAGCAGACACCTGATGTAAACGAAAAAGGGGAGAAGCTGCCCAAGGAGTGGGACGCCTTTGCTAAGGAAATGGGCATTGTACTTCCTGCGGGCAAGGCGGTTTGCTTTGGTGAAACGCTATACTGGGCACACCCGGAAATGCCGGAGCTGAAAGGTCTTCGCGTGCTCCGTCCGGGTTTGGAGCTGGGAGAGATGCGCAAGGGGCGCTTTTTGCCGGCTCACGCTTTGGCGCTGTGGCTAAAGACTGCGAAAAATGTCCAGTCCTATGCCGCAGACAGTAAGGAAACAGCAGATTATCTCCACGGTGATGTGGTGCCGTCGTCTGTTGGCGGTTGGTGCCTTGTAATGGTAGACGGCTATAGCATCGGTTGGGGCAAGGGCGACGGCAGCGTACTGAAAAATCACTACCCCAAGGGGCTGCGCCGGTAAGAAAGTACTTTACATAAGTCGGAAAATGTGGTATAATACCGTGCGTAATGATTAATTATTCGCAAGGAGAGGATCATCCTTGGCAAGATATGAAATTCACGGAGGTAACCCTTTGCGGGGCTCCGTTACGATAAGCGGCGCGAAAAATGCGGCTGTGGCTATTTTGCCTGCTGCCATATTGATCGAGGGAAAGTGCCGGGTGGAGAATGTACCGGATATTTCCGATGTTCGCGTAATTCTTACAATTTTGCAGGATTTGGGTGTTGTGGTGGAAAAGCTGCCCGGTGGTGCGGTCACTTTGGACGCTACCTATATTCGCAGCACCAAGCCAAATCCTGAGTTTGTAAAAAAGATGCGTGCAAGCTACTACCTTATGGGCGCGCTGCTGTCCCGTTTCGGTCAGGCGGATGTGGCGCTGCCCGGCGGCTGTAATTTTGCAAATCGTCCCATCGACCAGCACATTAAGGGCTTTAAGGCGCTGGGTGCTAAGGTGGATGAGACGGATGAGTATGTGCGGCTCTGTGCCGGTGAAAATGGCCTTTGCGGCAACCGGGTGAGCCTGGACGTGGTCAGCGTTGGCGCGACGATGAATATTATTATGGCAGCCACACTGCTGCCCGGTCAGACCATCATCGAAAACGCGGCAAAGGAGCCCCATATCGTTGACCTTGCCAACTTCCTGAACACCATGGGTGCAGACATCTCCGGTGCAGGTACGGACACCATTAAGATTCGCGGTGTACAGAAGCTCACCGGCGGCACTTATGCCATTATTCCTGACCAAATTGAGGCGGGCACCTATCTTGCGGCAGTTGCAGCGGTTGGTGGAGATGTGCTGGTAAAGAACGTCATCCCTAAGCATATGGAATGCATTACCTCTAAGTTAGAGGAAATGGGTGCGAGCATCCAGAATTTTGACGATTCTATTCGGATCGTTTCCAACGGCAATTTGACCTGTACCACCGTAAAAACCCGACCCTATCCCGGCTTCCCTACAGATATGCAGGCCCAGATCTGTGTGTGTATGACGTTGGCGGACGGTGTGAGCAAGCTGACGGAGAATGTCTACGAGACCCGGTTCTTTGGCTACTGCAATGAGCTTACGGCTATGGGCGCGGATATTCAAATCAACGGCAAGACCGCTGTTGTGACCGGTACACCCCGGCTTTCCGGTGCGTCGGTGACTGCGAAGGATCTCCGGGCCGGTGCGGCACTGATTATTGCCGGCCTTTCTGCACGGGGTACCACCTATGTAGACAATATCCATTATGTGGAGCGCGGCTATGAGCAGCTTATTGAAAAGATGACTGCTTTGGGCGCGGATATTCAGAGAATTGAAGAGTGAATAAGAGGGCAAGCAGGGAACTGCTTGCCCTTAATAATTGACAGTTGAGGTGTTCGCAAGCGGACAAAGCCTTGCCTCCCTCTTTGAGGGAGGTGGATTTTGCGAGGAACGAGCAAAAGACGGAGGGAGTGTAGTTCTAAAGGTGGGACACTCCCCCAGTCAGAAATCAAAGATTTCTGCCAGCCCCCTCAGAGAGGGGGCCGAGACTTCGCATTATCTGCTCATTGCAGCGGTTTTTCGGTGCGTAGATTCTGCCACTCCGGCTACGCCTCCGCTCAGAATGACATCCGTTTTTGGCGGAAAATGATGGTAAAAATTTTCTACGAAACACACAAAATTATTATAAAAATTTTGTGATTTATAATGAAAAAACAGTTGACAAACGGCGCCGTGCGTGTTAAAATGATCGAGCGTGTGCGGGAAAAGTCTGCATATCGCACTGCGATGATGTAGGAGATTGCGCCAAGTGGCGGTAACTTCTACGGAGTATGTCCGGTCATCGGGCGGCTGAACTGCTTCTGTTTACGCTGCGTATATCGCTGCGGCAGGGGAAAGGTCGGCCTTGGGTCGACCATTTTTCTTGGCTCAGAGTGATACGCACGGTAGCGTTGCAAAAGTGGCTCACCGTACCCAGACACCAAGAAAACTGAGTACGTTTTATCAAGGAGGAAACACAAAATGGCAAACCAAATGATCCGCATCCGGCTGAAGGCTTATGATCATCACCTGATCGACGCCAGCGCAGCCAAAATCGTTGAGACCGCAAAGCGTAACGGCGCTGCCGTTTCCGGTCCCATCCCCCTGCCCACCAAGAAGGAAGTCGTTACCATCCTTCGCGCTGTGCATAAGTACAAGGACAGCCGTGAGCAGTTCGAGCGCAGAACCCACAAGAGACTGATCGATATCCTTAACCCCAACCAGAAGACCGTTGAGGCCCTCAGCAGCCTGGATCTTCCCGCTGGTGTTGAGATTGAGATAAAGCTGTAATTCGTATACATTATTAAATAATATATGCGAATTCACCGCTGCCCGCACTGCGGGTCTGAAAAGACCTCTGGCAACGGGCGACGGGTCATGTTGGCGCGGTGTACCCAATGACATCGGTCAACCAATAACCTAAAAAAGGAGAAAACACATGAAGAAAGCAATCATCGGCAAGAAAGTGGGTATGACCCAGATCTTCGATGAGAACGGCAAGGTGATTCCTGTTACCGTTGTGGAGGCAGGCCCCTGCGTCGTTACTCAGAAGAAGAACATCGAAACCGACGGCTACGTAGCCGTACAGCTTGGCTTTGAGGACGTTAAGGAATCTAAGCTGAGCAAGCCTGAAGCAGGCCACCTGAAAAAGGCCGGCGTCGAGGCTAAGAAGCACCTGAAAGAGTTCAAGCTCGAAAATGCTGAGGAGCTGAACGTTGGCGACGTGATCAAGGCTGACACCTTTGCAGCCGGCGACATGATCGACGTGACCGGTATCTCTAAGGGCCACGGCTATCAGGGCGTTATCAAGCGTCACGGCGCACACCGCACCGATATGACCCA
>SVLZ01000078.1 GCA_015067665.1 Oscillospiraceae bacterium | reverse complement strand
CTTTCTAATATTTGCCTATATTATAAATCACCTGTAAAAAAATAGCAACCCTTTCTTGACACCCGCTTATTTTTTCATTATAGTGTAGAAAAAAGGAGGATGTATTATGGATATTATTGTTGGAATGAAAGGCACAGCCTATACAGAAGTGGAACGGGAGGATACCGCCTTGGAGGTAGGCTCCGGCAACCTCTTGGTCTATGCCACACCTTGTATGGTCGCCTTAATGGAAGGCGCAGCCTGCGAAGCCATTGCAGAAGCTCTGCCGGAGGAAAAGACCTCCGTTGGTACTGAACTAAACATCTCCCACATCTCCGCCACCCCGGTCGGTTTAGAGGTACGGGCAGAGGCGGAAGTCATTGCAGTAGAAGGACCGATCATCACCTTCCGTGTAGAAGCTTTTGACGAAGCGGGCAAGATTGGTGAAGGCACCCACAAGCGCGCCATCATCACCGCCCAACGCTTCTTGGACAAGACCTATTCCAAACTATAAAAACACAACCGCAGCACCAAACAAAACGGTGCTGCGGTTAACTATTCGACAAATTGGATTATTTCTGCTACTTGGTGATACTCTCGTAAGTATTCCAATCGTAGATTTCGTAGTTTCGATTAAAGCCTAAGAGTTTTTCCCAGAATGTCTTCTTTTGGCGAATGCGCTTCATTGCTTTTTGAAAACCTACCTCACCAAACATATTATCGTCAATATCATTTCGGTCAAAATAATTATCGGATAGCCATCGCTTTGTTTTGGGATTTGTCACAACAATTATTGTGTGATTTCCGTTCATAATTTCCTGTATTTCTTCTACTAAAGATACGCAATTAATCGAGTCACACAAAAAATACTCAAAACAAAAATCTCCAAAATACAAATCATAAAAAACAAAATCGCCATTTTTCTCTTCAAATTGCAATATCAAGTGCATTTTCTCATTGTTGCTATGAATAATCAGCGCATAATATTTTTGCTCTTTCGTGTTTTTTGTGCAAGCAAATGGAAAAAAATGATTTATAAAATCTGCTTCATTTGCAAACTCACATTCTTTAAAAAGTATTGAATTCGATCGCAGAATTTCTTTCACCTCAGATAAAGTCATATCTAACTACCTCCTTCATAAGATTCAAGTTTAACAACTTGCTTATCACAGCCATTTTATTTTAGTATAAGAAATCCGTTTATATTGCCTTGCAAGCTTCCCGGAAGCTCTGCACTACCTGTTCCCTCTCCCCTTCCTTGTAATAGAAATGGGTGGAATTGGGAAGCACATTTACCTGCACCGTTCCGCATTTTTGTAAAACCTTGATAGAGCGGCGAGATACCAGTTCGTCCTTCTCCGATTGCCATGCAATACAAGGTACTTGCAAATCCTTATAAAGCTTAGAAACAACACTGCATTCTTGCAGCAGCTCTATCATTCGTGGGATCCAAGGAATGTATCGCCACAGTTTTGGGGTCAGCTTCATACCGCAGGCAATCCCCATTGCGTTATAGACAGGCGCTTTTTCCTTCTTTATACCAAATGCCAAGCCTACTGCATAGCTTGCCGCACTAAGCCGCACAAAAGGCGGTGTGGGCGCCGCCACCATAAAGAGAAGCCTCACCTTTTCCGGTCTGCGGAGTGCCTGCCGGACAGACAATAGCGTTCCCATAGAATGTCCCACAAGGACAATATTCTCATATGTATTGCAAAGTTCTTCAAAAAGCTTTTCTGTCTGTGCCTTCCACTTTTTCATAGAAGCTTTTCCAAAGGCAGGTACATCCTCGCAATGGCCGTCCAGCACGATATTATACAGCGACCAATCTGCAGGAACAGCTTCCTCAAGTGGCAGCAGCGCGCGAAAATGGTTAGGCGTGCCGCAGATGCCGTGGATCATCAGCACCGCTGTCTTTGCATCGGACACGATCCGTACCGTCTCTCGATTGAGCATAAAAACACCTCCAAAAGGGCAAAAAACCGGGATTTCTCCCGGTTTTTGTTATATTTCTCGTCTGCCCTCCAAGGCCCGGGAAAGGGTCACCTCGTCGGCATACTCAAGCTGACTGCCCACAGGCACACCGTAAGCAAGTCGGGTTACCTTGATCTCCATAGGCCGCAGAAGCCGGGAAATGTACATTGCGGTGGCTTCGCCCTCGGTATCGGGATTTGTTGCCATAATGATCTCACGAACATCCCCGCTTGCCACGCGGCTCAGCAGCTCCCGGATTCGAATATCCTCTTGGGTCACGTGATTCAGCGGTGAGATAACACCGTGCAGCACGTGATAGACACCACCGAACTCCCGGGAACGCTCCATAGCGATTACATCCCGAGGGTCAGCCACCACGCAGATAACCCCCTTATCCCGACTGGGATCGTCACAAATGGGACAAATCTCTTTATCCGTCAAGTTTTGACAGACAGGGCAGGTGTGCACCGCGCGTTTCGCATCTAAGATGGCCTCGGCAAAGGCCTGTGCCTCTCCTTCCGGCAGACTCAGCACATGAAAGGCAAGTCTTTGGGCGGTTTTCCCGCCGATGCCGGGAAGTCGGGCAAAATGATCGGTCAGCTCCTGCAGAGCTGCGGGAAAGTACTGCATCAGAACAGACCGCCTAAGTTCATACCGCCGGTCAGCTTAGACATATTGTTCGCAGACTCGGTTTCTGCAGCGCGCATCGCTTCATTGATTGCGGCAATGATCATATCCTGCAGCATCTCCACATCATCGGGATCTACTGCCTCAGGCTTGATCTCCAAATTCTTCAGCTCACGGCTGCCGGAAACGCTGGCAGTGACCATTCCACCGCCTGCGCTGGCAGTAAAGACCTTGTTTTCCAGCTCTTCCTGCATACGCAGCATATCCTGCTGCATCTTCTGGGCCTGCTTCATCATTGCCATCTGGTTCATGCCGCCACCGGGCATACCGCGAAATCCACCTTTTGCCATACTTAAAACTCCTAACTATCTTTTACTTAATATGAATACAATCGGGATGCTGCTGAGAAAGTTTCATAAAATGCTCCATAGCGTCGGTCGCTGCGCTGTTCTTATCCACCGCCACAGCTTGCACCGGGTAACCTAACACACTGGATGCCTTTCGGGCTGCCAAAAGCAAAATCTCCGGCTTATTGACAAAACCAAGCACAAATGCGTTATCGCACCGCAGCTCCAACCTATCCCCCACCAAAACGCCCTGTACGGCCGCATTGGGATTGGGGGCAAAATAACCCCTGACTGCCGGGGCCGTCAATTCCTGACGGATTTGGGTCGCCACCTCAGTCCAAAAGCCAACAGGCACCTGCGTAGGTACTTCCTTCGTAGGAGCAGGTGCGGCTGTTTCCTCTACCTTTGGCACAGAAACAGGCTTCTCTATTTTCTTTTCAGGCGCGGGGGCTGCTGCCGCAGGGGCTGCCACCACACCGGTTTTTATCTGTTCTTCCAGTCTGGACAGACGGGCATTAAGCGCCTCTGCCTCCAGCGTTAGTTCCGGCTGGCACAGATTGATGATACACATCTCCGCATCCATCCGACGGCTGCTGCTCCTTGTAAAGCCGCTGACAGTTTGCTGAATAAGATTCAGCATCCTGCTCAGCTCTCCCACAGAAAAAGCATCCGAAAGTGCCTTGGTCTCCTCATCGGAAGCCACACCGGAAAGGAGCGAAATTCCCTCTTTCGGTGCTGCCTTTAAGACCATAAAGTCACGGGTAAGGCAGGCCATTTCATCCAGCAGCGCACCCAACTCCTTGCCCTCGGCATAAAAGCGGTTAAGAAGAGACAGGGCGCCTGCCGTATCGTGCTTGGAGATAGCGGCCATCAGCTTGCCGCATTCCTGAATACCGGCGATACCGAGGCAGGCATAGACGCGCTCGGGATTCAGCTCCCCCTGGGTGGCAGAGGCGCACTGATCCAGCAGACTCAGACCGTCACGCATACCGCCGTCAGCCAGTCGCGCAAGCACCCGGGCAGCAGAATCGGTCAGGTCAATATTTTCCTGATAAGATACATATTGAAGCCGGGCGGCAATATCCTCCTGACTGATGCGACGGAAAGAAAATCGCTGACACCGGGAGAGAATCGTTGCCGGCACTTTGTGCAGCTCCGTGGTTGCCAGAATAAAGAGCAAATGCTCCGGCGGCTCCTCAATGATCTTCAGCAGCGCGTTAAATGCCGAGATGGACAGCATATGCACCTCATCGATGATATACACGCGCATCTTTACCTGAGAGGGCGAATAAATGGCATCGTCCCGCAGGTCCCGGACATTGTCTACGCCGTTATTGGATGCCGCGTCGATCTCCAGCACATCCATACAAGCGCCGGAATCAATGGCGCGGCAGGAGGGGCAGCAGTTGCAGGGATTGCCGTTTTGGGGATTTTCACAGTTGACCGCCTTGGCCAAAATCTTGGCACTGCTGGTCTTACCGGTACCGCGGGAGCCGGTAAATAAGTAAGCGTGGCTCAGCCGCCCGGAGGACACTTGGGTCTTTAAGGTCTGTGTGACCGCCAGCTGACCGACCAAATCATCAAAAGTCTGCGGGCGGTATTTCCGATATAATGCCTGATACATACGCTACCTCCTTTCCAATAATGAACGCAGAACCGGCTCATAACAAGATCGCACACCCACATTTGAACGAGCCAAACACTCGGTTTCCATACAGCCGACTCGGGAACGGCAGCCCCGCGGCACACGGAAAGATCCGCTTAATGCTGCTTGGTTCCCCACCTGACATGGTTCACGGGGTTCCGTTGCGC
>SVLZ01000077.1 GCA_015067665.1 Oscillospiraceae bacterium | reverse complement strand
AGGGTAAGCTCCGGGAAGAAAACTGGGCCCGGATCTGGTGGGTGCGACCGGTAATAAGCTGGATCCGCACCTTTGCCATATTTTCCGTCTTTGCTACGGTCTTATAGGTAAGAATTGCCTCCTGCACGCCCTTTGCCGGCTCTGTAACCACATAGGTCTTTTTCTCCTGCTTGTTGCGAAGAAGCAGATCCACAAGCCGGTCTTCGTCCTTTTGCGGGATACCGTGGACAACCGCCAGATATTCCTTTTGGAAGCTGTCCTCACGGATCTGTCGGGAAAGTTCGGAGGCAGCGCGGGCATTTCTCGCCAGCACCATAAGGCCGGAGACCACCCGGTCCAAGCGGTGGACGGTACGGATATTCTCCGTTCCCAAAGCCTGCCGCAAGCGTTCCGGCATACCACCCGGCTCGTCGGTGGAAAGCACGCGAGGCGGCTTAATGGCAACCACAATATCTTTATCCTGATATAGAATTTCCATAGTCCACCTCCTGCTGTTTTTCTTATGATAGCAAAAAGGCTCCCTTGTGTAAAGGGTAGATTTCCCCGTTAGCGGGGAAAATGTCCGCAACGCGGACAAAAGGGGCGCGGGCCCGGCAGGGCTGTCAGCGAAGCTGACTGAGGGATTGACAACCCCTCCGCCCCTGTGGGGCACCTCCCCTTACACAGGGGAGGCTTTGGCGGCACTTTTGTGCCGCCTTTTATTATTTCGTTTCCTCTTTGACGATTCTATGCATCTCGTCCCATTTGCTTTCCATATCGCGCACCAGCTTAAACTGGGTACGGGCCCGGTCTAAGTTATGCCCCTCCCGGTGGATAGCAAAATAATGGTCGCCGTCTAAATAGTCCGTCAGGAAGCGGACACCGCATTCCATCGTCATCGTCTTTGCACCCATAGGCATATGCTCCAGTTCCTTCTCCGTCAGGCCGGGGCAGGCGGCAATATATCCACGGGTAAAGACACGGAACCGATTCAGATCCATCTCCATTTTTGTGAGATCCTGCTCATCCTCCGCAGCGGTAGCAGCACCGAATCGAATGGAATCGCCATAATCATAAAGGCTGGAGCCTGGCATTACGGTATCTAAGTCGATAACGCACAAGGCCTTCCGGGTTTGTGCATCCAAAAGAACGTTATTGAGCTTCGTATCGTTGTGTGTCACGCGCAGCGGCAAAATTCCCGCTTTCAGTGCATTATATATGGTGGCCATTTCCTTTTCCCGGGCAAGGACAAAGTCGATCTCCGGCTTTACCTCTGCCGCCCGTCCCATGGGGTCACGGGCTAACACCTCGTGAAAAATACGGTAACGGTCAGGTGTGTTATGGAAATTTGGAATGGTCTCGTGGAGTTTTTCTGCAGGAAAATCCGAAAGCATTTGCTGGAAGCGGCCAAAGCCGATTGCACTTTGATAAAAGTCCTCGTCTGTTTCCGGGAGCTGCAAGCAAATACTACCCTCCACAAAATCGCTGGTACGCCAATAATTTCCGTCGGTATAGAGATAAGTTTCTCCGCTTTGTGTTCTGATTTGCGTCATCACGCTGCGGGGATCATCGGTCTTTTGCAGCAAATGATCCGAAATAGCTGCAATATTTTCCATCAGCGCTGCTACATTCTTAAAGGTATTGTGATTGATGCGCTGCAGAATATAGCGCCGACCGGTAGTTGTTACCGCCAAATAGGTATTGTTGATATGACCGCAGCCATAAGGCTCGCACGAAACCGGTTCGCCCTGCAGGCGAAAGTGTCGCAGAATCTCAAAAAGCTTTTCATTCATAATCTTAAACCTTCGTTAATTTTTTAAGTTCCTCTGCCAAATCTGTCTGTTCCCACGGCTGGTCGTCCACACCGAAGTGACCTTCCAGGGCAGTCTTTCCATAAATGGGGTTGCGAAGCTGCAACTTGCGGATAATACCGGCAGGGGTCATATCGCAAGTCTTTCTAAGCAGCGCGGTCATTTCCTCGTCAGAGATCTTGCCGGTACCGTAGCTGTCTACCCGCAGAGATACGGGCTCAGCAACACCGATGGCATAGGCCAGCTGCACCTGCACCTGGGAGGCAAGTCCGGCTGCTACCAGGTTCTTTGCCATATAACGAGCCATATAAGCTGCGCTTCTGTCTCCTTTCGTGGGGTCCTTGCCGGAGAAAGCACCGCCACCGTGGGAGAAATAGCCGCCGTAAGTATCCACGATGATCTTCCGGCCGGTGAGACCTGTGTCGCCATTAGGACCGCCGATAACGAAGTTGCCGGTAGGGTTAATGTGGATATGGGAAACATTTTCCAAAGCGAAGCCGTACTTTGCAAGAACAGGTGCAATAATCTCTTTTTTAATGTATGCCCGCAGCTCCTCAAGGGAAATCTCTGCGCTATGCATTACGGATACGACCACAGTGTCAATGCCCAGCACATTGCCCTTTTCGTCAAACTCTACGCTGACTTGGGTCTTGCCGTCAGGACGGATAAAATCCACTTCCTTTTTTGCTTCGGTCAGGCGGTTGGAGAGTGCTCTGGACAGAGCGATAGGCAGAGGCATCAGCTCAGGCGTCTGGGTGCAGGCGCCGCCAAACATCATACCCTGATCACCTGCGCCGCCAACGGAGTCGTTGGTACCCAGCGCAATGTCCGCAGACTGGGTGTGGATCTTGCAGAGGATCTCAACGCTATCGGCACAGAACCCCTCCCCTTCCCGGGTATAGCCGATCTTGCGGATAACCTCGCGGGCAACCGCGGCATAATCTACAACCGCCTTTGTGGTAATTTCACCGCAGATGACACAGAAATCGGTGGTGACCATGGTCTCGCAGGCTACACGGGAGCCGGGGTCTTGCGCAAGGCAAGCATCCAAAATGGCATCGGAGATGCTGTCTGCCACTTTATCGGGGTGACCGCAGGTCACGCACTCAGAAGTAAATAATCTTTTTTCCATAATTTCTATCCTTTCACACACAAAAAATACGCACACCGAAGATTCGATGTACGCAATTTCGAATCCTCATCTCTCGTTGCCGTCGGATTTGGCACCACGCAAAGAAATGATAACCACCCCTTTGTAGGTTGCCGGGTTTCATCGGGCCGCTCCCTCCACCGCTCTTGATAAGGCTGTATGCATTTTTCCTCGGGTATCTTATCACATTTTCCCGATTTGTCAAGTTTTTTGTTCACAATCTCTTGTAGACTTTTTGGATAAAAACTGTTATAGTTAGAAAAGACACAAAAGGAGATGATCTTTTTTGAAGAAATTACGGCAAAAATTCGAGCGGTTCTGCTACCGCAATCAACGCATCGGCATTCCCAATTTGATGCTCTATATAGTCATCGGCAACGCCATCGTCTATCTGATGAGCGAGTTTGCAAATAACGATATTCTGCTTTTGGCTCTCTGCTTTGACCGCGGACTGATCCTGAAAGGAGAGGTTTGGCGTCTTTTCACCTGCGTATTTACCACCGTTTTCGGCTACGGCAATATCCTTTTTGTAGCAATTAGTCTTTTTTGCTTTTTCTCCTTGGGCAGCGCCATCGAAAACCGCTGGGGCACATTCCGGTTTAATCTTTTCTATTTTACCGGACTTTTTCTGATGGAAGCCTTTGTGATCATTTTTGGTAGCCTTTATCCTCTCCCTCCCTATTCCTTTTATGATATGGGCAGCTACCTGAATTTCAGTCTCTTTATTGCCTATGCGACCCTTTATCCCGATACCCATTTTTTGCTTCTCTTTATTATTCCCGTGAAGGCTTGGATCTTTGCGCTGTTCTATCTGGCAAGAACACTTATTGATGTACTCGGCACGTCCTTCTCCATCTTCCCCCTCAATCTGTTCCCACTGGTTACACTTGCCAATTATTTCCTGTTCTTCGGCAAGGATGTCCTAAATCTCATCCCCATCTCCTGGCAGGCAAATGCCCGGCGGCTGTTCCGTGGCAAAAAGAGCAAAAAGGGCGGTCCAAAGGTCGTACCCTTCCCCACCGCCGGCTCTTATGAGGCAACCACCGCTTCTGTCAAAGCGCCCTACAATCACAAATGCACCATCTGCGGTCGCACTGATGTGTCCCATCCCGATTTGGAATTTCGGTACTGCTCCCGCTGCAAGGGCTTCCATTGCTACTGCGAGGAGCATATCAACAATCATACCCATATAGAATCGTAGGGACGGATAATATCCGCCCGCGGGCGAACGCGGTTTCGCAATAAATGGCATACAGAACATTTAGGAATAAACAAATTTTTATAAGAGGGGGGATTATAATGACAAAGGAGGAACTGTATAATCTTTTGGATGAGATGTCATTGCCCGATACTATTGTCAGTAAATTGTATACCCCTCAATGGCGCTTTTGGAAAAAAGAGACGCGCATAAAGGGAAATGAAGTGTTTCCGCTTCTTCGAGAGTTCCTTGAACTAAGGGCAGAAAAAACCGATGCAGAAATTCGCGAAAATGCATATTCCGTACTTGCAAAGTTGTTGCTCGATAATATGCAGATAGAGTATTGTCAATTCCTGATAGATCGTTTGGCGGTGGAAACCAACAAGTATGTTCTTCATGCGATGCTTAACGATATTAGGAGATTGCAGTTACCTGAGGAAATCGACATATCTCCTGTTATCGCCTGCAGTAAAAGTGAACAATGGCTCGTCCGGCACAATGCGATCATGACATTAGGCATATCAAACACTATGGGAAGCCGGGAGGCAGTAAGATATTGGGTGAGACAAGCGGATCATAAAAAGTATAGATTTGAATTATTCTATGCTAATTCTGTACTTGGATGTATAGGAGAGCCTAATGATATTGCTTTGCTGGAACGGCATATTCACTCCCGTATCCAAGATGTGAGGGAAACTGCAGTTTATGCGATTGAGAATATAAAAAAGCGTTTTGGAATGACGGAGATTGAGGCGGGCGAACGCAGTTCGCCCCTACAATCTTGAAACAAAACTGCATTCAAAAATGCCCTGACCGAAATGGTCAGGGCGTTTTTCTTAGTTCTTGATGGGATGGTGGAAATCAGGGGTATTGTCGGTAATAGGCAGGAAGGTATAGCCGTTATCCAACGCCCAAACGATAAACTGCTCAATGACCTGCATAGAGCTTTTCTGAATAT